>JBIQKQ010000061.1:6584-18682 GCA_044506365.1 Hyphomicrobiales bacterium
CGCCTGTAGGCAAGAGCTGGTGCACGGCGTCGCCGGCAAGCAGGACGCGCCCCTTGCTATAGCGTTCGGCTACGGCGCTGCGCCGCGTCCAGGTGCTGACGCCTGCCCATTCCACCTCGATCGGCCGCCCGACGGCGCGGCGCACCATCGCTTCACGATCGATATCTTCCGCCGTTCGTCCGCCGCTGTCGAAAGCCATGATCCGCCACAGCCCGGCTTCCGGATCGATGATCCTGATATTGGCCCACAATCCCTCACGGTCCATGCCGAGGAAGAATGTGCCCGGCTGCTTGCCACATTGATCGAGCAGGTTTGGCGCGCGGAAGAACAGATTCACCGGCGTACCGAGCACACCCTTTCCGACGAGCCCGATGCCGAGCGCCTGGCGGACCATGCTGTTCGCACCGTCGCACCCGACAAGATAATCCGCGGTCACGCGGGTGCGTGAGCCAGTCTCGAGATCGGTGATATCGGCGACAACGCAATCTCCGCGGTCTTCGAACCATTCGAGACGTGTCCGATGGCGCAGCCGGACCGTCGGAAACGACTCTGCGAAGGCGCGCAGGATCGGATCGAACCACGTCTGCGAGCAGGCCTGCAGCCGCTCGGGGCCGTAATCCTGATTGACTTGGTGATTGCGGGGTGGGCGTCGCAGACGTCCGAGCTCGTAGCCGGCGAGGTTAGTGACGAACACGACGTCCAGCGGCCAGTCGCCCGGGAACGGACAATCATGCACCTGCTTGGCGATGCCCCATCGGCGGCAGAACTCCATGCTCCGCGCATTGACTTCGTTCATCTTGGGCGAGGTGATTGTACCGTCGGTCCGCTCGACCAGCTCACAGTGGACACCGCGCCAGCCAAGATCACCGGCCAGCGCAAGTCCAACAGGTCCGCCGCCAACGATCAGCACCGGGACGTGACGGGTTTCCATATGAGCGACCTCTTTGCGCCTGTTACTGGATCGAAATGTTTGCGGCCTTGCCGACCTCCATCCAGCGCTTGTGCTGCGCGGCGATGAAGGCGGAGAAATCGGCTGGCGATCCGGGATCGATCGTCATGCCGGCCTTGGCGATGACGGCCTCGATGGCGGGATCGCGCAGGCCTTCATTGATCAGAGTGTTCAGGCGCGTAACGATCGCCGCCGGCGTGCCGCTTGGAGCAACGAGCCCGAAGAACGTATTCGCCTCGGCGCCGGCAAGGCCGGCTTCGGAAACGGTCGGGATGTCCGGCAGCGTCGCCATGCGCGTGCGGTTCTGGATGACGAGAACCCTGAGTTTTCCGCTGGATGCCAGGCTGCCGATCAGCGCGTTGTTCTCGAAGGTGGCATCGACCGCCTGGCTCAACACCGCGGAAACCGACTCACCGCCGCCCCGGTAGGACACGCCCGCAAACCTTGTACCGGAGCGCAGCATGAACGCTTCGCCGGCGAGATTTGGCAGCGAACCGCGGCCACTATGCGCGTAGGTGATCTTGTCGGGATTGGCTTTGGCATAGCTGACGAAATCCTCCACCTTCTTCCACGGCGATGAGGGATGGACAGCGAGAACCAGAAAGCCTTCGGCGATTTTCGCGATCGGCGTGAAATCCTTCACCGGATCGTAGCCTGCACTCTTCGAGACCGCGGGAATGGCCGCGAGCGTCGAGGTATTGCCGAGAAACAGCGTATAGCCGTCGGGCTCCGCACTTGCGGCCGCGCGCGCGCCGATGGCGCCCGCGGCACCGGGCCGGTACTCGACGACGACGGGTTGGCCGAGTTTCGGACCGAGGATCTGGGAAGCGATCCGCGCCGGGAGGTCGTTTGGGCTGCCGGCGGTCGCAGCGATGATGATCCTGATCGGTTTGACCGGCCACTCCTGAGCGGCCGTCGGCGCCACAAATACGGCCAGCGTCAGTGCGCAGACCGCCGACACAACCAGCAACCGCCGGATCGCACCGGACTTCCATCCATGGATCATCGCGTCCTCCGTTCCTCGACGCCCTGTCATTTTGGTTCTGGGGTGGATCAGGGGTCGCCCGCCAACAGCCCCGAACGCACGGGCGGCGCAAGGCCTTTCCGCCTTGCGTGCCGCCAGGCGGCACGCAAGACTCGCGCCAGGACACGCCAGACCCACCAGGATCATGACCGACAGCCTCGAAACCCGCTCGCTTGACCGCGCGATTACCGTCCTTGAGGTGCTGGCAAGAGAGCAGCGGTGCTCCCTGCACCAGCTACACCAGAATACGGCGCTGCCAAAATCAACCCTGCGCAGGCTTCTCGGCACGCTGACCAAGCGCAATCTGGTCCGCGTCGGGATCAACGACGGTCTGTTCCGGCCCAATATCGCGCTGCCATGGTCAAAGGACCGTGCCTATGCTGCCCAGATCGGCCGGGTGGTCGAGGTGTCATTGCCGCATATGGTGGATCTGACGCGGCGGATCGAATGGCCGTCCGATCTGCACGTCTACAATGCCGGGCGCATGCAAATCGTCGAGTCCACCTACTCGCTCAGTCCGTATCGCATTGGCAAACGCAGTGAGGTCGATACCAAGGTCAACCTGTTCGCGTCGGCTGCCGGACTGGCCTATCTTTCGCTTCTGGATGACAAGCAGGTGATTGCTCTGGCCCGCTCAAAGCCGCGTCATCCTGTGTGGAGCTTCGAGCGGGTCGGCATCAGCGAGGAAACGCTGTTGCAGGAGCTTGCAGAGATCCGCAAGGCCGGTTTTGCCTTCCGGCGACGCGGCTTCAATACCAGGGCTGCGGAGCAGCCCTTCAACGGCATGGCAGCGGCCGTTCGCGACCGGTCGGGCGCGGTGGGTGCGCTGACGCTGTTCTGGCCCAAACGCTACATGGAGCCCGATGCATTTGCGAAAGTCCATGCAACGGCCCTTCGCGCCGCAGCCGATGCGATCTCCGCCGACCTCACCAATCTTGATCGAGAACGTATCGGCAGACGCGCCGTGGCGCGTTGACGCGCGGTGCGGTCGCAATCGCCTTCCCGCACCAACTGCAATCGCAAAAGCGCTCCGGCTTGCCCCGGTATCGGTTCGCTTAACGCGACCCGCACAATCTGAAGCATTGCGGTGATAAGGCGCTCACCCTTCGGGCGGATCGATCATGCATCTTAAGCGGCGTTAAGGAGCGCATCGGTATGAGGGTGCCGCTTACCACTCCTCGCCACCTTTCATTCCCCAATGCTGACCTCCTGCTTGAAATTCGCTCCGCTGCAGCGGTTCTACGATTTGCAGCGGCGCCATCGACACCGACTGCGGACCCGGGACAGAAGCCCCTCGCCGGTCCGCCGATCCAGCCTGCTTGTCGCCGGCACCGTGCTGCTGGCCGGGGCGATGCTGCTGGCCGCCGGCGCATTCCGGTCAACCGCCCATTCGCCATCGCTGGAGCGCGATGTCACAAGACACGATGCCGCCGCCATCGACGGCCGCGCCACGTCCGACCGGGATGAAGCCCGGTCCACTGGACAGACGCGGGATCCGATCGTCACGCGCCTCAACCGGGACTGCGCCGCCCATGCCCGCGAGCGACTGATCACCGGCCTCACCCATTACTATCTGCAGCGACGCCTGCGCCCCGGCGCATCGTCGGAAGATGCGGCCGACATTTCGTCCCAGACCGAAGTGCTTGCCGGCCCGGGGGACCCTGCCGCCACGACCGTCACCGAAGCGTCCTGCGCGGTGTAAGGCACGAGCCGCCCGCCCCGCCCGAAACTGGCATGCGCCTCGCGCATCCGGACGGCCATGCTCCCGACACGATGAGGAGCTAGCGGTAGGCATCCGATCATCTTGTGAGCAATTCGGGCGGCGCTCAGGCGCCGCTTTTTGCCGTGTCCGGGAGTGCGATGTTCCAGCGGTTTGAAAAGGCGCTGCAGCCGACGGTGCTGCCGGACAATCCGGAGCCGCCGCCGACGCTGGCCGCCTTTTACTGGCACTTCGCGCGCCAGGCGAAAGGGCTGTTCGTCGCCCTGTTCGTCACCGGCTTCATTGTCGCGCTGCTCGACGTGACCATCCCGGTCTTCATCGGCCGCGTGGTGACATTGGTGACTGCCAGCGACCCGGCCCGGCTCTTTGCCGACAACTGGCACATCCTGCTGGTCATGGCTTTGGTGCTGATCGTGCTGCGACCGCTGGCGCTGACCGCGCAGAACATGGTGGCCAACCAGGCGATCGCCGCCAACGTGACGAACCTCGTCCGCTGGCAGAGCCACTGGCATGTCGTGCGCCAGAGCTGGGCGTTCTTCCAGAACGATTTCGCCGGCCGCATCGCCAACAAGGTGATGCAGACCGGGCCGGCCATCCGCCAGAGCCTCGTCTCGATGATCACGGCGGTCTGGTACATCCTCGTCTATGGCACGAGCGCGATGCTGCTGCTCGCCTCGGCCGATCCCTGGCTTGCCTTGCCGATCCTCGTCTGGTTTGCCGGCTATGCGATCCTTCTGCGGATCTTCGTGCCGCGCATGCGCGACCGCTCGGTGGAAGTGTCGGAAGCCCGTTCGATCATGACCGGGCGGATCGTCGATACCTACACCAATATCCTGACGCTCAAGCTGTTTGCCCGCTCGCGCGAGGAGGACGCCTATGTGCGCAACTCGATCGAGATGCATACCGGGCTGTTCCACGCCTCACTGCGGCTGAACACGCTCTTCACCCTGACGCTGGCGACACTGAATGCGGCGATGGTCGTCGCCGTCGCGGCCCTGTCGATCTGGCTCTGGACGCAAGGCAAGGTGCAGGTCGGCACGGTGGCGATGGCGCTGCCGCTCGCCTGGCAAATCGTCAACATGGCCGGCTGGGTCGCCTACCAGATCACCGACATCTTCGAGAATATCGGTGTCGTGCAGGAGGGCATGCGCGCAATCGCCCGCCCGCTGGGGCTCGCCGACAAGCCGGATGCGAAGGACCTTCAGGTCACCCGTGGGGCGATCGAATTTCAGGACATCCGCTTCGGCTATGGCAGCGAGAAAGGCCTGATCGAGGATCTGACATTGACCGTAAGGCCGGGCGAGAAGATCGGGCTGGTCGGCCGTTCCGGCGCCGGCAAATCGACGCTGGTCAACCTGCTGCTGCGCTTCTTTGAACTGGAGGATGGCCGCATCCTGATCGACGGGCAGGACATTGCCGATGTGACGCAGGAATCGCTCCGCACGCAGATTTCGGTCGTCACCCAGGACACCTCGCTGCTGCACCGCTCGATCCGCGACAATATCCGCTACGGCCGCCCATCCGCCTCCGACGATGAGGTGATTGCCGCGGCGAAGCTCGCCCACGCGCATGACTTCATTCTCCGACTGGAAGATTGGCGGGGCCGGCGCGGCTACGATGCGCAGGTTGGCGAGCGCGGCGTCAAGCTGTCCGGCGGCCAGCGCCAGCGCATCGCGATCGCCCGCGTGATCCTCAAGAATGCGCCGATTCTTGTGCTGGACGAGGCGACGTCGGCCCTCGACTCCGAGGTGGAAGCCGCGATCCAGTCGAGCCTCGACGACCTGATGACGAACAAGACCGTCATCGCGATCGCCCACCGGCTGTCGACCATCGCACGAATGGACAGGCTGGTCGTTCTCGACCGCGGCCGCATTGTCGAGCAGGGCACGCACGACGAGCTGCTGGCGGCCGACGGCCATTACGCCGCGCTGTGGCGGCGCCAGTCCGGCGGCTTCATCGACGCGCCGGACCTCGCAGCGGCGGAGTGAGCCGCACCCGCGCCAATAGCGGAGATGCCATCAGCGCAAGATGCCAATAGCGCAGATGATGGCGCGGCAGCGACCGCGCGATCAGCCGTCCGGCCTGGCCATCGTTTGCCGGCTATTTGCAGGTTTCTTCGGCCAGCTTGTCGCCGACCGCGATCAGGCCCTTCAGAATGCCGCCCGCAACCGAGCCAAGTCCAGGAATCAGGACGGCGATGCCGGACAGAAATTCCAGGATCGGCTTGGCCTGTGGCCAGAGCCTGCAGAAATCCTGCGGGAATCCGGTTCGCCTGTCGCGGGGGACGGCTGCCTCATAGGCCGCCATGACTTCATCGACTGCGGTTCTTGCTGACATGGCCATGGTCCACCTCTCCTCCCGGTGAAATCTTTACAAGGTGACCATACACACGTATAACGTGTAGTCAATGGCACAAAATCGCAGCAACCGTAGCAATATTGCCTGATGTAATCATGCCAGCCGTTATTTGTGCACGCATTACGTGTGATAAATCGAAGATGGAGTGAGTGATGACAGAGCGGTTTGCAAGCATTCACTTCAACGCGGCCGATGCCGACGACATTGCCCTCGACAGGGCTGGAACGCGGCCGATGGCGCGGCGTACCGGCCGCGTTCTGACCGAGGACAGGACGGCGTTCGAATCCGAAGAGGCCGCGGCCCGCTTCTATCTCTCCAATGTTTTCGGCGGCGATGAACGGCCTTCCGTTCGCAGTCTGACCGCGCCGAACAGCCCGCGAGTCGTACCGGACCTGAAGCTTCGCGACAGCAAGCATTCCCGGCTGACGGATTCCTCGACTCAGACTCAGCGTTCCGTCCTGCGTTTCGTGCAAACCAAGGCTTCGGTGCCGATCTTCGGCTCCAGCGCCGTGGTGGAACTCGACGAAGGGCGAGAATTGCTGTCGATCGACGCCCAGCTCGTCGACGTGCAAGATGTCTCTCCGATCGCCAGCATCAGCGAGACGCAGGCGCTGGCGGCGATCGAGTCCTTGACCATGACCAAGAGCCGGCTGGCCGGCATGGTCGCCGCGCCGGAAAAGACGTTCTATTTCGACGAGGAAACGCGCAGATGGCGGCTTGTCTGGTACATCCGCAACGTCCCCGCCGCGCCCCCCGATTATCTGGACGGACTGAAGTCGCACGGTCATGGCCGCTCGGCCGCGATGCGCAATCCGCGTCTCGACTATCTGGTCGATGCGCATGATGGAAAGGTTGTGATCTACTGGAGCGCGTCGCCGACCATGCTGGTCGAATGCCACGGCATCGACGAGGATGGCGTCGCCCGCACGATGTATGGTCATGCACTCGATGGCGGAGCCGGCGTCGCGCTGAAGGATTCGCTCCGCCGCATCCAGACGCTCGACTTCGGGCATCGGGACATCGATACCGCGCCGCCGCCGGTCGACCCCGTGACCAGTGCTTCGCCGCAATTTGCGGGCACTATCCCCGCGGCAGTCTCCGCCCACTACAATGCCGGTCTGGTCAGCGACTTCTTCCGCTTCGTACTGAAGCGCGTTGGCGTCGACGACAATGGGATGGAGATCATCTCCTACATCAACTGCACCTCGCCAAGCGATCAGGCCCCGCCGGAATGGAACAATGCGATGTGGTGGAACAATCGCATGTGGTATGGCCAGGACCGCGACGCGAGCGGTAGGCTCCGCAGCTTCGCCCGGCACCTCGATATCATCGCACACGAGCTGGCGCACGGCATCACCGAGTTCACCGCCAACCTCATCTATATGAAGCAGTCCGGCGCGCTGAATGAATCGTTCAGCGACATCTTCGGCGTGATAATCAAGAACTGGGACTGGACCCACGATGACGGCGGCAATACCTCAGGCTGGAACTGGGAGATCGGCGCTGGCCTCGGCGGAAATGTCCTGCCGCTGCGCGACATGAGCGACCCCTCGCGCACCGGCGATCCCGACCATATGGACCACTATTCGAACCAGCGCTTCGACAACTACGGCGTTCACACCAACAGCAATATTCACAACAAGGCGGCTTACAACGTCATGACCGCGACGCGCCCGGACGGGACGCCGATGTTCACGCCGCGCCAATGCGCGGTGATCTATTATCTGACGCTCAGCCGACTCGACAAACTGGCCAGCTTTTCGCAGACGCTCGCCACCCTCCTGAACGTCGCCGGCGTCTATTTCCTTGCAGCGCCGGACCGTCAACAGAAGCTGGACGCGATCAGGAAGGCCTATAGCGACGTCGGGATCGTCTGAGCCATGGCCAGGGACGGCGCTTTCGTCCAGATCCTCGTGCTGTTCGAGGAGAAGAACGCGCTCGATTACGGCCTCGCACTCTGGGCGGCGCTGCACGAAGTCGAACACTTCTACCGCCCTGCCGCGCCGAGCCTCACCTACCGGCGATATTTCGTCAGCCCGGCGAGTCCGGAGCCCAGCTTCCTCACCAGAATCGCCCGCAGCCTCGGACAGATCTTTGTCAACGCGCCCGAAGGCAGCGCGATCGATCTTCTCGATCCACGAACCATCCGGCCGATTTCGAAACAACTGCGGGCCGAGGAAGCCGCCGTCATCGACCAGCACCAGCTGGTCGCGGCCGTCCGCGACGTGACCGACGAAATGTCTGACGCCCCGATGCTGATCGTGACCGACCGGGCCATCATTCCACCGCGCGACTGGCGCTACATCATTTGGGATGCGGCGGGTTCGATCTGGTCGGATACTGTCTCGCCGCCCGCCGTTGCCTTGTCGGTGGCGCCGCTCGACCCACGCTACTGGCGCGAATCCGAAACCGACCGCATCGCGACCATCAAATCGCGGGCGCGCGCTGCGGCGCTCTCGATCACCGGGTCGATGCTCGGCATCGGACGCTGCGCGGATCGCGCATGCTTCATGTTCAATCCGGTCTCTTCGGTGCTGACCCTGGATGGCATGCGCAGGTTCGGGCGCGATCACGACCTGCCCGAACTGGAGGGCCGGCGCTTCGATTCGAGAGTGACCGACCCGGGCGCCGTATCGCCGGTGGTCAAGGCGGAGACGGCGCCATGACCGGCTACAGGATCGCATGGCAGGCCGGGCCTGGCGCCCAGCTCGAACTGTTCAGCCCTCAGTCCGGCACCAATGTCTTCCGGATGAAATTCAGCCCGCCGATGCGCAAGACCTTGCGTCCGCCGATCGAGGAACTTGTGCTGGGCCCGGCCGAACTCGGCCCGATCAACAAGCGCATCGCCGACCTCGTCGCGGCGGTGACCGCGCGCGGACGCGGCGGCGGCACCAAGGCCGTCGATATCACCAAGTCGGCCAAGGATACCGGACGATTGCTGCAGCGGCATATGATGCCGATCGCCGTGCAGCAGGAACTGCATGGCAGCGAACTATTCGTCGAACTCGGGCTCGATGAGGCGCTGCTCGAATATCCGTGGGAGTTGATGCATGACGGGCAGCAGTTCTTATGCTGCAAACATCCGGTCGGCCGCTTCGTCAACATATCTCAGGCCCGCATTCCGCCGGCCTTGCGACCGTCACCTTTGCCGGAGGATGCGCTGCATGTGCTCGTGATCAGCGTGCCTCATCCCGAGCCCCGAGATCAGAATACCAAGTTTGCGCCTCTGGACGGGGCGGCCCGCGAAACAAACGCCCTCGTCAGGATACTCACCGCCGCCGGCGCCAAGGTCACGTTGCTGATGGATAGCGACGCAACCTGGGACGGGGTCATGAGGGTGCTGGACGACGACAGCAAGCGCTTTCACATCATCCACTATAACGGGCACGCGACGTTCAATCCGCAGAACCCGAGGCAGAGCGCGCTCGTCCTTCGCGATCAGGATCTGTCGACCGGGCATATCCTGATGGCATTCGAAACCCGGCCGCCGGTCCTGTTTTTTATTAACGGATGCGAGACCGCGAAAGCGAGTGCGAATCCAAACGCGCCGGGCGGGAAGCTCTGGCAGGAGACGTTCGACATCTTCGGACTGGCGCGCGCCTTCCTCGACACGGGCGCCTACCTGCTCGGCACCCGCTGGCAGGTCGGCGACGATGCCGCCGCGCTGTTTGCGACCACATTCTATTCCGGGCTGTTGCAGGAAAAGCCGCTCGGCGCCCTGGTCCGGGACGCACGGCTGGCCTGTCTCAAGGCCGCCCAGCAGGCCAATTCCAACGACTTCTCCTGGGCGTCCTACGCCTTCTACGGCGATCCACGGCTTTATTTCAGCAGGATCGAAACCGCGGGCGCAACGCCTGCTCCGCCCACTGCGCAGCCAAATCCACCCGATCCTGGCGGCTGAACCCGGCGCAAGCGCGCTTGGCGGATACATGCCCGGCACAAGCCATATGCATGGCACGCGGGTTGCGCCCGCCGTGCCGATTGCGCATATAAACCGCGTTCCGAGGGCGCGCGCGGATCTGCCGTCCCGGGCCATCTGCACAAGTCGAAGGCCTGAGCGCTGCCGTCAGCATGGCATCCCTGTTTTCAGGTGCCCGATCGCCTCCGGCGCTCCAACAAGGAGAACAACAATGGCGCGCAAACCGACCAAACGCACCGAATTCGTGCTGTTCGACGTGATCTACGAGGACGGCAGCCAGCGCTCCAACCGCAGGGTCCCGGCGGAAGAACTGGGCGGCATCGAGGGCGATGCGCCCGCCCGCCATATCATCGAACAGCAGGACCGCGAGATCGCAGAAAAGTCAGGCCAGATTCCGTTGCAGATCAAGTCGCTGCGGCGCGCCGGCGCGAAGGTGCCGGAAAAGGAATGGAAGCGCGAGCGCTCCTGACAACCCTCCGTCTTCATCGGCCTGCGCAGACGGGCCTCGCATCGCGGCCTCATGTATGATGATGCAGGAGCAAATCCTGCCATGCCCGACACCAGAAAACACATCACCCGTCGCGGCCTGCTCGCCGGCGGCGCTGCCGCATCCACGATGCTTGCCGCACCCGCGATCGCGCAGCAGCAACCGCGCAATTTCGTGCTGGTGCACGGCGCCTGGCATGGCGGCTGGTGCTGGCGCAGGGTCGCCGACCGGCTGGAGCACAAGGGCCACAAGGTGTTCGCGCCCTCCCTCACCGGTCTCGGCGACCGGTCGCATCTCATTGGCACGCGGCCGACCCTCTCCACCCATGTCGCGGACATCGCCAACATCATCCGCTTCGAGGATCTGCGGCAGGTCGTGCTGGTGGGTCACTCCTATGGCGGCATCGTGATTTCCGGTGTCGCCGAGAAGGTGCGGCAGCAGATCGCGTCAATCGTTTTTCTCGATGCATTCGTGCCGCAGAACGGGCAGTCGATCATGACGCTGTCGCGGCAGGGCCTGCGCGACAATGTCAATGCTGCGATCAGGCGCGGCGACCTCGGCATTCCGCCGGCCAGCGCCGCCTATTTCAACGTGAACGAAAAGGACCGCGCCTTCGTTGATCGCAAATGCACCCCGCAGCCGATCGGCACGTATGGCGAGCCGGTGAAGCTCACCGGAGCGCGCGAGACGATCGCCAGAAAAACCTACATTCGCGCGAAGGGATTCAATTCGGCCGGGTTCGACGCGATTGCCGCACGACTTCGCGCCGATGCGGCTTGGACCGTGCACGACATGGCTTGCGGACATGACGCCATGATCGACATGCCGGACCGCCTGACCGAGTTGCTGCTCGGCGCCGCTTAGACCTGCCACGGCGACCTTCCAACTGTTCCCGCGCACTTTATCTCGAATGCCGACAAATCGATTCATGCCACGTTCGCTTTATGCACGCGGCCGCGAACCGAATTCGGCCAGTGTCATCGGCTGTCGATGATCGCGTTAAGACAAGCGCAACGCGAGCGGCTACATAACCTCGCAAATAACGTGAAAGCTCGAGCGAGCCGGGAATCCGCCATGACTTTGATCACGAGCGGTCTGTTCGTCATGCGCGAGACTGCTGCCGATGCGGCGGCGCGAGAGCCTGAGGCAAGCGCATGAAGACGATCCACGACATGCGAGAACGGCGGACCTGGCAACAGCACCGACACGCCAGCCCGCTGCCGATCGTTCTCGGCGGCGTGATCGCGTTCGGAATCGGCCTCCTTGGCGTCAGCGGCATCATACGCACGCCCAACCTGTTCCCGCAGAAAACTCAGACCCCGGCGCTCGCGCCGAACGAGCCCGAGGCCATTCGCGCCTACATCGTCGCGAAGGCGATCGAGGCGCAGACCAGGCCGGCGGCCGCGGCGCCGCCGGCCGCGAGCCACGAATGATGCGGTGGCGGAAGCCCTAGGCGGTAGCCGGCTGCCGCCCGCGGCGCACGCGGTCAGCTCACCGTCACGCAGATCTTGCCGAAGTGCGCGCCGGAGGCCTCGTAGCGGAAGGCGTCGGCGAGCTGCTCGAGCGGAAACGTCCGATCGATGACCGGCTTGATGCCGGTCGTCTCGAGCGCACGCACGAAATCCTGCTGGTGCTGCCGGC
>JBIQKQ010000062.1:0-18541 GCA_044506365.1 Hyphomicrobiales bacterium
ACGTCAGCCAGGAATTGCCCGAGACAGGACTTGTGCGGCGGCGCACGGGAGGGAAACGCTTGCTAGCCGACCGCCCGCGTCTCGGCAATCGCCCAAACTGTTCCTTCAAAGACTTGTGACACGATGTGAAACCGACAGAGCGGAAACCGCTGCCTCGAGGCCGGTCAGGTAGCCAGAGCGGGCGATGGCGTCTCCTTGACCGCCTTGCCCGAGATGGGCGGCCGCGGCAGCTTCGCCTCGCCGGCTTCCATCGCGAAGGTATATTCGAACGAATACCAGGGGCCTTCCACATCGGCCGCCGGCGGCGCTTCGTTTTCGTGCCGGACGTAATTGCCAATCAGCGCCTTGGTGACGCCGAACTGGACGTCGGTCTCCAGCAGCGGATCGTCGTTGACGTAGATCTGCGAGATCAGCGTCTTGAATCCGGGCTTGTAGATCAGGAAATGGATATGAGCGGGCCTGTAGTTGTGCGGCCGCTTCACCGCGCGGATGAAGTCGCCGACCGGACCGTCGACCGGAATCGGATAGCCGGCCGGCAGGATGCTGCGAAACGAGAACTTGCCGTCCGCATCGGTCCGGAACTGGCCGCGCAGATTCATGTCGGCCTGGCTCGGGTCCTGATTTTCGTACAGGCCCTCGGTCGAGGACTGCCAGACATCGACCACGGCATCGGCGATCGGCGCGCCCGTCCCGTCCACCACCATGCAGTCGGCGAACAAAGCTGGTCCCGGCGTCGGCGAGCGTACGATCGAACCGCCATTCTCGGTCTTCGGCGAGTTCATGCGCCAGAATGGGCCGAGCATCGAGGCCGAGGTTTCGGTCTGCCCCTTGTTGCCGTTGTTGAGGAGGCACACCAGCGACGACACGCCGAGCGAACCGGCCATCAGCACCACTTCGTTGTGCGAGGCGTCGGATTTCTGGCCAAGCCGCACGATGAAATTGCAAGCCTGGTGAAACTCTTCCTCGCTCAGCTTCGCCTCGCGGATGAAGCCGTGCAGATATTTGATCATCAGGGTGACAAGTTCACGCAGCCGCGGGTCCGGCGTCTTTTCCATCGCCTGCAGCACCGCGACGGTGACTTCATTCTGGTCGCCGATGATCATGGCGGATGTCCTCTCGTCTTGCTCGGCCCCGGCCCGGGAGCGCTTGAGGCGCGCTCCCGATGGGGGCGGATGCTTCTTGCGCAAGCTATAGCAAATCCGCTGTGAGAAAGCTCAAAGCAGGCCGAGTTCGCTCAATTCGCGGCGCATCTGTTCCGGCATGGTTGCGGCCCCGCGCGCGGTCCGATCGAGATCGCCCGGCGCGTCCGTGTCGGCAAAGTAGCGCCAGCCCTGGAATGCGCGGTATGGTCGCGGGGCGACAAGCCTGATCTTGCCATCCAGCACGATCCGGCAGCGCCCGATGCCGTCCTTGTCGACGAACGGTCGCAGGTCGAGGATGCGCTCGCGGCACATCACCTGGCCCCTGATCACCCAGTAGAGCGAGCCGCCATCCAGCAGTTCGTCCGCGCGCTTGGGGACCATCCGGGTGGTGTGGATGTGTTCCGGCTTCTGGCCGCGCCGCTTCTTCTCCTTCAGGCGCGCGCCGACCCACGATTTCAATTCGTCGACTGAATCGCAGCCCACGCACAATTTGATCAGATGAAGCGGCATGAGCCTTCCATACCGGCCGCGCCGCGGTGCCGTCAAAGCCGGCGCGTTGCGCTCTCCACAGATCAGGTCTGTTCCACGATCGCCATGATGCGGGCGCCTTCAGCGACCTGCGCTCCGGCGGCGGCCGCGATCTCGGTGACGGCGCCGTCGCACGGCGCGACGATGGCATGTTCCATCTTCATGGCCTCGATGATGGCAAGCCGCTGGCCCTTCGACACCGTTTCGCCGGCGGCGACCAGAATGGCGAGCAGCTTGCCGTGCATCGGCGCGCGCACCGTGCCGTCGCCGATGCCATGCTCTGTCTCGGCAGCCTCGAAATCGGCGAGCGCGACCTGCGTCTGCCGCCCCGCCCGCAGGACATACGCGGCCTGCGGCGTATCGATCACCGTGGCGGAGGGATCCGGCGCCGCATCCTGTACCGTGACACGCCACGGCGAGACGGAGAAATCGATCGCTGCCTGGGCCGGCTCGCCATTCACCACAATCGGCAGCACCGTCGTCCGAATGCCGGACAACTGAAATCCGTCGGCAATATCCCATGGCGAGAGCGGCGCATTCGGATCGGTCGGGCGCGGACGGGCGCGCGCAATCAGATGCGCAGCGCCACGGGCGGCCGCAGGCGCGTCGAGAGCGCCGCCATCGAGGCCGAGTTCGTCATGGTGGCGTGCGATATAACCGGTATCGAACGCACCGTTGCGAAAACCGGGAGAGCGGCACAGGGCGCTAAGAAGCGGGAGATTGGTGCGCGGACCCGCCACGATCGTGCGCTCCAGCGCCGCGGCAAGGCGGTCGAGCGCCGCGTCGCGGCTTTGCGCATGCGCGATCACCTTGGCGATCATCGGATCATAGAACGGCGAAATCTCGCCGCCCTGCTCCACCCCGCTATCGACCCGAAGCCCCTCGCCTTGCGGAAACGCCAGCGCCACCAGTCTGCCGGTGGAGGGCAGAAATCCGCGCTCTGGATCCTCGGCATAGAGGCGCGCCTCGACCGCATGCCCGTTGAGCGGAATCTCGCTCTGATTGGTGACGGGCAGCCTTTCGCCGGCGGCAATACGAAACTGCCATTCCACCAGATCGAAGCCGGTCACCGCCTCGGTCACCGGATGCTCGACCTGCAGCCGCGTATTCATTTCCATGAACCAGAAGCCATCGCGCTTCAGTCCGCCGGCGCCGTCGGCAATGAATTCCACCGTTCCCGCGCCGACATAGCCGGCCGCTTTCGCCGCTGCGATCGCGACCGCCCCCATGCGCGCGCGCAGGTCATCGGTCATGCCGGGCGCGGGCGCCTCCTCGATCACTTTCTGATGGCGGCGCTGCAGCGAGCAGTCGCGCTCATAGAGGTGGATCGCGTTGCCACGCTTGTCCGCGAAGACCTGAATCTCGATGTGGCGCGGCGCCGTAACGTATTTCTCGATCAGCACGCGGTCGTCGCCGAAAGCCGACGCCGCTTCGCGCCGCGCGGCCTCGATCGCCGCGTCGAACTCGGCATGCCTCTCCACGAGCCGCATGCCCTTGCCGCCACCGCCCGCGACCGCCTTGATCAGCACCGGATAGCCGATCTCATAGGCCTTGCGTTTGAGGAAGGCGTTGTCCTGCTGATCGCCATGATAGCCGGGCACCACCGGTATGCCGGCCTCCTGCATCAGTACCTTGGCCCGGTCCTTGAGCCCCATCGCGCGAATCGCCTCGGGTGGCGGGCCGACAAAGACGACACCCGCCTGCGCGCAGGCCTCCGCAAAATCTGCATTCTCCGACAGAAAGCCGTAACCGGGATGGATGCAGTCCGCACCGCTCTGCCTTGCCACCGCCAGCACCCGGTCGATCGCGAGATAGCTCTCGCGCGCGGGCGCCGGACCGATCGGATAGGCCGCGTCGCACGCGCGCACATGCGGGGCGCCGGCATCGGCATCCGAATAGACCGCGATGGTGCGCAGCCCCATCCGGCGCGCGGTGCGCGCAATCCGGCATGCAATCTCGCCGCGATTGGCGATCAGGACCGAGGCAAACATGAATCACCCGCGCGTCTATGACGGCGCGGAGGATGCCCGCACCGACGCAGCAAAGGAAGAGCTGGCGGTTTATTGCGACGGCGCGCCGGTGGTCTGCGGGGCGGATCCGACCGGCTGCGGGAACGGATCAGCGGCGGGAGGCGGCGGAGCCGGACGCGCCGACTGCGCCTTCTGCGCCGGACGCCGCGGCGGTGGTGAGGATGCTTGCGCTCGCGGCTCGGCGCGAGGCTCCGGGCGTGGCTCGGCGCGAGTCTCTGGTCGAGGCTCGGCGCGCGGCTCCGCGCGCGGCTCGGCACGAGTCTCGGCTCTCGGATCGGGCCGGGGCTCTGCTTTCGCCTCCGGTTTCGGCGGCGCGCCGACGCCGTTCTGGCCGGGACGGCCTGGCTCATTCGACATGATGCTGACGGCCGGTATCGAATCCGCGGTCGGAAAATCGATATTGACCGGCGTGTGCGGTGGCGTAGCCGGCGTTGCGGCCCCTGCCGCGAGCGCGGGCCCCGACGGCGCGCCCGCCTTATCGCTCCATGCGCTCGCAAAGCGAGTCACCCGCGCCTCGTATGCGCCCTCATTCATGTTGGCGACAAGCCGATCGCGGCGCTTGAGCAAATCGAAGGCGTAGCAATCCGCCGGCTTGCAATCGTCGCGCGCCATCAGAACCTGTGCCACAAGACCGAAGCGGTCCGCCTCGAGGCTGCGGACGATCGGCGCGCGCAGGCTTTCATAGGCAGCTTGATCGCGCCCCGGCAGCACGGCGATCTCACGCAACACATCAAGCCGGGCGCCGACATAATTGAGCGCCGCGGCGACCTGTTCCGGGCTCGCGAACAGGGCCCGCTCGCAGGCCTCATGCACCAGAGCGCCACCCGCGGCATCGAGACAGGCAAGATTGGAATTCGGCAGCAGCGCCTGGGCATTGAGTGCCGCAATCCGTGCCTCGATCGCACGGCGCTGCGCTGCCTTGCCGTACATATCGAGATGATCGAGCGCGAACCAGACCGCGCCGGCCGCAAGCAGGATCACCGCGGCGGCGGCGAGACCCTGGCGGATCCCGTAGCGCAGAATCACAATCACCGCGACGATCGCCAGCGCGGTGGCCAGCGCCAGCGTGCCCAGAAGCGGAAAAGCAGCCATGTCACCCATGTCGAAGTTCGGCATCATGTCAGCCCAATCCGCCGTTACCGCGAATTAAGACGCCGAAAATCGGCCAAAGCAAGACACTTTCATACTCCGAAAGTTCCTGCGTCAGACACCCCCGGCAGACCGGAAAGATGGCGTCAGGTCGCTCGCGGCAGCGAACGCACCTTTGGCCTCGATTGACGTCATCGCGACGACCGTCTTGAGATCGGTCACGCCGCCGCCGCTGGCAGCGGCAAGCAACACGGCCGCCATCTGCGTCTCGCCCGGCGCTTCGGCAATCACCAGAAAATCGTAGTCGCCAAAGGTGACATAATATCCGATCAGCTTGCCGCCGACCTTTGTCAGCAACCGGGCAACCGCTTCGGACCGGTCTTCCGGACGGACCACCATGCCCTTGATGGCGTCGCGCGTATATCGTCCCTGCGTAATGAAAATCGGCATCGGGGACCTCCATCGCCGCGGCCGCGGAACCTTTCGGCAGCCGGCACGTTCGCTCGGGCAACCCGCCGCACGGAGCAACGTATATGCGACTGATCCTCGGAATGCTGCTCGGCACCCTGCTCCTGACCGCGGGAGCATATTATCACGACAGCATGCAGACCTCGACCGTCGCGGCGGGACCGGCTGCCACGCAAAACCGTCCGATGGTGAACTGGGACGTGGTTGAATCGAACTGGAACAGCCTCAAGCTTCGCCTTCAGGAAGGCTTTGCGGACCTGCGCGCCCGCATCAACCGCGCCTGACCGAAAGCCTCAGCGGTGCCGGTCGAGCTGGCTCTCCTTCGCCACGCGCTCGAAGGCTTCCTCGGTGTTCTTGATCCGATACTGGTGTTCGTCGCCGTCCGGCGGCAGCAGCTTCACGATCTTAAAGGATCCATCCGCCGTGGCCCGGTTCAGCGGTCCGGCGATGTAGCGGACAGTCTGCCCGACGGTGAATCGATGAGATTTCAGCACGCTAAACTCCATCTCGCGCGACAGGTTCGCCCTACCTGCGTCGGCGCCGCTTGGCGGCTCCGAATTTTCATTAACATGTTGCATTATAGCATCTCTTGGCGCTCCGGGGGAAAAAATCCGGCAATTCCGGGGCGCGCTGATTGCGTCGATTTTTCAGCGAGTTAGCGAAAGCCCCCAGGATCAAGGTTCCCGCACGTCACCGGCTCCGGACAACGCCGCGTGTGCGGCCGGTTGCGTCCTCTTGGCGGTGCCTGCGCGCGGCCCACCGCAGAAGCGAAGCCAGCACCACACATCCCTCTTCGCCGCCTCCGATTTCGCCGCTAAGTTTGCCTCGAGCCGCTAAGTTTGCCTTGGAATGATGCGAGGTCCGAAATCTTCGGACGGCATCATGCGCGCCGGTCATGCTCAACCTGATCATCGCCAGCATCCTTGCCGCGATCCTCGGCTTCGCCGCCCATCGCGCCAGCATCTGCACGGTGCGAGCGGTCGCGGAGCTGACGCATTCGGGCACCGGCTACATGTTCGGCAGCATCCTGAAGTCCGCGCTCTGGGTGTTTGCGATCACAATCCCGGTGTTCCTGCTGATGCCGCAGACGGCTACGTCCGTGACCGGCTGGCAGTTGACCGTCACCGCGATGCTGGGCGGTCTGCTGTTCGGCATCGGCGCCGGCGTGAACGGCGCCTGCGCCTACGCCACCATGGCGCGCATGGTCGATGGCGAGATCGGGATGCTGCTCACCATCGTTGGCTTTGTCCTTGGCGTGCTGCTGTTCGTGGTGCTGACTGGAAGCGGGGTGCTGGTGCGACCCGCGCCGGCGCCCAGTCCCATTCCAAGCCTCATGCATATCGCCCCTTACGTCGGCGCCCTGCTGCTCGCGCTCGGCGTGTTCGAACTGATCCGGCTCTGGCGCAGCCGGCCGGCCGGCACGACCTTGCGCGAAAGCGTGCTCGCCCCGGCCTATCGCCTGTCGACCGCCGCGCTGCTGATGGGGCTTGCCGCCGGAGCGATCTTTCTCCTGTTTGGATCGCCGGGCTACACCACGACCTTTCAGCAGGTGATCGAGGCGCATGCCGGCGTGCGCCCGATGCCGGCCTATGGCCGCTGGATCGTGCTGGGGGCGGTGCTGCTCGGCATGTTCGCCTCGACCCTGCAGCGCGGCAGTTTCCGGATCGACTGGCGGCCGAGGTTGTCCTGGCTGCGTAACATCTTCGGCGGCACGCTGATGGGCCTTGGCTGCGCGCTCCTGCCCGGCGGCAATGACGCACTGATATTGTATGGCATTCCCGGCCTTTCGCCGCATGCGCTGCCGGCCTATGCCGCGCTGCTGCTCGGCATTCTGGTCGCGCTTCTCACCATGCGCGCAGTGTTTCGCATCGAAATGCGGGTTGCCTGCCGCAACGATTTGTATATCGCCGATGCAAGCGCCGATCTTGCCAGGCGCGAGACGTGAGGCGGTTACCGATGAGAATCCAGTTCGCAGGCTGCGGCGACGCCTTCGGCTCGGGCGGCCGGTTCAACACCTGCATCCACGTCACGGATGGCGGCCGGCAATTCCTGCTCGATTGCGGCGCAACCTCGCTGATAGCAATGAAGAAGGCCGGAATCGATCGCGGCGCCATCGACGCCATCCTGCTCACCCATTTCCATGCGGACCATTTCGGCGGGATTCCGTTCTTCATTCTCGACCAGCATTTCACCGTGAAGCGTTCCCGCCCGCTGCTGATCGCAGGTCCGCCGGGCTTACGCGACTGGTATGGGCGTGCGATGGCGCTCGCCTTTCCGGGCGAACGGACGCTGCCGTTCGAACTGCAATTGCGGGAAGTCGAGATCGGCGTCGCGCAGACCATCGCGGACATGACGGTGACGCCGTTTCACGTCCGGCATGACGACCGCGCGGGGCCGTGCCTCGCCTACCGGATCGAGAGCGGCGGCAGAACGCTGTGTTTTTCGGGCGATACCGAATGGACCGACACCTTGATCGATGCTGCGCGTGGCGCCGACCTGTTCATCTGCGAATGCTACATGTACGACACGCTCCGCAAATCGCACATGACGCTGTCGGTGCTGCGGCGGCACCTGCCGGCGATCGGCGCAAAGCGGGTGATCCTGACGCATCTGAGCGACGACATGCTGGCGCATCTTGCGGATGTCGAACTGGAATGCGCGGTCGACGGGATGGTGGTCGAGGTGTGACGGGCGAACGGAGATTGGGTGCCGTCCGTCTTTTCAGAAAGTCTCCACCCAGGGCCGCAACTCCACTTCCGAGGTCCAGGCATTGCGGGGCTGGCGCAGCACGTCGAGATAGGTCTGTGCGATGGCGTCGGGATCGAGCAGAGAATCCGGCCGGTCGGCGGGTTCGGGCCGGCGCGCCGACCGGATGCCGCCATCGATCACGAAATGCGCGACATGGATGCCCTGTGGCTGCAATTCGCGCGCAAGGCTCTGCGACAGCCCGCGTAAGGCGAACTTCCCCATCGCGAACGGCGCCGACTTCGCATAGCCCTTCACGCTCGCCGAAGCGCCGGTGAAGAAGATCGCGCCGTGGTTGTTGGGGAGCATCCGTTTCGCCGCTTGCTGCGCCACCAGGAATGCGCCGTACGCGCTCACCGCGATCGCCCGCTCCACCTCGGCGGGCACAAGCTCGGTGATGGCACCCCGGGCGCGGAAGCTCGCATTGTAGATCGCGACATCGGGCGCCCCGAATGCGGCCTCGACCTCGCCGAACAGCCGCGCCACATGGTCCGGCTGCGAAGCGTCACAGGCAAAGGCCGTGGCGCCGGTTTCGCGCGTGAGGTCCGCGAGATCGCCCGTCGTGCGCGCGGCGAGCGCAACCGAGAGACCCGATTTCGACAGGAGCCGGGTGAGCGAAGCACTCAGGCCGGAGCCCGCACCGACGATGAGCGCGGTGCGGTAGGCGGGCGCGGACATGGGGCGGCTCCAGCGAAGCTGCAGGGGCCCGCAGGATGCTGATTCCGCGCGCCCCCTGCAAGCATACGACCCTACCCTTCGCCGACTAAGCGCTCACCTGTTCGCTGCTGCGATGATGCAATGCCTTGGCAAGCGCGGAGCGGTCGAGATGCGTGCCGTCGTCGCCCTCGATCAAAAGCGCGACACGCCCGGTCGCCTTCAGATGTTGGGCGAAGCTGATAGCCTCATCCATGGTGGCGCATTCCTTGAACAGATGACGGCCCTTGTCGAGCGGGCTGAGGGTCTCCGAACCGGCCGGCCCGGAATAGACGCGGTACATGCCTGTCCTCCTTTCTGTCTTCGTAAGAGAACGATAACGCAAACGCGCCCGAAATGTTCCTCACATCCGGAACACGCCGAACTTCGTCTCCTCCACGTGCGCGTTCAGAGCCGCCGATAACGCAAGCGACAGCACGCGCCGCGTCTCGCCCGGCAGAATGATGCCGTCGTCCCAGAGCCGCGCGGTCGCGTAATACGGGCTGCCCTCGCGCTCGTATTGGTCGCGGATCGGCTGCTTGAATTCCTCTTCCTCCACCTCGCTCCATTTGCCGCCGCCGGCCTCGATATTGTCGCGCCGCACGGTTGCGAGCACGGAGGCCGCCTGCTCGCCGCCCATCACCGAAATACGCGCATTCGGCCAGGTGAACAGGAAGCGCGGGCCATAGGCTCTGCCGCACATGCCGTAATTGCCCGCGCCGAACGAGCCGCCGACGATCAATGTAAGCTTCGGCACCCGCGCGCACGCGACCGCGGTCACCATCTTGGCGCCATCCTTGGCAATCCCGCCGGTCTCGTAATCGCGGCCGACCATGAAGCCGACGATGTTCTGCAGGAACAGGAGTGGAATGCGGCGCTGGCAGCACAGTTCGATGAAATGCGCCGCCTTCAGCGCGCTCTCGGAATAAAGAATGCCGTTATTGCCGATGATGCCGACCGGCATTCCGCACAGATGCGCGAAGCCGGTGACGAGAGTCGTACCATAGAGCTTCTTGAACTCGTCGAATTCGGAAGCGTCCACGATCCGCGCGATGATCTCGCGCACGTCGTATTGCTTCTTCAGGTCGGTCGGCACGAGGCCTTCCAGTTCCGCCGCGTCATGCAGCGGCTCGCGCGAGGCGATGAGCGGAATGTCGACGCGCTTAACCGTGTTGAGATTGGCCGCGATCCGCCGCGCGATCGCAAGCGCATGCGCATCGTTCGACGCGAGATGATCGGCGACGCCGGATTTGCGCGTATGCACGTCGGCTCCGCCGAGCTCTTCCGCCGACACCACCTCCCCGGTCGCCGCCTTCACCAGAGGCGGGCCGCCGAGAAAGATCGTGCCCTGATTCTTCACGATCACGGTCTCGTCCGACATCGCCGGGACATAGGCGCCGCCCGCCGTGCAGGAGCCCATCACCACCGCGATCTGCGGGATGCCCGCGGCCGACAGATTGGCCTGGTTGTAGAAGATGCGGCCGAAATGGTCGCGGTCGGGAAACACCTCGGTCTGGTTCGGCAGATTGGCCCCGCCGGAATCCACCAGATAGATGCACGGCAGCCGGTTCTCGCGCGCGATCTCCTGTGCGCGGATGTGCTTCTTCACCGTCATCGGATAATAGGTGCCGCCCTTGATGGTGGCATCGTTGCACACGATCATGCATTCGCGGCCCGACACGCGGCCGATGCCGGTGATGATGCCGGCAGCGTGAATTTGGTCCTCGTACATGCCGTAGGCCGCGAGCGGCGACAGTTCGAGGAACGGAGACCCCGGATCGATCAGGCGCATCACACGCTCACGCGGCAGGAGCTTGCCGCGCGACACATGGCGCTCGCGCGCCTTGTCGTTGCCGCCGAGTGCTGCAGCCGCGCGTGCCGCTTTCAATTCCTCGATCAGGATCTTCCATCGCGCGGCGTTGGCGCGAAACTCGCGCGAACGGGTCTCAACCGTCGACTGAATGCGCGCCACAAGGCCCTCCCGATTCTCAGGCGAATGGAACTATGCCGCGCCGCGGCGCGAATGGCCACAAGCCGCGATGACCGGGAGGAACTACAGCGACAATTCGCGGCGAAACGGAACGTCGCTTTCCTGACTGCGTTCAGAAACCAGACCGGCGCGCAGCCGTCTTGCGCCGGAGCACGGGATCAGAAGAACACAGAGAGGAGTCAACCATGAGGTCTCGCTTATTGATTTCCGTTTCAGCCGCCGCGTTGATCGCCGGCGCCGGTATCGCAACTGCACAGGACAAGGGTCCAAGCGCGTCTCCGCAAAGCAGCTCGCCGGCGCAGCAGTCCGCGCCACCGGCATCGCAGCCCGGAGGCAACGGCATGAAGGGCGGCAATGAAATGCAACAGCGGCAGGAGGCGCCGCCCGCTCGCGCACAGCAGGATCGCGGCGACCAGAACCAGCAGCGCGCGCAGGACAGAAAGAGTGGCGCGGAAAAAGGCACCACGGGTCAGGGTGGCCAGACCGAACAGCGCGGCCAGGAGACCCCGCGCGCACAGGATCAGCGCAACCAGCAGCGTGAGAACCGGGCACAGGATAAGTCCGACAAGAAGGGCGCCACCACCGGACAGGGTGCTGCGGGCGGGAGCAGCGCAGCTCTGAGCACCGAGCAGCGCAGCAAGATCTCGACGACGATCAAGCAAACCAACGTGCAGCCGGTTCGAGATGTCAACTTCAGTATCGCGGTTGGCACTGTTGTGCCGCGCAGCGTGTCGTTGCATCCGCTGCCGCCGGCCGTGATCGAGGTCTATCCGCAGTGGCGCGGATATCGCTTCGTCCTGGTCGAGGATGAAATCGTCATCATCGAGCCGTCCAGCTACAAGATCGTGGCGGTGATCGACGCCTAGGCCGGAATCACATGGTCCGCGGGATGGCCTTGCCTCCCGCGGACTCACCGCGGCAATGCCGTCACATTTCGTTAACATTTACTTGCCATAGTCGCTCAAGTTTCGATGCGCAGCGGGACGGATGTACTCCCGGCGTCGCGCGTTGAGTGGGAAGCCCGGCCTGAGGCCGGGTTTTCTGTTTCACGAACGGCGAGCGAGGTCGTCGCCGGGTGCATCGTCATCTCCCCTTCCTCCGGCGCGATGATCAGATCGCCGATGCAAGGCAGATGGTCTGAAATCTCCCGCGCCTCGCGATCGGTCCAGCTCTGAATCAAGGCGCCGCGCGGACGGCAATAGATGCGGTCGAGGCGCAGCAGCGGACAGGCCGACGGAAACGTGCGGTGTCTAGAGCGGCCCGGCAGCACCTTCGCCAGCACGCGCCGCACCGAGCCGGGCCAGAACCAGTCGTTGAAGTCGCCGAGCAGAACGAACGGCGTGCGCTCGCCGATGATGTCAAGCAGGACACGGACCTGACTCTGACGCTCGCGGATGCTCAGCCCGAGATGGGTGCCGGCCACATGGAGCGCGCCCTGCGGCGTCTCGATACAGGCCTGGATCGCGCGGCGCGGCTCGAACTCGCCATACGAAATGTCGCGGATTTCGATATCCCTCAGCGGCCAGCGGCTCATCAGCATCTGGCCGTAGCCGCCATCGGCCGTGACGATGGTCTTGGCGCCGACGCCGTAATGTCCCAGCGCGTCGCGCAGCATCACGAACGGGTCGACACCGGCCTGCCGCCGCGAATCCACTTCCTGCAGCGCGACGATATCGGGATCCGCGCGCAGGATCAGCGCCACCACCTTCTGCAAATCGAAGCGCGGGTTGCGGCCCAGCGCCCCATGGATGTTCCATGTCATGACGCGGATGGCGCGCCGCCGTGCTTCGCTCAAGAGGCCCGCCCATATTTCGATACGGCGGCCTGAGCGCCGACAACCATCGCGATCCAAACAGCGACAAGCAGCACGACGGTGACGATTTCGCGCGGACTTGGCGAGGAGATCAATCGTACGATCTGGCTGCCGAGCAGCGACATCACCACCAGCCCGGGCAGCAGGCCGAGTACGGTGCCGGCCACGTAGTGCCACAGCCTGATGCCGCTCGCACCTGCGACCAGGTTGATCAGCGTGAAGGGCGCGATCGGCACCAGCCGAATGGCGGCAACCGCAAACAGCCCCTGACGCGCGATCTTGTTGCGGATGCTGTTCAGCCTTTCGCCGAGCACCTGGGTCAGACTTTCGCCGCCTACGGCGGCGCCGATGCCATAGGTTACAATCGCGCTCGTCAGCGCCCCAACCAGCGCATAGACGAACCCGGTCCAGGGACCGAAACTCGCAGCCGTGGCCGCGATCAGGATCGTTACCGGGAATGCCACCAGCCCGCCCAGCACGAAGACCAGCAGCACCGCGAGCGGCGCCCAGTAGCTTTGTGCGATGGAGCCGATCATGGTCTGCAACGAAGCGGCATCGGCGAACGCCGACAGCGGCGTGAATTGCCAGGCCAGCGTCAGCGCAATCAGGACGATTCCCGCGACAGCGAACTTGGCCACTCCGCCGATACCTGGCAACGAACGCCAGTCCAGCGGGCGCGGCGGATCGGCAAGCGTTTCGAGATACGCCTTTTCGCGCGCATCCGGCTCGCCGTCGTCGATCGGCCGCAGCGCGTGTCCGTTACGCGACAGGATATCTGCGACCTCCGTCAGCGACTGCGTGTCATCGAGGAGTTCGGCAACATCGCTTTCGGTCGCGCCGCAATGTTCGCCGAACATGCGATTGCGAACCCGAGTGATCGCGGCGCGCTGGGAAGCGCTGCGCGCCTCGATCACGAGATCGCATTCGGTGTCGGCGCCCATCGAACGATTGTTGAGATTGGCCGAGCCGATGCGGATGATCCGATCGTCGACCACCATGACTTTCGAATGCACCATGGTCGATGCCGTCTCTTCACCCTCCCTCACTTCGGGATGAACCAGCCGCACGCGGCCGAACACGCCCGCCTCTTCAAGAATGTTCCGGAACCGGATACGGCCGTTACGCATGGTATGCGACTCGATCCAGGTTTCCGGCGTATCGGGCGCGACCAGAACGGCCTCGAGCCCGCGCTTTTTTCGCATCCGCTGCGCCAACCGCCGGGCGATCGCCTCGGAGGTCATGAACTGGTTCTCGACATAGATGGTGCGCTCGGCGGAATCGATCATGTCGATGAACAGCCGCTCGACCTCCCTCACCTCGCTTCGACCGTTGCATCCCGGTATCGTGCGGGCGATGCCAATCTCGACATCGGTGAAATCCGGGGTGACGCTGGCTGGCCAGCAATCCGACGCGGCGGCCGGCCTCTCCGGTTCCGCGCAGCGCGCCTGCCGCCAGCGCTCGCGCACCAGATCACCGAGCGCCTTTGCGGCGGCCCCATCCACCAGCGCCTGCACGTCATGGAACGGCCGGTAAGATTGCCCGGACGGATCGCGCCTGTGCTCGTTCGAGAGCGCATGATCGGATGTATCCCAGCGCCGGATGGTGAGGTCGAGACCGCCCGAATAGGCGACCGAATCGTCAATCACCACGATCTTCTGGTGCTGGGAACAGCCGAGCGGCAGATGACCGTCGAGACAGAACCGGATCTGGTCGGGGGTTTTCCAGCTCAGCGACAACGCGGGGAAAATCTCGCGCTCGAGCGCATAAAGCACCGAAAAGTCCCAGAGCAGCAGATTAATGGTGAGCGAGGGACGTCTTTCAACCAGCGCCGACAGAAATTCCGCCAATGTTTCCGGGAAACCATCGTCCGCCTTGCAGGTCGGACCGACAAGCCGCGTGCGACTGTCGATATCCCAGCCGACGATGTAAACGGTGTGCTCTGCTCGCAGCAGGCTTTGGCGCAGCGCTCCGAAATAGGCGGCGCCATCCACCAGCACCGCCGCGCGCTCGGCCCGCTCCACGCGCCAGACATTTCTGTTCTTGCGGAGGAGACTGATAGCCATCGCCGGGATTCACGCTTGTCGTACGTGAGAACGCGGCGATGCAGCCAAGGTTCCGGCGCAGCACTCAGTCCAGTTCGTTGCCCGGCATGATCCACGGCTCGGCGACGCCCGCCGCCCGCCATTCCTGCCAGGCCGGAAGCGCCGTCATTGCCGCCATATAGGCTTCGCAGGCCGCGCCGACGCCGATCGCATAGCTCGCAAAGCGGGAGACCACCGGCGCATACATCGCATCCGCCGCACCGAATGCGCCGAATAGGAACGGCCCGTCTTCGCCAAAGCGCCTCCGGCAATCGGTCCATATCTCTTCGATCCGGCGCACGTCGGCTGCGACCTCGGTGGTGAGTTCGCGCTTTTTGTTCACGCGGCGCATGTTCATCGGGCAGTGACGACGCAGCGCTACGAAGCCCGCATGCATCTCGGCCGAGACGGCACGAGCGTGAGCGCGCGCTTTCGGATCGGACGGCCAAAGCTGCGCCTTGGGAAAACGCTCGGCGAGATGATCAAGGATTGCCAGCGATTCCCAGATCGCCATGTCGCCATCGATCAGGATCGGCACCTTGCCGGCCGGCGAATATTTCAGAATGCGTTCGCGGCTGCCGGGCTCATAGAGCGGGATCACCTCCTCTTCGAAGGCAATCCCGGCGTGACGCATGGCGATCCAGGGCCGCAGCGACCAGGACGAATAATTCTTGTTGCCGAGAATGAGCTTGAGCGTCATCGCAGGTCTCTCGATGCAGAGGAATGCCTTCCATTGCGGACTGGGCGACCCGCTAGCAAGCGAAATTATGTGATGGCGGCGATCAGACGGCCGAATGGCCCCTCGCCTATGCTTTCGGCGGCATGTCCTCGGTCGGGCCGCCGGCCTGCTTCCAGGCCCCGAAGCCGCCCCGGATATGCGCCACCGGCTTCAACCCCATCGTCTGCGCGGTGTGCGCCGCAAGAGCGGAACGCAGTCCCCCGGCACAGAAGAACACGAACTTCTTGTCCTGCGCGAAAGCCGGCTTGTGATACGGGCTCTGCGGATCGATCCAGAATTCCAGCATGCCGCGTGGACAGTGGAAGGCACCGGGCACTCGTCCATCGCGCTGCAATTCCCGGATGTCGCGGATATCCACAAGGACCACGTCCTCGCGCCCGTGAAGCCGGACAGCCGCATCAGCCGTCAGGGTCTCGATCTCCCGTTCGGCGGCTTCGACCAGCGATCGCACGCTCGTTGTTATGGATTGGACCACGTCCCGTTTCTCCGCTCGGCGCCCTTACCTCTCAGAGAGAGTGTCGGGGTTCAAGACAAAACAGGGGCGGCGCGGTGTTCGCGCGCCGCCGAACCGAACGCGAAGTTGCAGGCTACATCGCCATGTATATTGCAATAAGCACGACGATGAGGAGCGCCCCGCCAGTCCACAACGCCGTGGACAGCGTGGATTCCTGGGATTGCTGGGTATGATCTTGTGCCATAGCCGTCTCCTCGATCTGCGGCGGAGGGCCACTGCATCGCCACGGTCACCGCCGCGGTTTCGACGCTTTGCAGCGTACGACTTTAGTATAATCCATCGCGAAGAAGGTCGATACAACCCCTGGTTGTATTTGCAGCGACGCGACAATTGGTGTGGATGACACTTCACTCCAGCCCGGGACGATCATGGACCTGTTCACCCTGCCCGACCTGTTTGCGCTCATCTTCTTTCTGGTGAGCTGGCTTGGCTATGGGTTCGTACTCGAATGGACCGCGTACGGCCGCGGCGGGCTGAATGCACGCATGCACATCCATCGCGACGGGTGGATGCAGGAGATGTTGCGCCGGGACATGCGCATGGTCGACGCGCAGATCATGGCGTCGCTGCAGAACGGCACCGCCTTTTTTGCCTCGACCTCGCTGATCGCGATTGGTGGCACGCTCACGATCCTGCGCTCGACCGACGATCTGATCACCATCGTGTCGACGCTGCCATTCGGCGTGCCGACGACGCGCATGCTGTGGGAGATCAAGACCATCGGTCTCGCGGTGATCTTCGTCTACGCCTTCTTCAAATTCGCGTGGTCGTACCGGCTCTATAACTACGTCGCGATCATGATCGGGGCGATGCCGCCGTCATCGGCGAAGGATGATGGCGATGCGCGGCGCCACGCGATCCGGACCGGCAAGCTGTGCGAATCGGCGGGGCGGCATTTCAACCGCGGGCAGCGCGCCTTCTTCTTTGCGCTCGGCTATCTTGGATGGTTCGTATCGCCATGGCTGCTGTTTGCCACCACCGCCGCGATCGTCGTCGTGATGTGGAACCGGCAGTTCACGTCAGATGCCAGCGCCTCGATGACCGCACATTGATCTAATGCGGGCACGCGCAGACCGGCACCCCTCTCGCGCAACGCTCTTAATCCAGCGCGATGGCAATCCACGCGCAGGCGACCAGCAGCACCGCAAGCGCCGTCGCCACGTTCAGCAGCAGCAATTCGGATTTCTGCCGTCGCACTTCGGCGTCATCGACATCATGGGCAATATCGGGGACCTTGGAAATGCCCTCAACCGGTATGACCCGCGCCTCGATCCGCATCATGCGCCCTCCGCCGCCGATGCACCGAGTGTCGAGCGAAATGTTTTCGAATTGGTAACCGTAACGAAGGGTTAAGGCCGGCAGTTTTCCGTGCCGCTGTCGCAGGCAACGGACGGAACTGGCCCGGGAAACAATTCGCTCGTCCGCCCGGTCAGCCAATAGACGACAAGTCCGGCCCATTCATGCATGGCCGCATCGGTCCGGGCGAGGCCGCCGGCGAGTGAACCGAACGGCCCGGCGAGATCCGCGCTCCCGCGCGTACGGAAGTCCACCGGATGAGCTTCGACCGGAAATCCGGCCTTCCGGAAGATGCCGACCGAACGCGGCATGTGATGGGCCGAGGTGACCAGCAGCCAGCGCTCCGCCGGTTTCGGCTGCACCAGCGCCTTGGTGAAGACCGCATTCTCGACCGTGTTGCGCGCACGGTTTTCCAGCACGATCCGATCGCGCGGAATTCCGAAGCTCTCGAACAGACGGGGGACGAAATCGGCCTCGCTCGCGCCCTTGAACAGGCGGCCGCTGCCCCCGGTGAATACAATGCGGGCCTGCGGGTGTTCACGTGCAAGCTGTGCGATTGCGGTCATGCGCTCCGCGGCCTCGTTGAGCGCGATGTCCTCTCGGGCGGCCGATACGTCGGGCGATATCGCCCCGCCAAGCACAACGATCCCGTGCGGCGAGACGCCCTTCGGCTTCCATTTCGGAAAGCGCTCCTCGAGCGGCAGCATCAAGGCGTTGCCGACCGGCGCGATCCCGATCACCGCGAGCAAAAGCACCGCCGCGATCACGAGCCCCTGGCCGAACCTGCGCAACCGCGTGCGCATCAGCAGAATGCCGGCCAGCGCCAGCGCGATCAGAAGATTGGATGGCAGCGCGAAGAAACCGAGCACCTTGGAAAGACCGAACATGGAGAGGCTGCTCCGGACTGAGCGCAGACGGGGGCGACGCTACGTCTTTTTCCGCTCCGCCTCGTAGCGTTTCCGAGTCTCCTCGTTCATCGGATAGAGGCCCGGCAGCCTGACACCCTTCTCCACTTCGCGGACCACCCATTCCTCATAGGCCTCATGTTCGAGGCCTTCCTTGACGATCGTCTCGACCAGCGCCTGCGGGATCACCACCGCACCATCGTCATCGGCAACGATGACGTCGTTCGGGAAGATCGCGCAGCCGCCGCACGCGATTGGCTCATTCCAGCCGACGAATGTCAGTGCGTTCACAGATGCGGGCGCGGCGATGCCAGCGCACCAGACCGGCAGCCCGGTCTTGAGAATGCCGACCTTGTCGCGCATCACGCCGTCGGTGATCAGCGCCTGCACGCCGCGTTTCACCATGCGCATGACCAGAATGTCGCCGAAAATGCCGGCATTGCGCACACCCATTGCATCGGCAATCGCGATGCAGCCCTCGGGCATGTCCTCGATCGCGGCCCGCGTC
>JBIQKQ010000063.1:0-18457 GCA_044506365.1 Hyphomicrobiales bacterium
ATGGCCGCAAGCGGGCGCTCGAAATCGCCACCACGCTCGCGCTCGACCCGGAGATGCTGCTGCTCGACGAGCCGACCGCCGGCATGGGGCATGAGGACATCGACCGCATCGCCGCCCTGATCAAGACCGTGTCCGCCGACCGCACCACGCTGATGGTCGAGCACAACCTGTCGGTCGTCTCCAACCTGTCGCACCGGATCACGGTGCTGACCCGCGGGCGCATTCTCGCCGAGGGCGACTACGCCACGGTGTCGAACAATCCGGACGTGCGTGAGGCCTATATGGGGACCGGCCATGCTTGATCCGCGCACCGCTTTGCTCGCGGTGGAAAATCTCCAGGCCTGGTATGGCGAGTCGCACATCCTTCACGGCGTGAATTTCGAGGTCTATCCGGGTGAAGTGGTCACGCTGCTGGGGCGCAACGGCGCCGGCAAGACCACCACACTCAAATCGATCATGGGCATCGTGGCGAAACGCACCGGCTCGATCCGCTTCGAGGGCCGCGAAATGATCGGGTTGCCGTCAAACCGGATCGCCCGGGCCGGCATCGCGCTCTGCCCCGAGGAGCGCGGCATTTTCGCGAGCCTGTCGGTCGAGGAAAATTTGCTGCTGCCGCCGGTGGTGAAAGCGGGGGGCCTGTCGCTCGATCGGATTTTCGAGCTGTTCCCGAATTTGAAGGAGCGGCTCGGCTCCAGCCAGGGCACAAAGCTGTCCGGCGGCGAGCAGCAGATGCTGGCGATCGCCCGGATTTTGCGCACTGGCGCGCGTCTTCTGCTGCTGGATGAACCGACCGAAGGATTGGCGCCCGTCATCATTCAGCAGATCGGCAATACCATCCGCGCGCTCAAGGCGCAGGGCTTTACGATTTTGCTGGTCGAACAGAACTTCCGCTTCGCCGCGACCGTGGCGGACCGCTATTATGTGATGGAACATGGACGGGTGGTCGACAAATTGCTCAGTTCCGAACTGGAGCAGAACCTGAATAAACTGCACGATTATCTCGGCGTATAACGGCGCAAAAAGCGCCAACCAAGGGAGGAATGAATGCCACGTCTTTCAGCCAGGCATGTCTTTTGCGCTGCCGCCTTCGCGGCCGCTTTGGGCTGCGGCACCGCGCTTGCGCAATATACCGATGGAGTCATCAAGATCGGCGTCATGAACGACATGTCCGGGACCTATTCCGACCTGTCGGGGCAGGGCTCAGTGATCGCGGCGCGCATGGCGGTCGAGGATTTCGGCGCCGCCGCCAAGGGCATGAAGGTGGAGATTCTCGGCGCCGACCATCAGAACAAGCCGGATATCGGTTCGAATGTGGTGCGCACCTGGATCGACGTCGACAAGGTCGACGTGATCGTCGACGTGCCGACCTCCTCGGTCGCGCTCGCGGTCAACCAGATCGTCAAGGACAAGAATAAGGTGTTCCTCGTGTCCGGCGCCGCGGCTTCGGACCTCACCGGGAAAGCCTGCACCCCGAACACCATCCACTGGACCTATGACACCTGGGCGCTCGCCAACGGCACCGGCAACGCGATCGTCAAGACCGGCGGCGACACCTGGTTCTTCCTGACCGCCGACTATGCCTTCGGTCACGCGCTCGAACGCGACACCTCGGCGGTGGTCGAGAAGAACGGCGGCAAGGTGGTCGGCAAGGTCCGCCATCCGTTCCCGGGGCAGGACTTCTCGTCCTTCCTCCTTCAGGCGCAGACCTCGAAGGCCAAGATCATCGGCCTTGCCAATGCCGGCGCCGATACGACGAATGCGATCAAGCAGGCGGCAGAATTCGGCATCGTGCAGGGCGGCCAGAATCTCGCCGCGCTCCTGGCCTTCATCACCGACGTGCATGCGCTCGGCCTCAAGACCGCGCAGGGCCTGGTCATGACCGAGGCCTGGTACTGGGACCTGAACGACAATAACCGCGAGTTCACCAAGAGATTCGCGCCGCAATTCAAGGGCCTGCATCCGACAATGGTGCATGCCGGCGTCTATTCGGCGGTCCTGCATTACCTGAAGGCGGTCGAAGCGCTCAAGAGCGATGCCGACGGCGCGAAGGTGGTCGCGAAGATGAAAGAGATGCCCACCGACGACAAGCTGTTCGGCAAGGGCGAGGTGCGTCAGGACGGCCGCAAGATTCACCCGATGTATCTGTTCGAGGTGAAGAAGCCGTCGGAATCGAAGGGACCGTGGGATTACTACAAGGTGCGCGCCACGATCCCCGCCGATCAGGCGTTCCGGCCGATGAGCGAGGGCGGCTGCCCGCTGGTGAAGGGCTGACGCTTGCTTTCCCTCCCCCTGAAAGGGGGAGGGTGGTCGCTTGCGCAGCAAGCGACCGGGTGGGAGTCCTCGGTTGAGACGGGATTGACCCCCCACCCGATTTGCTTCGCTGCGCTCGCAAATCGACCTCCCCCTTGCAGGGAGGTAAAACTCTTCGGGCGTCGCACCATGTTCGAAATCTTCGGCATTCCCTCGCAAGCCCTGTTCGGCCAGCTGCTGCTCGGCCTGATCAACGGCTCGTTCTACGCACTGCTCAGCCTTGGCCTTGCGGTGATTTTCGGAATGCTCAACATCATCAACTTCACGCATGGCGCCCAGTACATGATGGGCGCCTTCGCCGCGTACTTCCTGCTGCAGTATTTCGGCATCAATTACTTTCTGGCGCTGCTGATCGCGCCGATCCTTGTCGGGATCACCGGGATCATCATCGAGCGGCTGTTCCTGCGCTGGCTCTATCACCTCGACCATCTCTACGGCCTTCTGCTGACCTTCGGCCTTGCGCTGATCATCCAGGGGCTGTTCCGGCAGCAATACGGATCGTCCGGATTGCCCTACCAGGTGCCCGACATGCTGACCGGTGGCCGAAATCTCGGATTCATGTTCCTGCCGAACTACCGGGCCTGGGTGGTGGTGTTCTCGCTTGCGGTATGTTTTGCGACCTGGTTCGTGATCGAGCGCACGCGGCTCGGCGCCTATCTGCGCGCGGCGACGGAGAACCCGACGATGGTGCGCGCCTTCGGCATCAACGTGCCGCTGATGATCACGCTGACCTATGGTTTTGGCGTTGCGCTGGCGGCGCTGGCCGGGGTGATGGCGGCGCCGATCTACAGCGTCAATCCGCTGATGGGTGCCGACATCATCATCGTGGTGTTCGCGGTGGTGGTGATCGGCGGCATGGGCTCGATCATGGGCGCGATCGTCACCGGCTTTGCCCTTGGCGTCGTGGAGGGACTGACCAAGGTGTTCTTTCCGGAAGCCTCCAACACCGTGATCTTCGTCATCATGGCGATCGTGCTGCTGATCCGGCCCGCGGGCCTGTTTGGACGGACGGCCTGACATGAGCCAGGAAGCGATCAGCGTGACGGCCGGCGCCGGAGCAACCGAACGCTCGCGCAGCGAGATGATCGGTTTCGTCATTCTTGCCGGGTTCGTGCTGGTGGCGCCGGCCTTCATCTATCCGGTGCTGATGATGAAGATCCTGTGCTTCGCGCTGTTCGCCTGCGCGTTCAATCTCTTGATCGGCTATGTCGGCCTTTTGTCCTTCGGTCATGCGCTGTATTTCGGCTGGGCGAGTTATGTCTCGGCTTATGTCGCCAAGTCGTGGGGCTTCACGCCCGAGCTTGCCATCGTTGCCGGCACGCTCACGGGAGCCGCGCTCGGCCTTGTCGCAGGTGCGATCGCGATCCGCCGGCAGGGCATTTATTTCGCGATGATCACGCTGGCGCTGGCGCAGATGATGTATTTCTTCGCGGTGCAGGCGCCGTTCACCGGCGGCGAGGACGGCATCCAGGCGGTGCCGCGCGGCCGTCTGTTCGGGCTGATCGACCTGTCCAATCCGTCCGCCATGTATGCGTTCGTCGCGGTGGTTTTCCTCGGCGGATTTCTGCTGATCTACCGCATCATCCATTCGCCGTTCGGCGAGGTGCTCAAGGCGATCCGCGAGAACGAGGCGCGCGCCATCTCGCTCGGTTACAAGACCGATCGCTACAAGCTGCTCGCCTTCGTGCTGTCGGCGGCTTTGTCCGGCACCGCCGGCGGCATGAAGGCGCTGGTGGTCCAACTCGCTTCCCTGACCGACGTGCACTGGACGATGTCCGGCGAGGTGGTGTTGATGACGCTGGTCGGCGGCCTTGGCACCGTGTTCGGCCCGGTGGTCGGCGCCTTCATCATTATTGCGATGCAGAATTATCTCGCCGAATTCGGACAATGGGTGACCATCATCCAGGGCACCATATTCGTCATCTGCGTGCTGCTGTTCCGCCGCGGCATTGTCGGTGAGCTCGCGGCGCTGCTGCGCATCAGGTTGTAGCGCGAGGTGCTTCCCCTCTCCCCATCGGGGGAGAGGGTGGTCCGGCCGCAGGCCGGACCGGGTGAGGGGGCTTTGCAGGATGGTGCGGTACGAACGTCCCCCGCTGGCCACGTCGCGCGCGCGCTCGATGCGGCGCGAGATGACCGACGCGGAAAAGAAGCTTTGGTTCCTCCTTCGAAGCCGCAGGCTCGGAGGTGCGAAGTTTCGACGCCAGGCACCGATCGGCCCGTATATCGCTGACTTTGTTTGCCTGAGCAGGAAGCTGGTCGTCGAAGCCGATGGTGGACAGCATTTCTCGTCCGACACCGACCCGCAACGGGACCAGTGGCTCGCGCGCGAGGGATATGTCGTCCTTCGATATGCGAACAACGATATCCTCGCCAATCCCGAAGGTGTGCTGACCGATCTCGTATCGAAACTGGCTACTCCCCCTCACCCGGTCTCGGCTCGCCTTGCGAGCCTCGACCGCCCTCTCCCCCGGAGGGGAGAGGGGAAGAACGGCGCGCGTTCCGCGAAACGAGAGTCGACTTAATTGGACTCCCTCGTCTTCGCCGCTGTTCTGTTCGCGGCCGCCTGCCATGCCGGCTGGAATGCCGCGATCAAGACCGGGCTCGATCCGCTGTCGTCCACTGTGCTGATCACCACCGGCGCAGGGCTTGCCGCGCTCGCGCTCATGCCGTTCGTGGGGCTTCCGCCGGCGGCCGCATGGCCGTGGGTGATCGCCTCGGTCGTCATCCACCTGTTCTATTTCATCGGACTGAGCGAAGCCTACCGCACCGGCGATCTCGGACAGGTCTATCCGCTCGCGCGCGGGTCCGCGCCCTTAATGACCGCAGGCGCGACTACGCTCCTGATCGGCGAGCGGATCGGCGCCGCCGGCTGGTCGGGCATCGTCATTCTGGCGGCCGGCGTGCTCCTGCTCTCGCTGCGGGGCGGGCGGCTGTTCGAACCGCCCGACAAGCGCGCCGTCGGCTTCGCGCTGTTCACCGCGTTGACGATCTGCCTCTATTCTGTGGTTGACGGCATCGGCGCACGCACCGCCGGCGACCCGCATCCCTATACGCTCGCGATGTTCGTCGGCAATGCGCTGATCATGATGGTCTATTTCGTGATCCGGCGCGGCCTCGCCGGGGCCATCTCGACGGTCCCGCCGATGCTGGGGACCTGGCCTGTCGGACTGGTCGGCGGCAGCCTGCAACTTCTGTCTTACGGCATTGCGATCTGGGCGATGACGCTGGCGCCGATCGCGCTGGTCGCGGCATTGCGCGAAACCAGCGTGCTGTTCGGCGCGCTCATTGCCGTCGCGTTCCTTAAGGAGCCGCTCCGCCCGGCCCGAATTGCAGCTGCACTGATGATCGTGTGCGGATTGGTGCTGATCCGGGTCAGTTAGGCTTTGTCGGCTCGTCCGCGCAGGCGCGGCTGCGCTTTAGTTTGCACGACAGGCTCCGGCGGGGATGCGGGCCGACCGGAGTCCGGCTTGCGCGCGACCGCAGGGGTGTCCTGCGCAGGTTTCGTCGCAGCGCTGCGCTCAGTGCCGTACCGCTTCGCCAGCGCTTCCGGCTTTGCGCCCATCCGGTAGCGCCAGCGCATCGCCGTCATGGTCCGCAGCGTCCGCAGGACGCCGTCGCGGTCATAGCGATCGCCGGGCACGGTGACGCGCGAGGTCACGCAGATCGGCGGCGAAATCTCCCGCAGCCGCCCGCAGAGTTCGATGTCCTCCATCGCCGGGATATGCAGAAAGCCGCCGATCCGGAAGAAGGTCTCGCGCTGCACGAAGATCGCCTGTTCGCCGCTGGCGATGCCGGTGACGCGCGAGCGCCAGTTCAGGAAGCGCGCCACCAGCGGCAGCAGCATGTGGCGGCCGGCGATGCGCTGATCGAACCGGCCCCAGACCGCGGTGTCGCGCGCGCGGCCATACATCACCTGGGTGTCGGCATCGGGCGGCAGCGTGGTTTCGGGGCGCAGGAACAGGAAGATGAATCCGTTGGCGGCCTTGGCGCCTTCGTTCATCTGCCGGCCGAGCCCGAGGGGCGCGGTGATCACCTGATCGGCAAGCGGGCGGGCGAGCGTCGCGGTGGCGTCGCTTGATCCGCCATCGACCACGATGACTTCGGCATTGCGCGCGCGGAACGGTTGCAGCGCATGCAGGGTCTGGCCAATCGTGCGCGCCTGGTTGTGCACCGGCACGATGATTGACAGGATCGGTGGCGTTTTTCGCGGAGTGGCCATCAGCCCCCGTAGCCCGGATGCCGCTTCGCTCATCCGGGCTGCAGAATCAAATTAAGGAGCGAGCTTATCGCAATGGGGCCAGCGCGGCATTTGCCGTGGAGGAGGGCAGGCCGATCCGCCCGAAACCCGGCAGCTTCAGCGCCGGATCGCGAAGATCGAGCCCGGCCACGAGGCCACCCAGATTGAACTCGACGCCTTCGACCCAGCCGAGCTTCACGCCGAGCAGCCCGTAGAGACTGGCCTCGACGCCGGTGCCGCTGTCGGTCCAGCCGAGATAGGGGCCCGGGCGGAAGTCGCGGCCGATCGCGTTCGGCGGCAGTGTCGCCTTGATCTGCGGGATGTCGCGCAGGATCGCGGCGACGAAGGAATTGCTGTTCGGTCCGGGCCAGAGCCGGTAATCGCCGTAATTGGCATAGCGGTAATCTTTCACGGCCTTCTCGACCGCCGGGATGATGGCTTCCGCCTGCGCGCCCGTGACGTCGGCGACGACGGTCGGGGCCGAGCCGTACCAGCGGCCATCCGGCGCCCAGCCGTTCCGCCGCACCGGATTGCCCCAGCCGACCACGTCATAGCGGGTCCAGCTCCTGGCGCCGGCGCGCTTGAACACCACCCAGCTATGGACCGCGACCGCCCCTTTCAGGCCGCCGGTGCGGCCGGACAGAAACAGGACGCGAGCCTCGGGATGCGCGGCGGCGGCGGGCAGGGCGCCGACGCTCGACCAGTCGGCGTTGCGCCAGCCGCTCGGACGGTCCTCAAGGGCGAACAGGGCAGCGCTTGCCGCGACCGGCAGGAGAAAAAGAGCGAGAAGGGTGAGCATGATGGTGTTGCGCCAGGATGTCCTTTGAGAAGGGCGGCGCGGCAGGAATGGGGACGGCATGGCGCAAAGTTAAGAAGGGATTTACGGCCGGACAAGGGCGAGGAACTGGACGCCGCCCCGGATGTGATGTCGCGCTTGCCGCGCAGTCGGTCTGCTCCCGCTCCCCGTCCCCCTACGGTGAGAGGGAAGAAAATCAGCGCACCCTGTTCCCGCTCAGCGTGACATGCGCGAAGCGGCCGGCGCCATCCCTCGTCATGTCGCCGGTGACCGGCTGCTCCCATTCCATGCCGACCACCGCGCCGCCCTTGGCATCCGCGATCAGATTGTCCGCAATCAGCGCGGTCCCTGCGCCCGGTACCACGCTGACCGCGATGCCGATGCCGACCGTGCGCAGCACATTGTCGCTGACGATCACGTCACGCAGATACGGGCCGTAGCCGACCTCGATGCCGCGCAGCGGCGCATTCTCGATCACATTGCCGGACACGACGCTGTCGGCCGCGATCGCAATGCCGATGCCGCGATCCGCCCCGGCCGGCCGGATGTTGCGGATCAGATTGCCCTGCACCACGGCAAGCCGCCCGCCGACATCGAAATTCGTCACCGAAATGCCGGTGGTCGCGCCGTCCACCGTATTGCCGGAAATCACCGCGCCCTCGAACGCGAATTCCGAATAGATCGCGACCTCGTCCATGCGGGTGCAGACATTGCCGGCGATCTGGATGTTGGACGCGGAATTGCCGCGCACCGCAGAAAAGGCGCAGCCGTCGATGCGGTTACCGCGCACGATCACATTGCCGGCGCGGAACACGCTGATGGCGTTGCCATAGGGCCCGTCGCCGCCGGAATCCGCCCGCGTCTCTTCGATGCGATTGTCGGTGACGATGGTGCCGTCGTTGCCCGGCGCCGAGCGCCAGACCTGGATGCCGTTAGTGCCGGACCTGCGGATCACGTTGCCGGCGATGCGCAGCCCCGTGGAGTCGATCGCGAACAGGGCGCCATCGCCCGCGTCTTCGATGACGCAGGAGGTCACGGCGCCCGAGCAGCGCTCCAGCGCGACCGCGTTGCCTCCGGCATTCACGATCCTGCAATCGGTGAGGCGGATGTCGCCGGCGTCCGCAAGATGCACCAGCGCGCGGCCCTCGGTGGACTTCGCCTTGAGCCCATCGATGACGAGGCCGGAGAGATCGATGGTCTCGGCGCGTTCGCTCACAAACATCGGGCGCGCATGTGCAAGGGACAGGCGCGTCGCACCGCGTATGCCGGCGATCCTTCCGTGCGATGGCAGGCGCAGCCCCGCGGCGCGATAGCTGCCGGGCGGCAGCAGCAGTGGCAGGCGCGCCTGCGCCGCGCGCTCGATCGCCCTCTGAAGGGCTTGCGTCTGGTCCTGCGGCGCATTGGGCTTGAGCCCGAGATCGCCGGCGTCGATGCCGAGCAGCGGCGCCGCTGCCGCTGCCGCGGTGCCGCCGGTTGCCGCAAGGGCTCCGGCGCCGATGATGGTGCGGCGGGTGATGGTCATGACGATGCTCCCGGTGTCGCGGGGTCCGCATCACCATAGTCCCGAAGACGGCTTGATGAGCCGCCGGGCGGATAGCAATCGCCGGACAGGGTTAAGCGGTTAAGCCGGGGGCCACCTGCTGTGCTCAGGCAGAGTCGCATATCGCAGCGACGCACACCGCTCTTACCCTCCCCCTTGTGGGGGGTAAGAGCGGCGTGAGGCGGGGTGGGGTCGCAGTTTCAAACGAGATGCATCTGCGCTTCGATCATATCACCCCACCCCGGTCTCCGTCGCTTGGTTCAGTCGACCGACCCTGCCCACAAGGGGGAGGGTGAAGACGGCCGCTTGCTACGGCATCGACTCGCATGCGGCAGCGCCGCGCGACAACACGGTCGTCGTCCCGCCGGGTTCGATGACCACCTCGGTCGCATAGAGCACGATGCTCGGATTGTCCCGCGGCGCCTTCTCCCGCGCATAGGCGTCGTTGCAGATACCGGACGCGGGCGCCTGCATGTCGGCCGGAATCTGGCCACCCTTGATCAGCTCGGCCCAGCACGCCTTCGCATTCTCCATCAGCGAGCAGGGCGCATTCACGCCGCGCCGATAACGCAGGCGCAGGCTGCCGTTCTCCAGCGCCAGATTCTGGAGCACCGGATGGCTCAGCGCGGAATCGCGGAACAGGATCCTGCCGCTGGCCGCGTCGATGATGACAAAGCCGGTCGCACCATGCGGATTGAGATCGGAGAACAACAGATACGATCCGCGGCGGCCGTCCAGCGTCATGCCATTGGTGTCGAGGATCGTTTCACCCGGGCCGGCCGTGGCGGCACAGGGCGCCCTGGCATCGCGCACGATCGCCGCATTCTCCGACTCCGGGCCCTCCTGGGTCTCGCGCACCATCAGGTCGGCAAAATAGGTGCAGCGGATTTCGGTCGAGTCATCGGGCTTCGGCGTCAGGCTGCGCACCGCGACCGGCTTGTCGAACTGGTCCGGCGTCTGCGAGAAAGCGGTGGCCGTAAGCGCGAGCGCGATCGCCGCTGTGACCGCGGCGAGAGGCATGGCAAACCGGGCAGCGAGCGGGGCGATCATGGCCCATGTCTCTCGCCCGACGCGCATCCCAAATCAAGGGCGGCAGCGGAACGGCGCGCGAAGGCTCAGCGCCTGCGAAGCGGTGCGATGATGGCCTTAAGGATCGCCGCGCCGGCGTCCTGCAGCCTCTCCTCGGTCATGCGCGGGGAGAGGGGTGGCACATGAACGAAGGCGGCATATTTCGGTCCGCCCCGCGCGGCCGCCGCACAGGTCGCATGCCACAGCACGTAGTTGCACAGATAATCGCCGGCATTGCGCGACAGCCGCGCCGGCAGGCCGGCCCGCTCCAAGGGGCGCAGCATCGCGGCGGCCGGCGCCTTGACCGGGAGGCTGCGCTGCGCAGCCTTGTCGATGGGGCAGGGCCCGGGCGTGTCTCCCCCGGCATCCGGATGATGCGAGATGCGGTTGCGGGCCAGTGTCTCGATCCGGATCGCACGCGAACGCGTGGCGAGCCCGAACATGATCAGCGCATCGGGTTCGAAATTCCTCAAAAGTCGCGGCAGCGCGCGGTCAACCGCCTGATAGCGGGTGTGGAAGACATGCGCCTTGACGATCGCACCCGGCCATTGCCCGCGCGCCAGCGCACGCACAAGCTTGCCGGTCGGGTTTTCCGGCGCGCCGGGAAAGGGGCCGAAGCCGGTGACGAGAATGCGCAGCCTGCGCGCGCGCGATGCTGCGCTTGATCGAGAGGACGGTGCGGCGATGGCGCGATGCATGCGGCTCGGAGAGATGGCGATGCGCCGCCGGTATGCGGTCGCATGCAAACGAGGTGTGACCACGTGGTGTCGCTTCGGCCTTGTAAGGGGTGCGAGGAACGCTATCCCTGCGGACGGTCATTCCCTAAACGCGCCGAGAACGCAAACTTACATCTGCTGGCGTGGCTCGCGAGGGACGCGTTCGGCGATGAACCCATCGCTTGTTCGATCAAACCAGCCGACCATGCGCGAGCCCTGCCACAGTTCGATCGGCAATCCATTGAGCAACCGCTTGACCTGATCGATCGCAAGCGCATCGGAAGCCGCCACGATCACCGTGGGAGCCTGGAGGTGTCCGTCAGGACCGACCGGATAGGCGCGATAATCCATACGCCATCCTACACGGAACCTCCGCGGTTGCAATCTCCAAGTTATTGATTTTTCAGTGTTATTTGAAGTTAAAGTCTTGCTTCTTGCAGTTTCAGCCGTATGCGTTAAATACATCAAAGATGGTCTTTACTCATTTTGGGTCTGTGATGAGCACGCGGGATGAACGCCTGCAGATCATGCTGTCGCCCCAGGAGCTTCAGCTCGTTGATAATTTCCGCTTCGAGCACCGAATGCCCAGCCGGGCTGCGGCCATTCGTGAACTGCTCAAAAGAGGGCTGGCTTCAGCGGATTCGGTGATCGACACGACAGGAGCCAAGTCCGCCGACATCGGCGTCTTCGGCCGTGCCGACCAGTCCGGCGGCGCCGAGTAGCCCCGTTCAGCTTCTTGCAGCGGCGGCGCTCAGTTGGCGCATGCCCTTGAAGCGGATGATCCGAAAGGCGAAGCATCGTCAGTGATTTTGCCTTAGGCGCTTCGCGCGCCGGGCATGACCCGCGTCGAGCGGGTGGCCGACAGGTTATCGCGGGTCGCTGCCGCGCTCCCGGTCCAGTATGTCGCGGATGCGTTGCGCCAGATCAGCCTGCCGAACAGGCTTCTGGAGCAGATCGACGCCCGGATCGATGCGGCCCTGGTGAACGACCGCGTTCCTGGAATAACCCGTCATGTAGAGGATCGGCAGATCGGGGCGGAAAGCGCGCGCCTTGATGCCCAGTTCGCGCCCGGTGAGCCCCGGCATCACGATGTCCGTCAGGAGCAGGTCGACGCGCTTGTTGTCTTGCACAAGCACCGTCAAGGCGGCTTGCGCATTGGCGGCGGTCAACACCGTGTAATTGAGGCTGCGCAAGGTTTCGGCGAGATAGCTCCGAACGCCTTCATCATCCTCAACCACGAGTATCGTCTCTCCGATGTCCGCCGGGACGACCGCGGGCTCGGCGGATTCGCCTTCGGTGGCGTGCATGCCGAGCAAGCGCGGAAAATACATTTTGATGGTCGTGCCTTCGCCGACCTCGCTGTAGATTTTTACGTGCCCGCCGGACTGCTTCACAAAACCGTAGACTTGGCTCAGGCCGAGGCCGGTCCCATGACCGATCTCCTTTGTCGTAAAGAACGGCTCGAATGCGTGGCTTTGTATCTCGGGCGACATGCCGGTGCCCGTATCGGTGACGGCAATCACCACATATTGGCCGGCGCTAATCTCGGGATTGACCCTTGCATAATCGAGATCTACGAAAGTGTTCGCCGCCTCGATCGTGAGTTTGCCGCCCTTCGGCATGGCATCGCGCGCGTTGATCGCAAGATTGACGAGGGCGGATTCGAGCTGATTGGGATCGGCCTCGATAGGCCATAATCCCGCGCTTCCCACCGTCTCGATTTCGATGGTTTCGCCGAGCGAGCGCGAGAGGAATTCGACCGCGCCGGACAGAAATTTGTTGACGTCCATCGGTTTGGGATCGAGCGCCTGCCTGCGTGAAAACGCCAGCAGGCGGCTGGTCAACGCAGCCGCCCGCTGGGCGCCGCGCGAAGCGTTTGCCAGGGTCCGCTGCAATTGCTCATTGCCGATCTTGCGGACGTTGCGCTGGGCGGTTTCAAGATTGCCCAGAACGATCATCAAGAGATTGTTGAAGTCATGGGCGATGCCGCCACTCAATTGGCCGATCGCCTCCATTTTCTGCGCGGACGCCAGCTGCTCCTGCGTTTCCTTCAGCCGCTGCTGGGCCTGATGCTTTTCGGTGATGTCGCGCGTGACCTTGGCAAATCCGATCAGCTGGCCGTCATCATCGACAATCCGGTCGATGACGACCGATGCAAAAAAACGGCTGCCGTCCTTTCGAACGCGCCATCCTTCCGCTTCGTAGCGTCCCTCGCGCCCCGCCGTTTCAAGCGCTTTGGCGGGAATTCCGGCCGCCCGGTCCTCCTCTGTATAAAACGCACTGAAATGTTTGCCGATGATTTCATCGGCCGTGTAGCCCTTGATCCGCCGCGCTCCGGAATTCCAGGTCGTGACCAATCCCTCGGCATCGAGCTGAAAAATCGCATAATCGACGACCGATTCGAGAAGGCGCCGGTAGCGTAGCTCGCTTTCCAGGATCTTGCGGTGCTCGCGCTCCAGCCCGGTCATGTCGCGCGTCACGTTGACGTAGCCGGCAAGCTGCCCCTGGTCGTCGCGCATCGCGTCGAGCTGCGCGGACGCCCAGAAGCGGCTGCCATCTTTCCGGATCCGCCAGCCCTCGGACGCAAAGCGTCCGTCTCTGGCGGCATTCCCGAGATCCTGCTGTGGAAATTGTTTTTGCCGATCGTCTTCGCTGTAAAGGCGTGAGAATGGCTGGCCGATGATCTCCTGCCCATCGTAGCCGTGAAGCCGGGCGGCGCATTCGTTCCAGGTCCGGACCTTGCCGTCGAGGTCGATCAGGACTACCGCGCAATCGCCAAGTGGTGCGCCTGCTGGCACCTGATGAAGGCCAAGCAAGTCCATTCCTTCACGAGCCAATGGCGCCCCCCCGGCGGTTTCGGACATTCTGGCCTAATCCCGGCGGCGGTATTTTGTTCCAATCCTGCATGATCCGGCAGCAGTCACGGGCGCTATGGTCAAGGCTTCACAACCGCTTCCTCATTCGTACCAGCGGCACCGCCGTCCCGCCGCTCGCATCGGTCACATCCGCGACCGCCATATAGCCGCAGGCCCGGTAGAGCGGCACGCCCGCCATCGTGGCCATCAGTTCGGCATGGACGAAACCCTCGCCGCGCGCCGCCGATTCGCACAGCTCCAGTACGAGGCGCCCGACGCCGCGGCGCGCGAAATCGGGATGGGTGTACATCGCGCGCACCCTCGCGGCATCCTTGGCCGGATCGAGCAGGGCGGCGTCGCGTCCGGGCGAGCGGTCGCTGCCATAGAGCGTGGCGCGCCGGCTCCAGCCGCCACATCCGGCCAGCGCGCCGTCCTGCTCGACGACATAATAGGTGCCGTCGTCGATCAGCTGGGTATCGAGCCCCATGATGGTGCGGCTGGAGGCGATCTGTGCCTCGTTCAGGAAGGGCTTCTGCAATTCGGTGATGGACAGGTCCATCAGTTCGGTCAGCGCTTCGAGGTCGTCGCGGGTGGCGAGGCGGCTTTGCAGGCTGGACATCACAATTCCGGTTCGAGTTTCATGGCCGCGGCGATTTCATCCACCGCGAGCATCGGTGACAGCGTGCCGGCCGCCACCGCTTTTTCCAGCTGCGGCAGCCGGCGTTTCAGTTCGGGGTCGGCGCGCAGTGCGGCATATAGCCGTTCCTCCAGCAGCGTCCACATCCACGTGACCTGCTGATCCCGGCGTTTCCGTGTCAGCGCGCCCGAGGCTTCAGAAGATTGCCGATAATCGCAGATGCTCTGCCAGATCGCGGCCAGACCATCGCCGCTCAAGGCAGAGTAGGTGAGCACCGGGGGCGACCAGCCTGCGCTTGCCGGCTTCAATATATGCAGCGCCGCGCGGTATTCCGCCGCCGCCTTTTGCGCGCGCTGGATGTTGTCGCCATCGGCCTTGTTGACCGCGATCATGTCGGCGAGTTCGACGATCCCCTTCTTAAGGCCCTGCAATTCGTCGCCCGCCCCCGGCAGCATCAGCACCAGGAAGAAGTCGGTCATGCTGGCCACCGCGGTTTCCGACTGGCCGGTGCCGACGGTTTCCACGAGGATCACGTCATAGCCGGCGGCCTCGCAGAGCAGCATGGTCTCCCGGGTTTTTGCGGCGACGCCGCCGAGCGTGCCGGACGATGGCGATGGTCTGATGAAGGCGTTCTCATCCACCGCGAGCCGCGCCATGCGGGTCTTGTCGCCGAGGATCGAGCCGCCGGTGCGGGTGGAGGAGGGGTCGACGGCAAGCACCGCAACCTTGTGACCTTTCGCCGTGAGGAAGCTGCCGAGCGCGTCGATCGTGGTCGATTTGCCGACACCCGGTGCTCCGGTGATGCCGATACGGATCGCCCGGCCGGTGTGCGGCAGTAAATCCTGCACCAGTTGATGCGCCTGCTTGCGGTGATCCTCTCGCGTACTCTCGATCAGCGTAATGGCGCGCGCGAGCGTCGCGCGGTCGCCGGAGCGGATGGCGTCGGACAGCGAGCGAGTATCGGCGATCTTCCCGGTCACGAGGTCAGGTGCGCAGTGGCGAATCGAGGTTTCGCAAAGGTTCTGTCCCGCAAGGCGCCATCGTGGTGCCTGCGACGCCGTCACGGGTCAGCATGATCGGGCGACGCGCTCAACCTCGCCCAGCAACTCCTCGGGAATGAGCTGTGCGGCTTGGATATCGACGTGTTTCATGTGGAAGCAATAGCACAAACGACCGCTCGTTGCGCGGGGAGCTCAGGGTTCGCACAGCTTATGCTCGTCGAGCCAGGCGCGGGTCGAGCCGGAGGCCCAGCCGCAGACCGGCTTTGCGGTCTCGCGGGCCTGCGCCAGTCGGTCGCCCGCCATCGTGACGGCCAGCGCCGCCTGCATGTGCAGCGCGAATTCCGGATTGATCAGCTTGCGCCAGACATCCGCGTCGGCAAGTCCGGCGCGCAATTCGCGTTCGGCCTCGGCCACCTGCTTGGCCTCGAACAGATTGATGGCGTGGAAATAGCGCGGACGCGGATCGCGCGGAAACTTCGCAATCAGATCCTTGGATTGCGCGCGCCACTCGTCGCCGTTCTTGGGTGCTTCGTCGTCCGGTATCAGCGATGCGATCATCATGCCGGACCGATGATTCTGCGGCAGCGGCGTGAAGGAATAGACGCAGGCCGCGAGTCCGATGATGCCGATCGCTGCCGCGAGCCCGGCGAGACGCGGCCGGACTTCGTCCCGGCGCCACACGGCAAAGATGATGCCGCCAAGGATCAGGCCGCCCAACGCGCCGCCAGCATGCGCGGCGATGTCTATCTTGCCGCCTGATGTCGTGGCCGGCACCATCGAGGCGACCAGCACATAGACCGAGTTCATCAGCAGCGCCGTGCGGTCGGGGCCTTGCGGGAAGCGGAAGGCGAGAACGAGGAGCGTGGCAAACAATCCCATCACCGCGCCGGACGCACCGACCGACACCAGCATCTCGGGATTGAAGGCGAGCGAGAATAGTGCGCCGCTGATCGCACCGACGACAAAGGTCGCGGCGAACCAGGCGCGCCCGACCAGCCCTTCCAGCAGGCGGCCGGCGATAAACAGCGCGACGCAGTTGAGCGCAAGGTGAGTCACATCGGCATGCAGAAGCGGGCCGGAGAACAGGCGGAACCACTCACCCTGCATCACCAGCGGACGATAAATGCCGCCGAATGCAAGGAGCGTCGCGATCGAAGGCTGCAGGATGCCGGTCCATGGGCCGATGCCGAATACGATTTCACTCGCGAAGATCGCGCACAGCACCGCAATGATCGCCGTGGTCAGATAAGGAAAGCCGGGATCGATATGCGCGACCGGCGGTGGTTGCGCGACGATGAGGTTCTCAAACGGGGCCGCCATAAGCTTGCGGATAAAACCCGCAGGCGGCATCCAGCGTCCGAACAGCCCGTTATTGTTCCAGACCGTGCCGGTCGCCGGATCGATGACCCAGCCGGAAAGCTGCACCTTCGAGAAGATGCCGGATGCGCGATAGCGCGCCAGCCGCTCGCGCGACTCTGCATCTTCCGGCCCGACCTCCATGACCATGATGGTGACCGGCATCTTGTTGGCGTAGATGCGGCCGGTCTGTTTCAGACACGCCTTGCCGACGTCGTTCAGCGCCTCGGGCCTGAGCCCGAAACTGCCGCCGGGCCTTGCTTCGCGGTCGATCAGGCACAGCAGCTTGAGCGCATAGCCGTCGGAATGCGACAGCAGGATATCGCAATGGTCCGCAAGTGGCGCGGCCTCGGCCACCACGTGCTCCGCATAGCGTTCCTTTGCAATGAGCTGCCGTGCCAGATAGCTGCAGGACGTATCCGGCGCGTCGGGAAGGATGGTGTGAAAAGTCCGGTGGCCGGTCGCTGCGTCGGTCACGAGCGTTTCCCCCTGCGTCGTGAATATTGCATGTCGTTGGACGCCCGCCCAGCCAAGGCGGTTCAAGCAAACTTCAAAGAATTCTGATTGAGCCGCACGCGATGCGATCGTGCAAGAGCGGTGCTATTCCGCCGCTTTCTGTCCGTGACCGAGCCGCGCGTTGAGCTTGCGGATCAGGTCTTCGGCGGCTTCCGCGATCACCGTGCCCGGCGGGAAGATCGCCTCGGCGCCCGCCGCTTTCACCGTGTCCCAATCCTGCGGCGGCACCACGCCGCCGACCACGATCATGATGTCGCCGCGGCCCTGCTTCTCAAGTTCTGCCTTAAGTTCAGGGACCGCGGTCAAATGCGCGGCAGCGAGCGAGGATACGCCGACGATGTGCACATCGTTCTCGACCGCCTGACGCGCCACTTCGGCTGGCGTGGCGAATAGCGGCCCGATATCGACGTCGAAACCGAGATCGGCGAAGGCTGACGCGATCACCTTCTGGCCGCGGTCGTGCCCGTCCTGGCCGATCTTCGCGATCAGGGTACGCGGCCGGCGGCCCTCGTCGCGTTCGAACTGGGCCGCAAGCTTCTGCACCCGCTCAACGCTGTCGGACATCCCGCCGACCTCCCGCTTGTAGACGCCGGAAATCGCCTTGATCTCCGCGCGGTGACGCCCGAACACCTGTTCAAGCGCCGATGAAATCTCGCCGACCGTCGCCTTGGCGCGCGCGGCATCGACAGCGAGCGCGAGCAGATTGCCGCCCTGCGTCGCGCCGTTGGTCAGCGCCGTGAGGGTGGCCTCGACCGCCTTCGGATCGCGCTCGTTTTTCAAACGCGACAGCTTGTCGATCTGCAGCGTCCGCACCGCCGAATTATCGACTTTAAGGACCTCGATCGGCGCTTCGCTTTTCGGCTTGTATTTATTGACGCCGATCACCGATTGGACGCCGGCATCGATGCGCGCCTGCGTCTTGGCGGCGGCTTCCTCGATGCGGAGCTTCGGAATGCTGGCCTCGATGGCCTTCGCCATGCCGCCGAGCTCCTCGACCTCCTGGATGTGACCCCAGGCCGTCTTCGCCAGTTCGTAGGTCAGCCGTTCGACATAGAACGAGCCGCCCCACGGATCGATGATGCGCGTCGTGCCGCTTTCCTGCTGCAGCACGATCTGGGTGTTGCGCGCGATGCGCGCGGAAAAGTCGGTCGGCAGCGCCAGCGCCTCGTCGAGCGCATTGGTGTGCAGCGATTGCGTGTGTCCCTGCGTCGCCGCCATCGCCTCGATCATGGTGCGCGGGACATTGTTGAACACGTCCTGCGCGGCGAGCGACCAGCCGGACGTCTGGCAATGCGTGCGCAGCGACAGCGACCGCGGATCGTTCGGCGCAAACTCCTTCATCAGCTTCGCCCAGAGCAGGCGCGCAGCCCGCATCTTGGCGACTTCCATGAAGAAGTTCATGCCGATCGCCCAGAAGAACGACAG
>JBIQKQ010000064.1:0-18452 GCA_044506365.1 Hyphomicrobiales bacterium
TGGGGGGAACGAGACGCGGCGCCGAAGGCCGGCGTGGAAAGCCGCAGGAATTCCGCCCAGAAGCGTTCCGAACTTGCCGCCTTGCGAAAACGCGTTGCGGCTGCAGAAGCGCTGATCCACTCGCTCAACGCCCAGATCGAAAAGCACGACGCAATACTCGCCACGCTGTTTGCGACCGAGCCGGCCAAGGCCGCTGAGCTTGCAAGAGAGCGCGCGGATGCCGCTGCAAGGCTCAACGCCGCCGAAGAGGAATGGCTGGAGGCGAGCGCCGCCTACGAGGCGGCCCAGACCTGACGGGGATTATCGCTGTGCGCCGCGCAGCGGCATCGGCTGCGATGTGGCCGCGGCTTTCTTCGACCTTGCCGCCCGCCCCGGCCTGGCCTGCGCCGGCACTTCGACACGCTCGATCGATACGAGCCGCCCGCCACGGAATCGATAGAGACCCGGCGAGGAGCCCTGCGTTACCGTCAGGGTTACGATCCGTTCGGTCCCTTCCGCAGAGATGTTGAACGTGTCCGGAGATCCCGTGCGCTGCAAGACCTGGCATTCGGTCATCCCGAGGCCGACGCCGCCCGTGAGCGCCGGAAGCTGCCCCGAGCCTGCCAGCGGATTGTTCGCCTCGGTCGAGACTGGCGCGACGCCGTCGGTCGCCGCGGGCGGCGCTTCGAAGGCGCAGGAGCCATCCTGATTCATCAGATCGGCTTGGGTGATGGCGCGCGTGGTCGTCGCGCGGGCCTGATTGGCCTTCGCCCAGTCCGGGGTCGCGAACATATCCGAAACCTTCCCGGTTTGCCCGGAATCGGACGCCGCGCACGCCCCCAGCAGCAGAAGCGCCGCCAGCGTCAACGCGCGTCGCGCCACGCATCCGTTCCTCACGCAAACCCGCACGGAACACCCCCGCTCAAAATCACCCCACCCAGGACGCGCACCAAAGATCGCGCAAGGCAAGCAAAGCCTGATTGTTAGTCATGAGCATGGCAGCGATCAACGCGTCGGTAACGGAACCTGCGGGACGCGTTAACGCCGCCGCGCGCAGCGCCGGATCGGTGAGAGAACCAGCATTTGCAATCTCTTATATTTCACACGGAAACGTCGGCGATTGACCCTGGGCCGCGAACTGCAGCGGCGAGGTGCCGGTCACGCCTTTTGCACCCAGCGGCCGCCATCGTCCGTCTGCCAGTAGCTCGCCTCAAAGCCCTGCGCCTTGGCCTGCGTCCATTGCTCGCGCGCCCGCGCCACCAGTTCGTCGTCCGTGCCGTCGAAAATCAACACCAGTCGGTGATACTGCGAGGCGTCCGACGGAAGCGCGACGCCATCGATCAGGAAGCGGACCGTGGCATTATTGGCGTTGACCTCATCGGCGGTCAGCAGCACCGGCTGGTCGGCGGCGTCGGGGCCGCGCGAGGTTCCGTGCGGCAAGAAGCTGTCCTCGCGGTAAGTCCACAGAAGCGCGTCGATGGCTTCGACGCGTTCCTCCGAGGCAGCCTGCACCACGACGCGCCATCCGCGCTGCAGCGAGATTTCAAGCAGTTGCGGCAGCACGCGTTCGAGACGCTGTTCCAGCAGGTGATAGAAGCGCACCTCCGTCATGGCCGGCTCGCCGGCGCCGGGATTCGCGCGCACATTTCGTCTGCCGCTATGTCTCGTAGGAATCGGCTACCAGCCGGTCGAGCAGCCGCACGCCGAAGCCGGAGCCCCAGCTCTTGTTGATGTCGCTCTGCGGTGATCCCATGCCGGTGCCGGCGATATCGAGATGCGCCCATGGCGTGCCGTCGACAAAGCGCTGCAGAAATTGCGCGGCGGTGATCGCGCCGCCCATGCGGCCGCCGGTATTCTTCATGTCGGCAAATTTCGAATCGATCTGCTTGTCGTATTCGGGGCCGAGCGGCATCCGCCAGACGCGCTCGCCGGTGAGCTTTCCAGCTTCGACGAGCTTGTCCGCAAGCCTGTCGTTGTTGGAAAACAGGCCGGCATATTCGTGCCCGAGGGACACGATGATGGCGCCTGTCAGTGTCGCCAGATCCACCATGAATTCGGGCTTGTAGGTCTTGCCGACATACCAAAGGACGTCCGCCAGAACCAGCCGACCTTCGGCATCCGTGTTAATGATTTCAATGGTTTGGCCCGACATCGAGGTGACAATGTCGCCCGGCCGCTGCGCATTGCCGTCCGGCATGTTCTCGACAAGGCCGATCGCGCCGACCGCATTGACCTTCGCCTTGCGCGCGGCCAGCGCATGCATGAGGCCGACAACGCAGGCGGCGCCCGCCATGTCGCCCTTCATGTCCTCCATGTTGGCGGCCGGCTTGATCGAAATGCCGCCGGTGTCGAAGCACACGCCCTTGCCGATGAAGGCGAGCGGCTTTGCGCCCTTCTTGCCGCCATTCCAGCGCATGACGACGACCCGGCTTTCGCGCACCGAACCCTGTCCGACGCCAAGGAGCGCATTCATCTTCAGCTTCGTGAGCGCCTTCCTGTCGAGGATCTCGACCGTGACGCCGAGCTTCTTGAGCGCGCTCGCGCGCCGCGCGAACTCCTCCGGATAGAGTACATTGGCCGGCTCGTTGACGAGGTCGCGCGCCAGCAGCACGCCGTCGGCAATCGCCTCGCGCGATGCGAAGGCCTTGCGCGCCTTGTCCGGCGCGGCAGTCCCGACCGTCAACCGGCGCTGTTTTGGCGTGTCGTCCTCGTCCTTCTTTTTCCTGGTCTTGTAGCGGTCGAAGGCATAGGCCCGCAGAGCCGCCCCGAGCGCGAGATCGGCCGCCTGGTCCGCCGTCAGCGGCCCGTCCGGAAATTCGGCCGCAATCACGACCTCGGCGGCAGCGGCCGGCGCCCGTCCGAATGCGCCGCCGCCAAGCTTCACCATGTCCTGCGGCTTGCCATCCGCTTTGCCGTCCGTCTTGCCGTCCGTCTTGGCACCCACGCCAACGACGATCAGCCGGGAGACCTTCAGTCCCTGCGGCGCGATCAGTTCAAGTGCGGACCCGCTCTTGCCCCGGAACCGGTCGGCGGCGGCGGCACGCGCTACAAGATCGCGGACCGGCGCAAGCAGCGCCCGAGTGGCCGGGCCGAATTTCAGGTCCGGGCCGGCAAACACGATCAGCACGCCCCTGTCCGGCGCCGAAAGGGACGAAAATCCGATTTTGAGAGCGCCAGCCATGGGTTTTCACCGTCCTTCATTTGTGCCCCGGAGGGCCTTCCTTATGCCTCGAATCCGGGGCCACCACAGCAATCTTGTGCCCCGGTCGCGATACGCAAATCCACATCGATCGCGCGGCCGTTGTCCATCCAGCCGCACGGACTCGTTTTGTCCGCGGGGTCCCGCCCGGACTATGCCGGTCAGGGCTTGTTAACCATAATGGAACCTGACCTGCGAACGGATCGTGCTCCGGAAGCCACAGGCCCATGAATCTTGCTGCCGGATTAACTTTTTTCGATGCATTTTCAACAGCTTTGCCTTGGCTGAGCCACTATGTGAATCGATCATGAATGTCCTATGGAAGGTGGGCTTGGGGAAGCCGCCAGCCGGGGGCGCCGAAGGTCCGGGCCGGACCTGCGGACGGTATCAGGGGGAATGTCGGGCCGCATGGCTTCGCTTGGGTCGGGATCGCTGAAGCTGCCTGGGTTTCGGCCGCGCTGGCCGCGCCTGCCCGAGCGCTGGCCGCAGCTTCCATTCCAGTTGCCGCGAATTCCAGGCGCCGGCGCGATCGACCGCTATATTTTCGGCACCACATTCAGCGCCTTCGCCATCGTCCTGTTCAGCCTGACATCGGTGATCTGGATCACCCAGGCGCTGCGCGATATCGATCTGATGACCAGCCGCGGCCAGACCGTGCTGGTCTTTCTCGGAATCACCGGCCTCGTGATTCCGATGCTGGTGCTGGTGATCGCCCCCATCGCCCTCATGATCGCGGTCATGCACGCGATCGGCAGGCTGTCCAACGATTCGGAACTGATCGTCATGAACGCGGCCGGCATGTCGCCCTGGGCGCTGTTCCGGCCGTTTCTGGTCATGGCGATCTTCGTCAGCGCGATCATGACGGTGATCGGGAGCTGGCTCGGCCCGCTCGGGCTGCAGACGCTGAACAGCTGGGCGAACGAAGTTCGCGCCGACCTTGTCACCAATGTGGTGCAGCCCGGTCGCTTCAACGGTTTCGAACGCGGCCTCGTGTTTCACATCCGCGAGCGCCAGGCGAACGGCGTCCTGCTCGGCGTCTTCGTCGACGACCGCCGTTCGCAGAAGGAACGTGCGACCTTCCTCGCTGAGCAGGGCACCATCGTGAAGGACGAGCGCGGCACCTTCCTCGTGCTTGAAAGCGGCAGCGTGCAGCGCCTGGAAACTCCCCAGCGCAAGAAGGGCGAAACCGGCCCGCTCAAGCCCAAGGACCCGACCATCGTCAAGTTCGAGCGCTACGCGCTCGACCTCGCGCAGGCCGATTCAGACCAACAGCTGCAGCGCGCCTCGGCGCGCGATCGCTTTTTCTGGGAATTGCTCGACAACGATCCCGAAAAGACCAAACTGCAGGACGGCCAGGTGCGCGCGGAATTGCACGACCGCATTTTCGCGCCGATCTATCCGATCGTCTTCACCATCATCACCTTCGCCTATCTCGGGGCTCCCCGCACGACCCGGCAGGGCCGCGCCATGTCGATCGCAGGGGCCTCGATCGCGATCGCGGCAATCCGGCTGATGGGTTTCGTCGTGATCGTGCTGTGCGTCCGGTATCCGTGGGTCCTGGCACTGCAATATCTGCTGCTCGCGGTCGCCAGCGGCCTTGGCCTCTACGCCATCCATCGCGGGCTCGAGATCGAGCCTCCCGCCTTTGTCACCGACACGGTCAATGCCATCGGCGCACAGCTTTCGCGCCTTGGCCGGCCGGCGGCAGCGTCAACCTGACGGGGGCGGACGTTGCGCATATCCATGACCCTCGGGCGCTATTTCGGGATGCGGTTCCTGGTCACCGTGGTCGCCGTATTTGCGGGCGTGGTGTTTCTCGTCGCCCTGCTCGATTCGGTGGAACTGATGCGCCGCACCGCGAACAACGAGAACGCCACCGCGCTCGCGGTGTTCAAGCTGTCGTTCTTCCGCGTTCCGATCATCACCGAACGAATCATGCCGTTCTGTGCACTGATCGGCGCGATGTCCTGCTATCTTAGCCTGTCGCGAAGGAACGAACTCGTGGTCGCGCGCGCCGCCGGGGTGTCGGCCTGGCAGTTCACCGCCCCCGCCGTGATCATCGCGCTGCTGCTCGGCGTGTTCGCCACCCTCGTCTACAATCCGGTCGCCGCCGCCCTGCAGGAGCGGTCGAAGCGCTATGAGATTGAAATCTTCGGACAGCGCGAATTCGGCCAGCAGGAAGCCGGCTTCTGGGTGCGTCAGAAGAGCCCCGACGGCCAATCCATCATCAATGCCGAAAAGAGCCGCCAGCAGGGATTGCGCCTTGACCGGGTGACGATCTTCACCTTCGATCATGACGGGCGTTACCAGGCGCGAATCGAGGCGCGCACCGCGAATCTTCGGGATGGCGCCTGGCTGCTTGGCGAAGCCCGCGTCTATCCGAGCGACGCGCCGCCTTCCGTGCACGAGACCTACGAACTCAAGACCAACCTGTCGCGCGAGCAGGTCCGCGAGAATTTTGCCACGCCCGAGACGCTGACGGTGTGGGAATTGCCCGAATATATCCGGCTCGCCGAGAATGCCGGCCTTGCCGCTGCGGGCTATCGTCTGCAATACCAGAAGCTGCTGTCGCGCCCATTCCTGCTTGCGGCAATGGTCCTGCTGGCGGCGGCGTTCAGCCTGCGCTTCGCCCGCATGGGCGGCGTCCAGAAAATGGTCATGGGCGGCGTTCTGTCCGGATTTTTCCTTTATGTTCTCTCGAAGATCACCGACGACATGACTAAGACTGAGCTATTGTCGCCGATGACCGCAGCTTGGGCTCCGGTGCTTATTGGGGGACTGACGGGATTCTTGGTGCTGCTCTATCAGGAAGACGGGTGATGGCGTTGCGTAATCCATCCCGTCCCGGACCGGTTGGCCGCGCCATGCTTGTCGCGGCCTTGGCGTGTATTGCCGTGGCCCTCGCGGGGGCCGCGTCGGTCACGCCTGCGTCCGCGCAGACCGACTTTTTCAAGTTCGAGCAGCGTCCGCGCACCGCCAAGCCAGCAGCCGTCGGCCGGCCGGCGCAGGGCGACAAGCAGATGATGGTGCAGGCCACCGAGGTCCAGTACGACCACGTCAACGAGCGCGTGAGCGCGGTCGGCAATGTCCAGATCTATTACGACGGCTCCACCATCGAGGCCGACCGGGTGGTCTACAATCAGCGGACCAAGCGGCTGCGGGCGGAAGGCAATGTCCGGCTCACCGAGCCGGGCGGCAATATCACCTATGGCGAAATTCTCGAACTGAACGACGACTATCGCGACGGCTTCGTCGATTCGCTGCGGGTCGAGACGCCCGACCGCACGCGGTTCGCCGCGGCGCGCGCCGATCGCAGCGAGGGCCGCTATTCGGTGCTGCAAAGCGGCGTCTACACCGCTTGCGAGGCCTGCAAGACCGATCCGCGCAAGCCTCCGCTCTGGCAGGTCAAGGGCGCGCGCATCATTCACGACGAACAGGAAAAGATGATTTATTTCGAGCAGGGCTCGTTTGAGCTGTTCGGAATGCCGATTGCCCAATTCCCCTATTTCTCGACGCCCGACCCGACCGTGAAGCGCAAGAGCGGCTGGCTGATGCCGATCTTTTCCAGCAGCACGAAGCTCGGCTTCGTCATGGAGGCGCCCTATTTCTGGGCGCTCGCGCCGAATTACGACCTGACCCTGACCCCGAGCGTGTCGACTAAGCAGGGTCCGTTCATGCAAGCCGAATTCCGCCACCGGCTGCTGAACGGCGCCTATGCGATCCGCGCCGCAGGTATCAGGCAGCTCGACAAGGACGAGTTCGTTCATGAGAACAATGGCTCGCCGACGCCGGGCTATCGCGACTGGCGCGGCGCGGTCGAGAGCAATGGCCAGTTCGGCTTGAACCGGCGCTGGGTCTGGGGCTGGGACGCGCTGCTGATCTCGGACAAGACCTTCTACCAGGACTACCCGGTCCAGACCTTCACCAATGATGCGCGCAATCCGTTTCAGAACAACAAGATGGAGGGCGTGTCACAGCTTTATCTCACGGGTCGCGGCAACCGCTCCTACTTCGATGCGCGCGCCATCCACTATTACGGCTTCTCGGAATTCGACCAGCAGAAGGAATTGCCGGTCGTCCATCCGGTCATCGACTATACCTACACGGTCGGTCAGCCCGTGCTCGGTGGCGAACTCGGTTTCCGCTTCAATCTGACCAGCCTGTCGCGCGACACCGCCGACTTCGATCCGATCAACAAGACCGCGGCGGATCTTGATTATTGCGGGTTCAACACCGCCGATCCTGCCGTAAAGAACAACAACAACTGCCTGTTGCGCGGCGCACCCGGCAGCTATTCGCGTCTGTCCGCCGAAGCCCATTGGAGGCGTTCGATCACCGATCCATTCGGCCAGATTTTCACCCCGTTCTTCTCGCTGCGCGGCGACGTCGCCTCGGTCAACATCGAGAACGAGCCGGGCGTGGCGAATTTCATCGAGACCAAGGATACCGGCCAGTTCCGCGGCATGCCGGTGGCCGGCCTGGAATATCGCTACCCCTTCATCAACATCCAGCCTTGGGGCACCACGACCGTTGAGCCGATCGCGCAGGTCATCGCGCGTCCGAACGAACAGAAAATCGGAAGGCTCCCGAACGAGGATGCGCAAAGCTTCGTATTCGATGACGGCAACCTGTTCCGCGTCGACAAGTTCTCCGGCTGGGACCGTGTCGAAGGCGGCGGCCGGGTGAACTACGGCGTGCAGGGAACCACGCAGTTCAATCATGGCGGCTATGTGAATGTCCTGTTCGGCCAGTCGTACCAGCTGTTCGGGACCAATTCCTTCGCCGCCGGCGATGCCACCAATACCGGGCTGAACAGCGGTCTCGACACCCGCAGGTCCGATTACGTGGCGCGCGTTGCTTATCAGCCGGACCGCATCTTCACCTTCACCACGCGCTATCGTTTCGACGAGCAGAATTTCGAGATGCGGCGCTTCGAGCTGGAGGGCCGTGCGAATTTCGACCGGCTGTCGCTGCAGGCCCTGTATGGCAACTACGACAAGCAGCCGGAACTCGGGTTCCTGACCCGCCGCGAGGGCATCCTCGGCGGCGTGTCGTACAAGGTGACCCAGAACTGGGCAGTGCTGGCGGCGGCCCGTTACGACATCGACGCCGACAAGTTCGACCAGACCCGGCTCGGCGTCGGCTATATCGATGATTGCCTTATCTTGGCCCTGAATTACATCACGAGTTACACCTACAGCGGTAATCCGACGAAGGATCATCGTTTGATGCTGCAGCTGAGCTTGCGGACGCTCGGCACCACCTCGGGATCGACCGGGGTGCCCGGAGTCGGCGGGCTCTAGTAAGGTGATTTGGAGCCTCCGCTCGCGGTCAAGCCGCAATTGAAGCGGATCTTTGATTCGGGGCGCGGATCCACGGCACGCGTACCCCGTGAGTTGGGACGATTTGATGATGCAAGACCGACGAGCCGTTGTGGCTTTGCTTTACTTTATTCTCGGCGCCGCGACGTTGAGTGTGTTCGGGATCGCAGTCCCCTCGCCCGCGCAGGCGCAGATCGTGCTCTACGTCACCGGGCAGCCCATCACGGCCTATGACATCGACCAGCGCAGCAAGCTGATCGCGCTTGGCGGCAAGCCGAAGTCGCGCAAGGAAGTGATCGACGAGCTGATCGATGACAAGGTCAAGATACTCGGCGCCAAGCGCTACAATTTCGAGTTGAGCCAGGCCGATATCGACAACGCCTATGCCAATATCGCCCGCAATGCCGGCGTCAGCACCGAACAGTTCAGCAAAATGCTGGAAAGCCGCGGCGTCAATCCGAACACGCTGAAGGCGCGACTCAGGGCCGATCTGACCTGGAACCAGGTGGTGCGCGGCAAATTCGGCCAGCAGCTCACCCCCACCGAAAAGGACATTTTCGAAGCCGAGATGCGAAGCGGAGACGAAAGGGAGGCGGGCGTCGAGTATACGCTGCACCCGATCACCTTCGTGGTGCCCCGCGGCTCCCCTGCCAGCCTCATCGAAGCGCGCAAGCGCGAGGCTGAAGGTCTGCGGCAGCGCTTCCAGTCCTGCAGCACCGGGCTGCCCTTCGCGCGGGCGCTGCGCGAGGTTGTCGTGCGCGCGCCGATCCGCCGCAACTCGGCGGACCTGAGCCCGGCCCTGCGCGAGATCCTCGCCAAGGTCGAGGTCGGCAAAGTCACGCCTCCCGAAGTCACCGAAGGCGGTGTCGAGGTGTTCGCGTTGTGTGATCGCAAGGAGACCAATGCGGATTCGCCGGCCAAGCGAAAAGCGCGCGACGAGATATTCCAGAAGAGATTTCAGAGCCGCTCCGAGCGCTACCTGAAGGAATTGCGGGCGCAGGCGATGATCGAATACAAGCAAAACTGACCATGCGGGCGCTTGCGCTGACCATCGGCGAGCCGGCCGGCATCGGCTGCGACATCACGCTCGCAGCCTGGTCGATGCGGCGTGAACGCGACGTGCCGCCCTTCTACCTGCTGGCTGATCCGGATCATGTCGCCGCGCGCGCAAGGCACATCGGCCTCACCGTCCCGCTTGTATCTACCGTCCCCGAAGAGGCGCCGCTTCGCTTCGATGCGGCTCTCCCGGTGGTCCCGATCGAGCAACGCGCAACCGCCGAGCCAGGCCGTCCGGACGGCACCAGCGCCGCGGTTTCGCTCGCCTCGATCCGCTGCGCCGTGCGCGACGTGGTGGAGGGCCGCGCCTCCGCGATCGTCACCAATCCGATCGCAAAGGCGGTGCTCTACCGCGCCGGCTTCAGCGATCCCGGTCATACCGAATATCTCGCGCGTCTCGCACACGAGCTGATCGGCGTCAGCGCAACCCCCGTTATGATGCTCTGGTGCAAGGACCTTGCCGTCGTTCCGGTGACCATTCACGTGCCGCTGCGCGCGGTGCCCGGATTGCTGAGCGCAGACCTGATCGTGGAGACCGCCCGGATCGTGGCGCAGGATCTGGTCCGGCGCTTCGGCATTCGCGCGCCCCGCCTTGCAATCGCCGGCCTCAATCCACATGCCGGCGAAGACGGCATGCTCGGCGACGAGGAGATCGGCATCATCGCGCCGGCGATCGAACGGATCGCCGCGCTCGGCATCGCCGTACGCGGACCCTTGCCCGCGGATACGCTGTTTCACGCGGCAGCGCGCCGCGGCTACGACGCCGCCCTGTGCATGTATCACGATCAGGCGCTGGTCGCGATCAAGACGCTCGCCTTCGATGAAGCGGTCAACGTCACGCTCGGACTGCCCTTCATCCGCACCTCGCCCGATCACGGCACCGCTTTCGACATTGCCGGCACCGGCCGCGCCAATCCCGAGAGCCTGATTGCTTCGCTCAAGCTGGCGGCGCGGCTCGCCGCGCACGAGCAGGCGGCGCTGTCGGCGGCGTGATGGAGGCGGCCGACGATCTGCCACCGCTGCGCGAGGTCATTCGCAAATACGAGTTGATCGCCAGGAAATCGCTCGGGCAGAATTTTCTGCTGGACCTCAATCTCACCGGACGGATCGCCCGCGCCGCAGGCCCGCTGGCAGGCGTCACCGTGATCGAAATCGGCCCCGGCCCTGGCGGACTGACGCGCGCGCTGCTGGCCCAGGACGCGGCCCGGGTCATCGCGGTCGAGCGCGATCGCCGCGCGATCGCCGCGCTGCACGAGATCGCAGCACGCTATCCCGGCCGGCTTGTCGTCTGCGAGGGCGATGCGCTGGATTTCGATCCCGCGCCCTTTCTCGGCGATGGCCCGGTCCGGATCATCGCCAACCTGCCCTACAATATCGCCACCGTGCTGCTGACCGGCTGGCTGCAGGTCGAACCCTGGCCGCCATTCTACGACCGCCTCGTGCTGATGTTCCAGCGCGAGGTGGCCGAGCGCATCGTAGCCATGCCCAACACCAAGGCGTACGGGCGGCTGTCGGTGCTCGCGCAATGGCGCAGCCGGCCGAAGATCCTGTTCGATATCGCGCCGTCGGCCTTTGTGCCGCCGCCGAAAGTTACGTCCACGGTCGTGGAGTTGATTCCACGGGACGCGCCGGAGCCTTGCGAGCGCACAGCGCTTCAGCGTGTCGCCGAAGCCGCGTTCGGCCAGCGTCGCAAAATGCTGCGGCAGAGTCTCAAGTCGCTTGTCCCCGACCCGCTGCCGCTGCTCGAAGCCGCGGGCATCGCCCCGACCGACCGGGCGGAGGACGTCCCCGTGGAGGGCTTTGTGCGGCTCGCCCGCGCCTACAGCGCGCGGGCTTGAGGCGTCAGGACGACAAGGACTTCAGGTCAGCGAGGACCGTATCGACGAACGCCTCGATGTCGTCCTTGTGGACGCGCTTCAGCCGCTCGGCCGTCAGAATGCTGCGGAGGCGGCTCAGGCTATCGCTGAGATCGCGATACACAAGAACGTAGTCGTATTCCTGCCAGTGCGGAATTTCCTCCGCTGCGTTCTTCAGTCTGCGGGCGATGATGTCCGGCGTGTCTTCGGCGCGCCGTTCGAGCCGCGCCTTCAGTTCCTCGGCGGTCGGAGGCAGAACGAACACGCTCACGACATCCGCGCGCATCGTCTCATAGAGTTGAAGCGTACCCTGCCAGTCGATGTCGAAAAGCACATCGCGCCCCTCATTGAGGGCCGCTTCCACTGGCTCGCGCGGCGTGCCGTAGAAATTGCCGTGAACTTCCGCCCATTCGAGCAATTCGCCACCCTCGCGCATCGCCTCGAACCGTCGGCGAGACACGAAGTGATAGTGCACGCCATCGACCTCGCTCGTACGCCGCGGCCGCGTCGTCACGGAAATCGAGAGGTTGACCTTCTCTTCCTGTTCGAGCAGCAGCCGCGTCAATGTGGTCTTGCCGGCACCCGATGGCGACGACACGATCAGCAGCAGGCCCCGCCGTGCGATCTCGGCATTTACGGTCATTCGAGATTCTGCACCTGCTCGCGAAACTGCTCGACCACGCTTTTCAGTTCGAGTCCGATATTGGTCAGTTCAACGTCGTTCGATTTGGCGCAGAGCGTGTTGGTTTCCCGATTGAGCTCCTGCGAGAGGAAATCGAGCCGCCGGCCGATCGCGCCGCCGCCGGCCATCAGCTTGCGCGCCTGCGCGATATGGGCTGCCAGCCGGTCGAGTTCCTCGCGGATATCGGCCTTGCCGGCGAGCAGGATCGCTTCCTGGTGCAGGCGGTCAGGGTCGAGCCGCGTCGAGGCATCCAGCAACATCGCAATCTGATCGGCGAGCTTTTTCTTCACCGCGTCCGGCTGGCGTCCGGGAGCCTCATCCGCTCGCGCCGCAAGGACCGCCATTTCGTCAAGTCGCGTCGACAGGATCCGGCCGATCGCCTCGCCTTCATGCCTGCGCATTTCGGTGAGCCCGGTCAGCGCCTGCACAAAGCCCTTGACGATCGCGCCTTCGGCGGCGGCTTTTTCCTCTTCGGATTCCTCGGCGTCCGTCACGTCGATCACGCCTCTCAGTCCGAGCAGGCCGTCAAGGCGCGGCTTCTGCGCGTCGACCCTGCCGGCGAGCTGGTCCACCGCGTCGATGATCGCGTTCAGTACCGGCTGGTTGATGCGGACCACCGGCGCGGCGCCCTCGCGGTTGACCGAAAGCGTCGCATAGACATTGCCGCGCGACAGCATCTCGGCTGCCCGGGTGCGCACCGGAATTTCCACCGCATCGAAGCCCGGCGGCAACCGCAGCCGCAATTCGAGTCCCTTGGCGTTGACTGACTTGATTTCCCAGGACCAGGCATAGCTGCCGCTCGCGCCGTGGCTGCGGGCGAATCCGGTCATGCTCGACAACGTCATTGCTACTCTTGGCAAGAGGAATCGGACGGGCCGACCTTACAGCGCGGCACGCAGGCGCGCTATTGCGCGCGCGGCGCCGCGGGCGCCGATCCGGGCTGGCCGCGCTGGGCTGCCCCCTGCTTCTGCTGATTGCGCTGCGCCGGCTGTGCAGGAGCCGCACGCGGGGTCGGCGGCGCGGCCGCGGGCCGCTGTGCCGGAGTCGCCGGTGCCGCCGCAGCCGGAGCCGTTTCGGCCTCGGCCGCCGCATCGCGCGCCTCCTTCTCGATGCCGCGCAGTTTTGCGACGTGTTTCTGGTGCTGATCGTAGGTTTCCGAAAAGGCGTGCCCGCCGGTGCCGTCGGCGACGAAGAACAATTCCTTGGTGCGGGCCGGGTTGGCGGCGGCCTCGATCGAGGCGCGCCCCGGATTGGCGATCGGTCCTGGCGGCAATCCTTCGATCACGTAGGTGTTGTAGGGCGTCGGCTGGCTGATCTCGCTTCTGAGAATGCCGCGGCCGAGCGAGCCCTTGCCCCCGACCAGACCGTAGATGATGGTCGGATCGGATTGCAGCTTCATCTTGTTCTTCAGCCGGTTGACGAAAACCGCGGCGACCCGCGTCCGCTCATCGGGCTTGCCGGTTTCCTTCTCGATGATGGATGCAAGAATCAGAAGCTGCTCCGGCCCCTTGACCGGAAGATCGGGCGCGCGCCGCTCCCAGGCGTCCTTGAGCACGCGCGCCTGCGCCGCCTGCATCCGCTTGATCATGTCGTCGCGCGTGGTGCCGCGGGTGAAACGGTAACCGTCCGGCAGCAGTGAGCCTTCGCGTGGCACCTCGCGGATGGTGCCGGTCAGCTTGTCGTTTTCCAGAAGCCGGGCGACGATCTGCTCGGACGTCAGCCCTTCGGCGACCGTGAACTGGTGCTGCACCACCTTGCCCTCGACCATGGTCTCGGCCACGTCGCGCGCACTCGCAGCTTTCGCGAACTGATATTCGCCGAATTTCAACTCCGCGCCGCGCACCTTCATCCCGACAGCGCCGGCGACGAAAATCCAGGGATCACGGATCACGCCTTCGCGCGCCAGCAATTCGCCGATATCGCGAACGCCAAGTCCGCGCGGGATGTTGACGATCTTGTCCTCGGTCAGCGGCCCCGGTTCTTCGAAGCGAAGATTGCCCCAATAGGCGAGCGCGCCGAGCACCACTGCGAGCAGCAGCACGATGGTGAAGATCGCATTTCCGACGATGACGACCGGATGACGCGCGCGGCGGGATCGCCGGGGTATCGCGAGCCGCTCCGGCTCGAGCGCGGCGCGGGGTGAGCGCGGGGTCGTCCTGTTTTCATTCATCGCAGCGTGACGTCCGGAACTGGTTGCGATCACGGCAGCCCGTTCGGGCCATCGCGGCCCTGCGGGCGCATCGAAAGCGCCTGACGGTCTGGCCTGGCCGACCCCGGGCGGTCAGCAGTTTATCAGAAGGCACGGGCGGTGTCGGGAGTCCAGACGAAAGCGCTTTCAAAGCTTGGACGATTCGGTATCGCACCGGTATGGCGTTGCTATGGCACGCGGCCTTGGCTCTCCAGACCTTGGGTGAGCTTGCGCGCTGCGCATGGACAAACGCCGTCTTTTCAGCGTCCGAAACCCGCAGACCCGCAGCGCCGCTTCAATCGACGGCGCGCAACACGAGTGTTGCATTTGTGCCGCCGAAGCCGAAGGAGTTCGACAGCGCGACTTTGATATCGCGCCGGCGCGGCTGGTGCGGGACGAGATCGATCGGCGTTTCCACCGACGGATTGTCCAGGTTGATGGTCGGCGGCGCGATCTGGTCACGGATCGCAAGAATGGAAAAGATGGCCTCGACAGCGCCGGCCGCACCCAGCAGATGGCCGATCGAGGACTTGGTCGAAGACATCGCAATCTTGCCGGCGGCGTTGCCGACCACGCGCTCGACCGCGGCAAGTTCGATCGTGTCGGCCATGGTCGAGGTGCCGTGCGCATTGATGTAGTCGATATCGCCGGGCGAAATTCCCGCACGCGTGATCGCGGCCTGCATGCAGCGGAATGCACCTTCACCGTCCGGGCTCGGCGCCGTGATGTGGAAGGCGTCGCCTGACATGCCGTAGCCGATCAGTTCGGCGTAGATTTTCGCGCCGCGCCTCTTGGCATGCTCGTATTCTTCGAGCACCAGGGCGCCGGCGCCCTCCCCCATGACGAAGCCATCGCGATCCCTGTCATAGGGACGCGATGCGCGCGTCGGGGTCTCGTTGAATCCGGTCGAGAGCGCGCGGCAGGCGGCAAAGCCGGCAAGCGACAGCCGGTCGACCGGCGATTCCGCGCCACCCGCCACCATCACATCGGCGTCACCGAGCGCGATCATGCGTCCGGCATCGCCGATCGCGTGGGATCCGGTGGAGCAAGCGGTCACCACCGCGGAATTCGGACCTTTCAGTCCGAATTCGATCGAGACATAGCCAGACGCCAGATTGATGATGCGGCCCGGAATGAAGAACGGCGACAGCTTGCGCGGACCGCGCTCCTTCACCAGGATCGCGCCTTCGGCGATGCCGCCGACGCCGCCGATCCCGGAGCCGATCATCACGCCGGTTGCGAATTGATCATCGGCGGTTTGCGGCTTCCAGTCGGCATCATCGAGCGCCTGCCGCGCCGCGCTCATCGCATAGATGATGAACGGATCGACCTTGCGCTGTTCTTTCGGCTCCATCCACTGATCGGGATTGAAGGTGCCGTCCGATCCGTCGCCGCGCGGCACCATGCAGGCGATCTTGCATGGCAGATCGGATGTTTCGAACGTGTCGATCCGACGCGCGCCGCTCCTGCCTTCGAGGATGCGCTGCCATGTTGTCTCGACGCCGCATCCAAGCGGCGTCACCATTCCCATGCCTGTGACGACGACACGCCTCATCATCAGATTCCCGCCGCGTCCGCTTTGCCCCGCTCCGGTCTGAAGCATCTCCGGTTGCGACGGCGATGAACCGCCCGGCGCCGCCGAAGGACATGCGGACGAGTCGCGATCAGCTCTTGGCGTTCTTTTCGAGGAACTTCACCGCATCGCCGACGGTGAGGATCGTTTCCGCCGCATCATCCGGAATCTCGCAGCCGAACTCCTCCTCGAACGCCATTACGAGTTCGACCGTGTCCAGGGAGTCGGCCCCGAGATCGTCGATGAAGCTGGCTTGCTCGGTGACTTTGTCGGGCTCGACGCCGAGGTGCTCCACCACGATCTTCTTCACTCGCTCGGAGATGTCACTCATCTGTTCGAACCTCTGCTTTCAGTAATTGGGCTCAATCGGCGGTGCGATCGAAGCTGTCGTGGCACGGCCGATTGGCCGGTTCAAGCGGCTTGATCACCTCAAGCGCGAGGCCCCCCATGGACCACACCCTTTGGCCTTTCCAGAACCGGGATGACGGCGGCGTGTATTGGGTCGCAGACTTTGCGTCAAGTCCGCCCCCGGACGCTTCCCCAGCCCGCCTGGTGCCGCTTTGGATTTGCGGCACCAGTCCGGCTACCATACTTCAAAAGCCATGGCCAGCAGCGTGCTGAGCGCGAAAATCCTGTGTGTACCGGCACTTAATTGCTCGCAGCTAGATCATTGCCATGCCGCCATTCACGTGCAGCGTCTGACCGGTGACGTAGGATGCTTCGTCGGATGCGAGATAGACCACGGCGGCTGCGATGTCGTCGGGCGTTCCGAGTCGACCCGATGGGACCATTTGCAGGATCGCCTCGCGCTGCTTCTCGTTCAGCTTGTCGGTCATCGGAGTGGCGATGAAGCCGGGCGCCACGCAATTGGCGGTGACGCCGCGCCGCGCATATTCCTTGCCGATCGACTTCATCATGCCGATCATGCCGGCCTTGGCGGCCGTGTAATTGCCCTGCCCCGGATTGCCGGTGACGCCGACGACCGACGTAATGCCGATGATCCGGCCGAAACGCCGGCGCATCATGGTCTTCATCGCCGCCCGCGACAGACGGAAGGTTGCGGTCAGGTTGACATTGATCACCGTATCCCAGTCCTCGTCGCGCAGCTGCACGAACAAATTGTCGCGGGTGATGCCGGCATTGGCGACCAGGATATCGAGCTTTCCCATCGCCTCTTCGGCCTGCGGCACCAGCGCCTCGACCTGGGCCTTGTCCGACAGGTCGCAGGGCAGCACGTGGACGCGCTCCTTCAGATCGCCGGCGAGTTTGTCGAGCGCCTCACGGCGCGTGCCGGAGATCGCAACGCTTGCGCCCTGCCTGTGCAGCGCGCGCGCAATCGCCCCGCCGATGCCGCCGGTTGCCCCGGTTACCAGCGCGGTCTTCCCGGTCAGGTCGAACATTGTCACTCCTCTCGATACTGGATTTGTCAGCCGCGGCCGCCCTTGAATGCCGCAACATCCTCCGGCGTCCCGATTGCGGACCCCGTTGCACCCGGAGCGATCCGTTTCAGCAATCCGGTCAGCACCCTGCCGGCGCCAACCTCATAGAATTGCGTGACGCCCGCCGCCGCCATCGCTTCCACGCATTCGCGCCAGCGCACCGTGCCGGTAACCTGTTCGACCAGCCGTTTCACGATCTCCTGCGGATCGTCGATTGGTGCGGCAAGCACATTGGCCACCACCGGCACCGCCGGCTTCTTCACCTCGATCCGCGCCAGCGCATCGGCCATCGCATCGGCGGCTGGCTGCATCAGCGCGCTATGGAATGGCGCGGAGACCGGCAGCAGCATGGCGCGCTTGGCGCCCTTGCCCTTGGCAATCTCGACCGCGCGTTCGACGGCCGCCTTGTTGCCCGACACCACCACCTGCCCGCCGCCATTGTCGTTTGCGGCCTGGCAGACCTCGCCCTGTGCGGCCTCGGCGGCAACCGCGGCTGCCTCTTCGAAGGACAGGCCCAGCAGTGCCGCCATTGCGCCCTGGCCGACCGGAACCGCCTTTTGCATGGCATTGCCGCGTATCCGCAAGAGCCGCGCCGCATCGCCGATGCTGAAGGCGCCGGCTGCCGCAAGCGCCGAATATTCGCCGAGCGAATGGCCGGCGACAAAGCGGGCATCGCGCTTGAGGTCGAGCCCGGCCTCGGTCTCTAGAACGCGCATCACCGCGAGCGACACCGCCATCAGCGCGGGCTGGGCGTTCTCGGTCAGCGTCAGGCGCTCGCCCGGCCCCTCCCACATGATCGCCGAAAGCTTCTCGCCGAGCGCGCCATCGACCTCGTCGAACACGGCGCGGGCGACCGCAAATGTGTCGGCCAGCGCCTTGCCCATGCCGACCGCCTGGCTGCCCTGCCCCGGAAAAACGAATGCCGCCGCCACAGAACCCCCTGTCTGCGGGTGGTCCCCGCGCAAATCCGGGCCGAAAAACAGGCGAAGCCCCGGAAAGTCAAGCCAGGCGAGAGAACGCGCGGCACCCTCGCCGCAATGTCGCGGAACGGCGCCATCATGACCGATTCGGCCGGCAGGATTGCGATCGGGACGGCGGTCGGAATCGCCCGGATCCGCCTTCAGCATGTCTCCCGACAAACCTCCCCTTGGGTAACTCG
>JBIQKQ010000217.1:0-2698 GCA_044506365.1 Hyphomicrobiales bacterium
AGTGACCGGTTGCTCTATCGAGCGCCCGGAAAATGCTCGACATGCGTGTCGCCATTGCGCCCGTAATAGACCACACGCCGTCCGGCAATCGACACAAGATAGCCGACGCAGCCGGCTTCCATCGCCTGTCGACAGAATTGCTTGTACCGGATCGTGCCCGCCTGCACGGCGCGGACCGCGGCCGCAACGCCGCTCGCTGAGAAATCCTGCGCCGCGGCCGCTGGCACTGTCTCGTTGCAGACCACCTCGGATTCTCCGTTCGGCAGGTAATAGGTGCGCTCCGAACGCAGGAAGTCCTGATGGTAGCGCTCGATGCCTGCGTCGGAGAGCTGCTTCACGATTTCGCCGAAGCTCCGCTCGCCGATGTCGGAGAGGCGCGAGGCCTCGACCATGACGTTGCGCACTGCCGGATCCATTTTTGCCCTCCCGTCACGTGTATGCGCTTTCGCGTCAGTCGACTGGCTGGCCCTTCAGGCCGAGCCGGCGGACGATGTCCTTCATCGCATCCTCGATCGTCGCTCGCTCGCGCGGCGAGAGATGGCCGAAGAATTCAGCATCATTCCGGTCGGCGATCGCAGCAAGCCTGGGCACCAGCGCACGGCCCTGCCGTGTCAGCGCCAGCGCCTGAAAGCGGCCGTCCTCGTCGCTCGAGGTGCGGGTCACCAGCGCCTTTGCGATCAGGCGATCCGCGATCTTGGTGATGGCGCCGCGCGTCATCCCGATTTTTTCGGCCAACGCGCTCGGGGGGCGCGCGGCCTCGTATAGCTCGCGCAGCACCACCCATTCCACAACCGAAACATCCTGCGCCCTCAGCCTGTCGCTGAATGCCTGCGACACGCGGTTCGAGACAAAGCGCAGCCAGTAGCCCAGATGGCTTTCGAGCGAACTGGCGCCGGAATTGCGGGCCACCATGACCGGGCTCCATTTTAGTTTCCATGGAAACTACATCCAGCTGGTTTCCATGTCAACTATCCTTGAAAATCATTGAGACACCGCACGCGAGATGCGACTATGCGCCATGCCGCCCGTCATCGCGTTCGAGAATGTGAGCAAGGTCTACGGCGCGGGCGCCACGACTGCGCTCGACGACGTATCGATCGAAATCGTCCCGCGCGCCTTTGTCGCCATCGTCGGCCAGTCCGGCTCCGGAAAGTCGACCCTGCTCGGCATGATCAACCGCCTGATCGATCCGAGCGCAGGCATCGTCCGCTTTGAAGGCGAGGACGTCCGCGACCTGGATCCGATCGCACTGCGCCGCCGCATCGGTTACGTGTTCCAGAATATCGGCTTGTTCCCGCATCTGACGCTGGCGGAGAATATCGCGATCACGCCGCGGCTGCTGGGTTGGGACGAGGCGCGGCGCAGCACGCGCGCCGACGAACTGCTCGATCTCGTGCAATTGCCGCCTGCCGACTATCGCGACCGCCTGCCGTCGGAACTGTCGGGCGGCCAGCGCCAGCGCGTCGGCGTCGCCCGCGCGCTCGCCGCCGAACCGCATGTGATCCTGATGGATGAGCCGTTCGGCGCGCTCGACCTGCGCACCCGTGACTCGCTGAGCCGCGACTACCGCAAACTGCACGACACCCTGAACCTGACCACCGTGATGATCACCCACGACGTGATCGAGGCGGTTCTGCTGGCCGACCGGATCGCCGTGATCCATGAGGGCCGGATTGCCGCTTATGATACGCCGCAAGGTCTGATGGCCGGAACGGACAATCCGGATGTGAGCGCGCTGATGGACATGCCGCGCCGTCAGGCCGAGCGGCTCACTTCGCTGATGCGAAACGGGAACGGCTCGTGATGTTTCGCGATCCCGCCATCGCCGATGCCTGGTCGCGCCTGCCGGACTATCTCGGCCAGCACGTCCTCGTGAGCCTGACAGCGCTCGCTCTCGGGCTCGCGATCAGCCTGCCGCTGTCGCTGTATGCGGTGCGGCGGCCGCATCTGCGCACCGTCCTCCTCGCGGCTGCCAGCATCGTGCAGACAATCCCCGGCCTTGCGCTGCTGGCTCTGTTCTATCCGCTGCTTCTCGGCATCGCCTCGCTCACCGCCGAGTATCTCGGCTTCGACTTTTCCGCGCTTGGATTCCTGCCTTCGGTCCTTGCGCTTGCGCTCTATTCGATGCTGCCGGTGATCCGCAACACCATAACCGGGATCGAAGGCATCGATCCGTCGCTGCGCCGCGCCGCGCAAGGCGTCGGCATGACCGAGCGCCAGTCGCTATTCATGGTGGAATTGCCGCTGGCCATGCCGGTCATCATGGCGGGGGTGCGCACCGCCGCGGTGTGGGTGATCGGCACTGCGACGCTGGCGACCCCGATCGGCCAGACCAGCCTTGGCAATTACATCTTCAGCGGCCTGCAGACCCAGAATTGGGTTTTCGTACTGTTCGGCTGTGCGGCTGCGGCATTGCTGGCCCTCGCGGTCGATCTGCTGCTGGCGCTGATCGAGCGCGGTGCGGCCCGCAGACGCCGATTGCCGGTCGCTGCCGGTCTTGCCGGGCTGGCCGTTGTCGTCGCGCTTGCGCTCTGGCCCTCGCTCACGGCCCAGCGATCCGGCTATATCATCGGCGCCAAGACCTTTTCCGAGCAATATGTTCTCGCGGCGCTGATAGCGCAGCGCCTTGAGGCGCACGGACTAAACGCGAGCCGGCGCGAGGGGCTCGGTTCCAGCATCGTGTTCGACGCGCTCGTCG
>JBIQKQ010000065.1:0-18253 GCA_044506365.1 Hyphomicrobiales bacterium
GTGGCGGTGGTGGTGCCGTCACCGGCGAAGTCGGACGACTTGGAGGCGACCTCGCGCACCATCTGGGCGCCCATATTCTCGAACTTGTCCTCCAGTTCGATTTCCTTGGCGACCGTCACGCCGTCCTTGGTGATGCGGGGGGCGCCGAACGACTTGTCCAGGACGACGTTGCGGCCCTTGGGGCCAAGCGTGACTTTCACCGCATTGGCGAGAACGTCGGCGCCGCGCAGCATCTTGTCGCGCGCCTCGACGGAAAATTTGACTTCTTTCGCAGCCATTTTCTGTTTTCCTCTATTTCGATCTTATCCTGGTGAGCGCGCGTGTGGCGCGTCTCGAAGGATGAACTGCTCTGGTTTCTGACCTCATCCTTCGAGAGGGCGTTTGGCGCCCTCTTCAGGACGAGGACGCGGTGCTCAGGCGGCCTTCTTGCGGGCGACGTTGTCTTCCATCACGCCCATGATGTCGCTTTCTTTCATGATCAGGTATTCGACCCCGTCGATCTTGACTTCGGTGCCGGACCACTTGCCGAATAGGACGGTGTCGCCGACCTTGACGTCGATCGGAATCAGTTTGCCGCTCTCATCGCGGCCACCGGGGCCGACGGCAATGACTTCGCCCTGCTGCGGCTTCTCCTTCGCGGTGTCCGGGATGATGATGCCGCCGGCGGTCTTCTCATCGGACTCGATGCGCTTGACGACAACACGGTCGTGAAGCGGGCGGAACTTCATGGGTATCCTCCATCAGTGTTTGAAACGAATTGGAGACGGAACCGGGAGCCCGGTCGATAGCGATCTAGGGCCAGCCCGTCCGCGCACAAGGGGTTTGCCGGAAAAAATTAGCACTCGTCAAGGGGGACTGCTAGCACGTCTCGCCTTGGTTAACGGACGCAGAGCGCAGGCTATCAGCAGCCTTCCATGCATGCTGCTAACACATTGATTTCAAGACAAAATTTTAATTGAAGGCTTGTCAGGTCCGAACCTACGCTCGATCCTATGCGTCTCACACTGTGAGACTCATGCTCGAGGTTTGCGATGATATCGGAAGACTTCAGAAAGCAGGTAGATGGATACGGACTGACCACCGCGGAAATCCTCTATCGGAGGCCGGATCATCCGTGGCTGCTGCAGACGTATGTCTGGCAAAACTACGATCTTTGCCCGGATTTCCCGCAGCTGAACGCGTTTCTCCGCTTCTGGCAGAAATCGATCGAAGGGGTGCTGCATACGGTGACGGTGGCGCACTCGCGCCTGATCCGGCCGTCTGAAATCCGGGCCATCGACGGCGTATTCCGGCTGCACTGACGGTCCGATTCTGGGCGATCGACCCGCGTCTCGAGGTGTTGGCGCGGCGATGACAGGGGCTGACCGATCCCCGTGCTATCGACGCGGGGAGCTCTGCGCCAATGGCATAGCCAGCGTCTGGCGATTGCACTAGCGTCGCCGGCCCTGTCCGAGTCCGCGCCCTTCATGAGTCATCTCTCCGCCCGCCTCGCGCTTCTCAGCGGGAATTTTGTTACCGGTCTCTCCGTGCTGGCCCCGGCGGGCATGCTGCCCGAATTGTCCGCGGGACTGGGCGTTACGGTGCGCGACGTTGGCCTGCTGGTCACGTACGGGGCCGTGGTCCTGTGCTTCGGCTCGCCGGTCGTGTCCTGGTTGACGACCCGTGTCGGTCGCCGACTGCTGATGAGCGGGACGCTGGCGGTTGTTGCGATCGCTCATGCGTTATCTTCTGTCGCCGACAGCTATGCGGCAATCCTGGCGCTGCGTCTCGTGATGCTGACCCTTCTTGCGATCTACACGCCGCAGGCTGCGAGCACGATGGCGCTGATCGCGACGGAGAAGGAACGCCCCTCTGCGATCGCCTTTGTGTTCCTGGGATGGTCGATCGCAATAGCGGTCGGGATGCCGCTCATCACAACATTCGCGACGCAGTTCGGCTGGCGGGAGACATATGCTGCGATAGGCGCAGCCGCTGCCGTCAGTGCGGCGTTCAACGCCGCCTCGTTGCCGGGCAAATTGCTCGGTCATCCGCTATCTCTGCGGAGCTTCGTCGACATTGCGCGCAAGCGCACATTGATGTTGATCCTGCTGATCACACTCTTCCAGATGTCGGGGCAATTCTCGATCACGGTCTATATGGCGGCGCTGGTGCAGAAGGTGGCGGGCGGCGGGCCGGCGGCGGCCGGGCTGCTGTTCTCACTGCTGGGCGGAGCAGGGCTGATCGGCAATCTGGCTGCGACCCGCATCGTGAAATCTGCCGGCGTGCATCGGACGCTCGGATTTTTCATCCTGCTGATGATAGCGGGATCGCTGACCTTCGCGCTTGGCACGGGTGTTCTCGTACTGATGGCGGCGGGCGTGCTTGTGATGGGGCTCGGCATTACTGCGGCAAACACGATGCAGCAGGCGCGACTGGTCGTGGCAGCTCCGTTGCTGGCCAGCGCGACGGTCGCGCTGAACACATCGGTGCTCTATGTCGGTCAGGCGGTTGGGTCGGGCGCTGCGGGCTTCCTCTACCAGCACGAATTATACCGAATGATCGGCTTTCTTGCGGTGGCGTTCTTTGTCGCGGCTTTCGCTGCTTTGGTTCTGACTGGCGACCGGCGCCGTGACTAGTTCAAGACGCCGGCAATCGCCCCGATGGTGCAGGTCGCAAGTGTCCCCGACACGATGGTCTTCGGTCCGAGCGCCACGATCTCCGCGCGCCGCTCCGGCGCCATCACGCTCAGCCCTGCGATCATAATGCCGAGCGAGCCAAAGTTGGCGAAGCCGCACAGCGCATAGACCATGATTAGGCGCGAGCGCTCGCTCAGCGCATCGGGCGGGAGCTTCGACAATTCGACATAAGCGATGAACTCGTTCAGTACGGTCTTTATGCCCATCAGTTCGCCGCCGCGCAGCGCCTCGCTCCAGGGCAAGCCCATCAGCCAGCAGACCGGCGCCATGACGATCCCGAGCACGCGCTGCAGCGTAATCGGCGCACCGAAGACATCGGGCAGCACGCCAAGGATGGCGTTTGCCAGATGCACCAGCGCGACCAGCACCAGCAGCATCGCAACGATATTGAGAAGGAGATTGAGGCCCTGGCCCGTGCCGGTGGCGATCGCATCCATCGTCGAGGTCGCGACCGGCGGCGGATCAGCATATTCGCCGATCGTGGCGTCGTCTGCGGTTTCAGGCACCATCAATTCACTGATCAGGATGGCGGCCGGCGCACCGAGAACCGAAGCAACGAGAAGATGCCCGGCGATTTCGGGAACGAGTGGCCGCAGGATCGTGGCATAGACCACGAGCACGGTGCCGGCGATTCCGGCCATGCCGCCGGTCATGACGATGAATAATTCGGCGCGCGTCAGTTTCTCAAGGTAAGGGCGGATGAACAGCGGCGCCTCCACCATCCCCACGAAGATGTTGGCCGCGGTCGACAGACCGACGGCCCCGCCGACGCCGAGCGTGCGTTCCAGCGCCCAGGAAAAGCCCCGCACGATCGGCGGCAGGATGCGCCAGTAGAAGAACAGCGTGGTCAGCACGCTCATGACCAGGACCAGCGGCAACGCCTGAAAGGCGAGGATGAATTCGCTGCCCGGAAATTTCGGATCGAAGGGCAGGGGTGCGCCGCCGAGATAGCCGAACACGAAAGCTGTGCCGGCCCGGGTCGCCGCAGCGATGGCCTCGACCGCGCCGTTGGCGGCGGCAAAGCCTGCGCGCAGCGCCGGGATTTTGAATAGCAGCGCGGCCAGCACCAGGGTCAGCGCCACGGCCGCGAACACGCGCCGCCACGACACGGCGCGATGATTTTCGCTCATGGCGAAGGCAAGCGCCGGAATGGCGACGACGCCGAGCAACGATTGAAGAACAGGCATTTACGGATAGGCCCCCCGCCGGGGGCGCATTGTCGCGGCCGGAAGCCATGCATTCAAGCGCTCTTCACAACGCAGCTTTGCGGTGTTCCAATCATCGAAAAACCGGGAGGAAAACAGATGCTGCGTTTGACCGTTTTTGCCGCCTTGGCTGTCGCCCTTGCCATTCCGGCCGGCGCTGCGGCGCAAGACACATATCCATCGCGGCCGATCACGCTGTCACACGGGTTCGGCGCCGGCGGCAATTCTGACACGGTGGCCCGCATCATCGCGCCGGTTCTAGCCGAACGGCTCGGCCAGCAGGTGATCGTGGAGCCGCGCGTCGGCGCCGGCGGCAATCTCGCGACCGATCGCATCGCGAAGGCCACGCCCGATGGCTACAATCTGATAGTGCTTACCGGAGGTCACGCCGTATCCGGCGCACTCTATAAGGCGCTGCCATTCCATCCGGTCGACGACCTGCAGATGCTGTCCACGCTCATCTATTTCCCGTTCGTGATTTCGGTTCGCAAGGACCACCGTTTCCAATCGCTTGCCGACCTTGTGGCGGAAGCGAAGGCCAAGCCGAAAACCATCACCTATTCCTCGGTCGGCGTCGGCTCGACCCAGCATCTGGCCGGCGAATTGCTGGCGTCGATGGCCGGCATCGAACTCGTTCATGTCCCGTATCGCGGCGGGCAGGCGCCGGTCACCGATCTCCTGGGCGGCCGGATCGATGTGATGATCGATACGCTGACCGTGACGCGGCCCCAGCTCGCCGCCGGCACGGTGCGCGGGCTTGCGGTCACCAGTCCCGCGGCCTGGCCGAGCCTGCCGGGGATTCCTCCTGCCTCGGATACGGTGAAGGGCTATGACGTGCGATCCTGGATGGGTGTTGCGACCACGAAGGGCGTGCCGGAACAACTCGTGAAGCGGCTGAACGCCGATGTGCTTTATGCGCTGGAGCAGCCGCAGGTCCGCGGCAAGCTCGAGGCGATCGGCAACGAGGTTCGCGGCTCGACTCCCGATGAAATGCGCACATGGATTGCCGGCGAGATCGCCAAGTGGCGCAAGGTCATCGATGACGCGCAGGTGCAGCGGCAATAGAGCGGCTTGGCGGTTGCGTCAGCAGCAGGCCTTCGCGTGCGGCCCAGGCCCGGAACTCAAGTCCCAGCCGTTGAGCCTCGTCAGAGGTTTCAATGGCTTCCAGGCGCCGAAGCAGGACGGAGGCTGTGAGGCTGCAATGGCTGGTCGCATATCCGCGCAAGATGTCGGCTGCATCGGAAGAGGAGGCAACGGCGTGGCCATCGCGCAGGTGCACAGGCGGACGTAGTGCGAATGCGGACATCGCTTCGCTCCATGCTACAGTAGGCAAGGAACGCAACGAGGCAGGGCCGGTTCCCCGCAACTGCTGTCAAGCACGCGTGATCAGGTCTGCGACCGCGCCGGGCGCAATGATATCGCGGCGTCCGTCCGGTGCCCTTGTCTCTGGACGGCCGGCTTCGGCGCGGTTGCGGCCCTTCTGCTTGGCCCGGTACAGCGCCGCGTCGGCGATTGCATAGAGTGAATCGAAGTCGTATCCGCCTTGCGCCGTTGAGGCGAGGCCGACACTGACGGTTGCGCCGACCGGTTGGCCCCCCACATCGACGGCTGCGCCAGAGAAGCTGCTGCGGATCCGCTCGGCGACTGCAATTGCGTTTTCGGTGCTGATTCCGGGAAGCAGCGCGACGAATTCCTCTCCGCCGATGCGGCCCAGCAGGTCGAGAGGACGCAGGGATTGGGCGCAGGAGCGTGCGAACAGCGCGAGCACGGCGTCGCCGGTGCGATGCCCGAAGCGATCGTTGATGCTTTTGAAGCGGTCGAGATCGAACAGCAGCAGCGTGAGCGGGCTTTGATCACGCCGCGATCGTGCGATCAGGCGCTCGGCGCGTTCGCACAAGCCGCGCCGGTTTGGAATCCCGGTTAGAGGATCGATGGTCGCCGCATATCGCTGGTTTGACTCGGCGCGTTCCTTGGTAAGGGCCATCAAGAGAAAAACCAGTGCAAAGGCATAGAGCAGCGGCGCGAAGAGCAGCAGCGACGAGGATTGCGTGCCGAAGGATGGCGAGGCAAGCGGGAACGGCATCGACATCAAATATGGCGCGCGGATAGGAAACAGCACCACATGGGCGGTCGCGAGCGCCATGATGGGCCAGCGTGATAACAGGCGGTCACGGCGTCCGCGCCAAAGTTCGTAGACGAAGGCCAAGGTGTAGGCGCCGATCAGAGCGGATGCGAGCACGATCCGGGCGGGTACAGATTGCATGAAACCGCCGGTCTGGCATGCTGCCAGCCACACCACGCTTCCCGCCACGACCGCCAGGAAGATCGGCCGGCGGCCTTCGAATACACGCGCACCGGTCCATATGAGACCATAGCCAATGAACATGAGCGCATTGGCCGTCTGGATTGACCAGACATCGGCGACGATGCCGCGTCCGCCGATCAATGCCGCCGCGGGCGCAAATACCAGAAATCCGGCGCCCCACCAGGCGAGTGCCGTCGTCTCGCGCGACTGCAGCCAGGCAAAAAGCAGGAGCGCACCGCCAAGCCCCATGCTGAAGACGGTCACGGCAAACAGGGTGGCGATGTCGAGCGTCACGGCCGGTTGTTAGTCAGATTCCCGGCCAAAAATCCATCTGGTTGACGGGAATTGCATCCTCACCCCCGGCCTTCGAACGGCATTTTGGTCGCCTTGACGGTCATGAACAGCACGTTCGATTCCAGCGACAGGCTGGCCATATAGCTGATCGCCTTGCCGACATCCTCGACCGCCATGCGGGCTTCAGGGCGGACAGAGCCGTCGGGCTGCAGCATGCCCTCGGCCATACGTTCGGTGAGGGGTGATACGGCATTGCCGATGTCGATCTGGCCGCAGGCGATGTCATAGGTGCGCCCGTCCAAAGCGGCGGATTTGGTCAGCCCTGTAATGGCATGCTTGGTGGCCGTATAGGCAACCGTCAGCGGCCGAGGCGTGTGCGCGGAGATCGAGCCGTTATTGATGATGCGACCGCCACGGGGCGTTTGATCTTTCATGATCTTGAATGCTTCTTGCGTGCACAGGAAGGGGCCGGTGAGATTGGTCGCCACAACCGCCATCCACTTGTCGAGCGGCAGGTCTTCCAGCGGCATGGCGGGCGCACCAATCCCCGCATTGTTGAACAGCAGATCGAGACGACCGAAGGTCTCTTTCACCTTGGCAAACAGAGCCCTGATCTGGGCGGGGTCTGACACGTCGGTCGGGACCACGAGGGTTTTGCGGCCCATCGTCTGGCCTTCCTTCGCAACCTCGTCGAGCGGCTCCTTGCGGCGGCCGGCGAGCGCCATGTCGAAGCCGTCTCTCATCAGGGCGATGGCGCTGGCGCGCCCGATCCCGGAACCTGCACCCGTCACCAACGCAACCTTGGCCGCCATCCCGCAACTCCTGTTTCCGATCGCTTTAAATCGTCATGCCGCCATTTCGCGCATGACAACGCAGCGCCATCCTAAGGATTGGCGCGGCGTCTGCAATGCGCGTGGCGAATGGCGTGACGGGTCAACCCGCAAGCGCAGCGGCATTGCGGGTGATGCTGCGGTGCGCGCCCGGCATTGCCAGGCGGGTCGAGATCAGGCTCGGCGAGCCGGGCCGCCCAAACCGGTAGCCCTGCATGGAATGGACGCCGGCGGCGCGCAGGAACAGTTGCTGTTCGGCGGTTTCGACGCCTTCCGCCGTGACCTTCATGCCAAGACCGCGACCAAGGCCGACGATCGCGTGCACGATGGCGGCCGCGTCAGGCGAGCGCTCGATCGATCGCACGAAGCTCTTGTCGATTTTCAGCTTGTCGAACGGAAAGCGCCGCAAATAGGCGAGCGATGAATAACCGGTGCCGAAATCGTCGAGCGCCAGACGGAGCCCGAGCGCCTTCAGGCGGTGCATCGCCACCTCGGCGCTCTCGACATTGCCAAGCAGGGTGCTCTCGGTGAGTTCGAGCTCGAGACAGGCGGGATCGAAGTCCGTGTCGGCCAGAATTCCCTCGACCGTGTCGACGAAGTCCGGCCGGCGGAATTGCAGCGGCGATACGTTGACCGAAACGGTCAGGCCGGGCCAAGACTTGCCCTCTGCGCAGGCCCGACGCAGCACCCATTCGCCGAGTTCGATAATCAAACCGGAATGCTCGGCGATCGGAATGAAACGCGAAGGCTCGATATCCCCGCGCGTCGGATGCGACCAGCGCGACAGCGCTTCGACACCCAGGATCGTCTCGCCGCTGCCGTTGACGATCGGCTGATAGACAATGCGCAATTGATCGGTGGTGATCGCGTCGCGCAGGTCGCGTTCGAGCTGCTTGCGCTCCGACAGATCGGCATCCATCGCGGCGTCGTAGATGCAGGCGCGGTTGCGGCCCTCGTTCTTGGCACGGTAGAGCGCCATGTCGGCATAGCGCATCACGTCGGCGGCGACGCCCTGCGATCTGTGATCGATGATCGCGATGCCGATGCTCGCGCCGATCAGGATGTTATGGCCGCTGATGACATAGGGTGTGCAGATGGCCGAGATGATCCGTTCCGCCATGCGCTGCAAGGCGCTGACGTCCGCGCCGTCCGTGACGATCACAGCGAATTCGTCGCCGCCCAGGCGACTTACCATATCCTCGGGCCGCAACAGCCCGGATAGTCGCGCCGTCACATTGCGGATCAGTTCGTCTCCAACCGGGTGGCCGAGCGTATCGTTGACGTCCTTGAAGTGGTCGAGATCGATGTAGAAAACCGCTGCCGCTGGCGCGCCGTTCTGCACCTCGCTGATCACCGCTTCCAGCCGCTCTCCGAAATAGTTGCGGTTCGGCAGACCGCAGAGCGGATCGTGCAGGGCAAGATAGCGCAGCCGCTGCTCGCCTTGTGCGATGGTTGCCGCCGTCCGGCGCATGTATCCGTGGATCAGTGCGGCAAGCAGGGCAAAGCCGGCAAACGCCACCGCGATGAAGGGTATGACGTTGGTTACGATCTCCGAGCCGGGACGCTTGGGCGCCCAGGTCAGGCTCATGATCGTATGTCCCTCGTGATCCTTGAGGTCGTGACTGTGCTCCCCGGCCGGCGCGAATTCCTTTTCCGTGACGCGGAGCCCGCTGAGTTGAAGGCGGCCGCCAATTTCCGCGAGCAGGGCTTCATCCACGAATTTGACAGCAATGACCAGCGGCGCGCTCTTGCGCGCCTGTTCGCCCGCGACCTGCTGCGTGGGCGCGATCAGCGCGGCCGCGACCGCCGCCGGCCGGCCGAGAAAGCGCTGGATGAGTGTGACGCGGGTCGGGCGCCCGGCATCGAAGTTGTGGCGCGGCTCGGAAATGCGAATGGCGCCGTTCGGCTCCTCGCCGACACGTCCACGAATATAATCGATCGTCGGCGCGAGTTCGGGGACGATCGAATTGAACCAGCGCGGCTCCACGCTGTTGCGGCCGAGCAGCGCATAGGTGAGGGTGTCGGAATTGTCGGCCACAAAAACGAAATCGTGTTCGAAATAATGCTTCAGCCACAGGCCGACCCGATTATGCACCCAGTCGCGCTCGAACTGGTCGCGGATGCGCCGCACGGCCTCCTCATTCGCGCTGACGCTCTCGAGTTCGCGCAGCAGCTGCTCGCCATGATTGGCAAGGGCGCGTGACAGCAGGCGCTTTTCGTGTTCGAGAGCGACTTCGTCGGCGCGACGGGCCGAGGTCAGAACCGCGACCACAATGCACAGAATCGCGACCGCGACGATCACGCTGATCGGAATTACGATGCTCAGCCGGGCACGATCCCAGCTGGCTTGCGCGCCCTTTTCGGCCAAACGCGCATTCGTCTCGGCCACCGCGATGTTCCTTAACTTCCGGAATTTCGAGCCGAACGCTAAGTGACAAAGCTTGCCAATCGCTTGCAGGAACAGCTTGGGGTTGTGGGGAGCGGTGGAACCCGGCTGATTCCGCCCTGTTGGTTAATCAATCCTCAAACGATGTCAGGCCGAGCCAGCATAAGGCGGCCGCGGGATCGCAATATGAGCCGCGCGCAGCGCCGCCGACCAGCGCTCGCGCAGGTCGTGGAAGTAAGGCTCGCCGGGCTCGATCCGGTAAGACAGCTCGGCGTCGCAGGCATCCCTCCGCGCGACCAGCACGTCAATCGGCATGCCGACGCCGAGATTTGAGCGCATGGTCGAATCCATGGAAATCAGACCGATCTTCAGCGCGTCGTAGAGGTCGACCCCGTAGGTGATGGCGCGGTCAAGCACAGGTTTGCCATATTTATGCTCGCCGATCTGAAGATAAGGCGTATCGGTCGTGCATTCGATGAAATTTCCGGCCGAATAGATCATGAACAGGCGCATGCGTTCGCCCCTGATCTGTCCACCGAACAGGAACGAAACGTCGAATTTCACGTCGGCCGCAGCGAGCGCACTGGCTTCGGTGTCGTGGATGTGGCGTACCACGCGACCGATGCGCTGCGCGGCCTGAAACATGGTGGGCGCGTTCATCAGCGTTTCGCGCTCGCCGGAGTCCTTGTTTTCGACGCCCTCTATCATGGTCGAGACCACAGACTGGCTGAGGGACAGATTGCCGGAAGAGGCGATTGCCATGATCCGCTCTCCCGGTTGCTTGAAGACGTGCAGCTTGCGGAAGGTCGATATATTGTCGAGCCCCGCATTGGTCCGCGTGTCGGCGATCATGACGAGGCCTTCGCGAACCAGAATTCCGCAGCAATAGGTCATGCAAGAGTCCGTACTGGGTGGGAGAATGCCGCCGCTCCGCGCGGCGCATTATCCCCATTCCGGGAGAATGCAAAAGAGGGACGGCCGGCGGCCGAATTCAGCGGCCTAGTCCTGCCCCTGGTGCCGAGCCTGATCGACCCGGATCCGGACCTCGAGGTCCTCGCCGCTGCCGCCGAACCGCGTGCCGCGCACCGGTGCAGCGCTCAGGTAATCCAGTCCCACCGCGACGCGCAGATGCGCGTCGGTAGCGCTGATCCCGTTGGTCGGATCGAACGCGACCCAGCCGAGATCCGGAACGTAAGCCTCGGTCCAGGCGTGTCCGGCTTCCTGAGCCACGACGCCGTCGCCACGATAGAAATATCCGGACACGTAGCGCGCCGGGATGGAGCGGCTCCGCAAGGCCGAGATGAAGATGTGGCTGATATCCTGGCAGACGCCGCGCTTGAGGGCGAAAGCCTCTGCCGCCGTGGTTGCCGTATGGGTCGGATCGGTATCGAAAGCCATCTCGCGGTGCAGGGTGATGAGCATATCGTGCAGGAGCGTCAGCCGGTCCCCGCCGGAAAAGAGCGCAGCAAAATCGCGGATCGCGTCATCCGGCTGCGTCAGCGGCGTCTCGCGCAGAAACAGCGAAGGTGGGAACCGCTCGATCGTGCCCTTTACCAAGCCATTATTGTCTTCGACATCGACATTGCCTTCGACATGCACGGTCAGCTCGTCGAGCGGTCCGTCAGCCGTGAAGGTATGCGTGAGGTTTCCGAAAGCATCGACATGGCCCGCGAGCGGACAATCGACGGAGATGTCGATGCGCCAGGCAGTGACATATTGTCCGTCGTGGTTGCGCGGGGTGAGCCGAAGCGTCTGGATCACGCCTGAAACCGGCTGGGCGTAGCGGTAGATGGTGTCATGCGAAATTCGGATATGCATGGCCGTGGCGGATGCTGCGGGATCGGATCAGAAACGCAAGCACCACCGCATGCGCCTCAAGCTAGATATTGCTGCGTGATGGCGGTGCCGATTCGGTTGTTGTCGGAAATAAATTCCTGGATGAATTCATGCAGGCCGTTCTGAAAAATATCCTCCATTCTGGCGTTTTGCAGGCGTGTGCGCACACCGCGAGCAAGCTTTTGAGCGTGACCTTGACGGCCATAGGCCGACGCGATCGCGTCGAGATAGCGGACGAGGTTTTCATAACAGCTCGCCAGAGAGCGCGGCATCTCATCCTTCAGGATCAGAAGGTCCGCGACCAGCCAGGGTTTGACATTTTCGCGATACACCCAGTGATAGGCGGTCAGCGCCGACACAGAGCGCAGGATCGCCGCCCATTGGAAATAGTCGAGCGGTCCGCCGACCTGCTCGGTCGCCGGAAGCAGCAGGTGATATTTGACATCCAGAATGCGGGCGGTGTTGTCGGCCCGCTCCTGGTAGAGACCGAGCCGCGAAAACCAGTACGAGTCATTGCGTAGCATGGTCCTGTAGGCGGAGCCGTCAAACCGCAGCGACGATTCCTGAACCCAGCGCAGGAAGCGGGCCAACTCTTCGCGCGAACTCGGGCCGTTGCCATAGCGCTTCAGTTCGAGCCAGGTCCCGTTAATCGCGTCCCACATCTCCATGGTCAGTGCGGTGCGCACGGCGCGCGCGTTGGTGCGCGCAACTTCGAAGCACGAGCGGATCGAAGAGGGGTTCTTGCTCGAAAAGGCGAGGAAATGCGTGACGTTTTCCTCATTGGCCTCGTCATAGATCGCGAAAAAGGCATGCGCACAGCCGGCTGTCGCGACCGCGGAGTCCCACTCGTTGGTTTCGCCGACATAGGCGATTGGCAGCGAGGTCAGTCGTTGGGTCGCTTCCAGTATCCGCGCCAGATATTCGGCGCGCTCGACATAGCGCGCAAGCCAGTAAAGGTTATCGGCGGTACGGGAGAGCATGGCTATTTCTCGTCACCTTCGAAAGAGGAGACCGATCATCACAATCGGCGCATCTGCCCCGTTGACGATTATGGATTGCGCCTTGCGCCCGCGTTGCGCGCTTGGCCGGGGCGATCGCAGCATGCGTTTACCTTTCATCCGTCCAGCACCCAGGTATCTTTCGTGCCGCCGCCCTGGCTGGAATTCACCACAAGCGAACCAGCCGTCATCGCCACGCGCGTAAGCCCGCCGGGCACGATTCGGACCTCATTGCGCCCGGTCAGCACGAATGGCCGCAGATCGACGTGACGGGGAGCTACTCCAGCATCGACGCAGGTCGGACAGGTGGAAAGCGCGAGCGTCGGCTGCGCGATGAAGTTTGCCGGCTGCGATTTCAGCTTGGAACGGAATGCCTCAATGCTCGCCTTGTCGGCTGCCGGACCGATCAGCATGCCATAGCCGCCTGAGCCGTGAACTTCCTTGACAACAAGTTGCTCGATATTGTCGAGGACGTAGGACAGATGCTCCTGTTCGCGGCAGCGCCAGGTCGGCACATTCTTCAGGATCGGGTCTTCGCCGAGGAAGAATTTCACGATCGCGGGCATGTAGCTGTAAACCGCCTTGTCATCGGCGATGCCGGTGCCGACTGCGTTGGCCAGCGTCACATTGCCGGCCTGATAGGCGGTCATCAGCCCCGGCACGCCGAGCGCCGAATCCGGGCGGAAGGCGAGAGGGTCGAGAAAATCGTCGTCGATGCGCCGGTAGATCACATCGACCCGTTTCGGCCCCTGGGTCGTGCGCATAAACACCATCCCGCCCTTAACGAAGAGGTCGCGACCCTCGACCAGTTCGACGCCCAGTTTGTCGGCAAGGAACGAGTGCTCGTAATAGGCCGAGTTGTAGATGCCAGGAGTCAGCAGCACGACAGTCGGATCAGCCGCAGCGCCGGCGGGAGCAACCGACTGCAGGGTCGCCAGCAGCTCGTCGGGGTAATGATCGATCGGAGCGACACGGTGGCGGGAGAACAGTTCAGGGAACAGCCGCAGCATGATTTCCCGGTTTTCCAGCATGTAGGAGACGCCGGACGGCGTGCGGGCATTGTCTTCCAGCACGTAGAAGGTGTCGGCATCGACCCGCACGATATCGATGCCCGCGATATGCACGTAAATGTCGTGCGGCACCTTCTGGCCGTTCATTTCCGGCCGGAACACCGGATTCTGGAAGACAAGCTCCTCGGGAACGACGCCCGCGCGCAGGCATTCGCGCTTGCCGTAGATATCCCGGATATAAGCGTTGATGGCTTTGACGCGCTGCTCCAGCCCGCGGCTCAGTTGTCGCCATTCGCTGCCGGACACGATACGTGGGATCACGTCGAACGGGATCAGCCGCTCGGTGGCCTCCGGCTCGCCATAGACGGCGAAAGTGATTCCGATCCGGCGGAACAGCACTTCTGCCTCGCGCCGCCTGAAATCGAGGACATCGGGCCGGACTGAGGACAACCAGGCCGAAAGTTGCGAGTAGGCGGGCCGGATCGCTCCGTCTTCACCGTTCATTTCGTCGAACGCAACAGGCATGTCTGTCAAAGCCCTTCAGCGTCGTACGACGTTGCAAGCTTCGCGCCACTTTGGTCAGAATGGAAGGGGCTCCCCGGGCGGCCGGGCCGGCATCCCATGGCTTTTCGGTGATTACCTTGAGCCTGCCCGGCGCGCGCGCTACCAAAGCGGCAGGGAGGAGCCGATGAGCGAGGCAGACGACGGCCAACCGGTGACGGCGGCGATCCTGGTGATCGGTGACGAAATCCTGTCCGGCCGGACCAAGGACAAGAATATCGGCTACATCGCCGAATACCTGACCGCGATCGGCGTCGATGTGCGGGAGGTGCGGATCGTGCCCGATGTCGAGGAGGACATCGTGGCTGCGCTCAACGCACTGCGGCAGCGCTACTCTTACGTGTTCACGACCGGCGGCATCGGCCCAACCCATGACGACATCACTGCCGACAGCGTCGCAAAGGCTTTCGGTGTTCCGATCGACTTCGATCCGCGCGCGGTCGCTCTGCTGAAGCAGCGTTTCAAGGGACCCGAGCTGAATGAGGCGCGCATGCGCATGACCCGCATTCCGCATGGCGCCGAACTTGTGACCAACAAGATTTCGCTGGCGCCGGGATTCTGGATTGGGAATGTGATTGTGATGGCCGGCGTACCGACCATCATGCAGGCGATGCTGGACGAGGTTGGTCCGAAGCTGAAGACCGGCAAGCAGATGCTGTCGGAATCGGTGCGCGCGGATGCGCGCGAGGGTGATATTGGCACCGAACTTGGCGAACTTGCAAAGGCTTATCCGGATGCGACCTTTGGCAGCTATCCGTTTTTCGACGACAAGACCGGGCCAAACACCAATATTGTGATTCGTTCGCGCGAGCCGGACACGCTCGCTGCGGCCACCGCCGCCGTGCATGGCATGCTGCGCGACGTTAAAGCCCGGCTGAAGGCAACAGGCTGAAACAGCGCCCCCTTGACCGGATCGTGATCGCTGAAGGCGGGTGGTCGGCCTGCCGGTCTCCAAAACGCCGCGAAGGCGCAGTCTGATCCCGGCATGAAGCGCAGCGCAGGGATTTTCACATGAGTGGAGCTGACCACCCGCGGCGTGATGTGCTGAAAATGGGGGCGCGTGCACTCGCCGGACTCGCCATACCCGAACTTGTGCTGCCGACGCTCGCGCTTGGTCAGGAATTGCCGCTCACGCCGCAATGCGATGCCGATCCGCAGGCCACCCAGGCGCAGACCGCGGGGCCGTTCTTCAAGCCGCGATCGCCGCTTCGATCCGACCTGCGGACCGAACTGGGCGGGACGCCGGTCACCCTGACCGGCATTGTGCTGACACGCAACTGCCGGCCGGTTTCGAATGCGCTGGTCGACTTGTGGCACGCCGACTCCGATGGGGAATACGACAATCGCGGCTTTCGGGGGCGCGGTCATCAGTTCACCGATGCGCAAGGACGCTATCGATTCCTGACGGTGAAGCCTGCCCGCTATACCGGACGCACCGCCCATTTTCACGTCAGGGTGCAGGCGGCACATGGGCCTGTTCTGACCACCCAGCTCTATTTCCCGGGCGAGCTGAGCAATCGCCGTGACCGGCTGTATCGGCCCGAACTTGAAATGATGGTCAGCGCCGGCGGCGATGCCCGCTTCGATTTCGTGCTCGCGCTGACCTGAGGCCATTTTCGGATTTTTCTGTGGACCGGCGGCGCCCGCCGTTGGCAGCATGGCCTCGTCAAGGCATGGCGAGGGCATGCCGGGGGACGAGCGATGATGATGGCCGAGGCAAATCCGGGCGCACCGAAGCATTTTCCGGTGTCCTGGGATCAATTTCACCGCGATGCCCGCGCGCTGGCCTGGCGGCTGGCTTCGGCCGGCCCGTTCAGCGCGATCGTCTGCGTGACGCGAGGCGGCCTCGTGCCGGCCGCCATCGTGGCCCGTGAGCTGAATGTGCGGCTGATCGAGACCGTGTGCGTCGAGAGTTATAGCGGCTCGGGCATCGCCCGGCAGGGCGAGTTACGCGTCCTTAAGGGCATTGCGGATGTAGTCACCAGCGGCGTTCATGGCGGCGGGGAAGGGGTGTTGATCGTCGACGACCTCGTCGACACCGGCAAGACCGCGCGCGTGGTGCGCGACCTGATCCCGAAGGCGCATTTCGCGACCGTCTATGCGAAACCGATGGGGCGCCCGCTGGTGGATACCTTCATCACCGAGGTTTCGCAGGACACCTGGATCTTCTTTCCATGGGACACCGGGCTCGCCTTCATGCCGCCGATCCGCGAGGGCGGGTGAAACGCTTGCGGCGCAGCGTTCACTACGCCATGGTGCGGCCCGTTTCCCGGGGGAGCGGACGTGGCGGAATGGTAGACGCAACGGACTTAAAATCCGTTGAGGGTAACCTCGTGAGGGTTCGAGTCCCTCCGTCCGCACCAGGATAGGCCGGCTGCGCCATCCGGCTTTTGCCAGATTCGGCCGCTAACGACTGCACCATGACTCTTCGCTCGCGACTTCATATCAGCCTGGCCGGTCTTGCGATGGCCGGCGTGCTCGCCGGATGCGCAGGCCACGAGGTGGTCGCGAGCGCAACCCGTCCCGGCAAATTCCGGCTCTATAGTTGCGACCAGCTCGACAAGCGCGGAGCGGAGGTGTTCAAGCGCGAGCGAGAGCTTGCCGCTCTCATTGAGCGCGCGAGGCAGGGCCCGGGAGGCGAGGTCGCGATCGCAATCGCCTACCAGAACGAACACAACATGGCGTTGGGCGATCTGCGCGAGATCGAACTGACCGCGGCCGAACGCAATTGCGTGTTGAAATTTCGAAGCGTGAGCGAGCGCGCGATCCGCTAATCGGATGGAACTTTTCTGCGGGAAGGCTATTGTCGCCCCGCCGCGTGACGGCGTTTCCGATGACCCGAAAGGACCGGCCATGGGCCCTTTGATCAGCATTCTGATCACGTTTCTCGTTGTTATTCTCGTTCTTTACCTCGTGAACATGCTGCCGATTGACGGCCGCGCCAAGCAAATCGTCCGAATCATCGTCATCATCATCGGCGTCCTGTCGCTGCTGAAATACCTCGCCGTGTTCTGATGCGCTTCACGTCATAATCTCGCGTGCCGCAGCCGCAGGGCGTTTCCGACCACGCTGACCGATGACAGCGCCATCGCTGTGGCCGCAACGATCGGCGACAGCAGCAATCCGAAGGCCGGGTAGAGCAGCCCGGCCGCGATGGGCACGCCCGCTGCGTTGTAGATGAAGGCAAAGAACAGGTTCTGGCGGATATTGCGCATCACCGCCTGCGACAGATGGCGCGCGCGCACGATTCCGGTCAGGTCGCCCTTGAGCAGGGTGATGCCGGCGCTTTCGATCGCCACATCCGTGCCTGTGCCCATCGCGATTCCGACATCGGCGGCGGCAAGCGCCGGCGCGTCGTTGACGCCGTCGCCTGCCATCGCCACCACGCGGCCGGCGCGGCGCAGCCTCTCGACGACTTCGGCCTTGCCGTCCGGCAATACTTCGCCTTCAACCTCCGTGATGCCGAGCTTTTTTGCGACTGCGAGCGCAGTGGTGCGGTTGTCGCCGGTCAGCATGACGACGTGGATGCCATCGGCGCGCAGCGCTTCGAGCGCTGCCGGGGTTTCGGCCTTGATCGGATCGGCAATCGCGAGCAGGCCGGCGACAGCGCCATCGACCGTAACAAAAACGACCGTCGCGCCTTCGTTGCGCAATCGGTCGGCATCGCTGCTCAGGCTTGAGGCATCGATGCCCAGTTCAGCGAGGAATCTCGACTGACCGATCGCGACGCGCTTGCCTTCCACGAGACCCATGGCGCCTTTGCCGATGGGCGAGTCGAAGTCCTGCACCGGCGGGATTGACAGATTGCGTTCCTTCGCCGCCGCTACGATAGCGAGCGCCAGCGGGTGCTCGCTCGCGGCTTCGACGCCGGCGGCAAGGCGCAGCATCTCGTCCTCATCAAAGCCGCCGGCCGCGACCATGCCAGTGACGGCCGGGCGGCCTTCGGTCAGGGTGCCGGTCTTGTCGACCACCAGCGTATCGACCTTCTCCATTCGTTCGAGGGCTTCCGCATTCTTGATCAGGACGCCCATCTGCGCGCCGCGGCCGACGCCGACCATGATCGACATCGGCGTTGCAAGCCCGAGCGCGCAAGGGCAGGCAATGATCAGCACCGACACGGCGGCAAGCAGCGCATAGGCGAAACGCGGTTCGG
>JBIQKQ010000066.1:0-18192 GCA_044506365.1 Hyphomicrobiales bacterium
GCCGCCTATATGGCGGAAGTGGTACGCGCCGGCTTGCAGGCGATTCCGCGGGGGCAATATGAGGGGGCGCAGGCACTGGGTCTGAGCTACTGGCAGATGATGGGCCTGATCATCCTGCCGCAGGCGTTGCGCATCACCATTCCCAATATCGTCAACAGCAATATCGCCTTGTTCAAGGATACCACGCTGGTGTTCATCGTCGGCATTTTCGATTTCCTGCGCACCATCGAGGCGGCGCGGATCGATCCGAAATGGGCGACGCCGGTGACCTCGACCACCGGCTATGCCTTCGCCGCAATCTTTTATTTCCTGTGCTGCTGGATGATGTCGCGCTACGCGAAAAGCGTGGAACGGCGTCTCGCGACCGGGCATCGGCGATGAGCGAGGAATCGAACAAGAGGCAAGGCGCTGCCGACGTTCCGGCGGTCGAGATCGTCGGCATGCACAAATGGTTTGGCGAATTTCATGTGCTGCGCGACATCAATCTGACGGTCGCCCGCGGCGAACGGATCGTGATCTGCGGGCCATCGGGCTCGGGCAAGTCCACCATGATCCGCTGCATCAACCGGCTGGAGGATTACCAGCGGGGCCGGGTGGCCGTGGACGGCGTGCTGCTCACCAACGACCTCAAGAGAATCGACGAGGTGCGGCGCGAGGTCGGCATGGTGTTCCAGCACTTCAACCTGTTCCCGCATCTCACCGTGATGGAGAACCTGACGCTGGCGCCGATCTGGGTGCGCAAGATGCCGAAGAAGGAGGCCGAGGACATCGCGCGCCACTATCTGGAGCGCGTACGCATTCCCGAACAGGCGCACAAATATCCGGGACAGCTGTCCGGCGGCCAGCAGCAGCGGGTGGCGATTGCACGCGCCCTGTGCATGAACCCGAAGATCATGCTGTTCGACGAGCCAACCTCGGCGCTCGATCCTGAAATGGTGAAGGAGGTTCTTCAGACCATGGTTGAGCTCGCCGAAAGCGGCATGACCATGCTGGTGGTCACGCACGAGATGGGCTTCGCGCGGCAGGTGGCCGACCGCATCGTGTTCATGGACGAGGGGCAGATTCTGGAGATCAACGCGCCGGCGGAATTCTTCGCCAATCCGAAACACGAGCGGACCAAGCTGTTCCTGAGCCAGATCCTGCATTGAACGGCTGTGCTGATGACGCTTCACGTTCCGATCGTCCCCGCGAAGTGGGGACCCCCGAAAGCGGTCCTGGATTCCCGCTTGCGCGGAATGAACGGAGCACGTGGTAACGACGCGGATGATTGAGACTAAAACGCGCCGAGCGGCAACTTCAGATAGCTGCGGCCATTGTCTTCGGGCTCGGGCAATCGCCCGCCACGCAGGTTGACCTGCAAGGCCGCCAGCATCAGTTCGGGCAACGGCAGCGTCTTGTCCCGAGCCTCGCGCAGCTTGATGTAGGAATTCGGATCGCGCCCCGCGCCGACATGGCTGTTATCGCGCTTCTGCTGCGCGACCGTGGACTGCCATTGCGGAGGCCGGCCATTCGGACGGTAATCGTGCCCGGTGAACAGCCGGGTGTCGTCAGGCAGCGCCAGGATGCGCTGGATCGACTCGTACAGCGTCGCCGCGTTGCCTCCAGGAAAATCGGCGCGGGCCGTGCCGGAGTCGGGCTGGAAGATGGTGTCGTGGACGAAGGCGGCGTCGACGATCACATAGGTGATCGAGGCGAGCGTGTGGCCGGCGCACAGCATCACCCGTGCATCCAGCGATCCGATCTTGAACGTGTCGCCGTCCTTGAACAGGCGGTCCCAGTGCCCGGTGCCAAACGGCGGCAGGTTGTAGATTTTTTCCCAAAGCGCCTGGATGTCGGCGACCTTCTCGCCGATCGCCATCGGCGCGCCGAGCTTGTCCTTCATATAGGCGGCCGCCGAGAAATGATCGGCGTGCGGATGCGTATCCAGAATCCAGTCGATGGTCAGGCCGCGCTCGGCGATGACCTTCAGCATCGCATCGGCAGATACGGTCGAGACCCGGCCGGCACGCGGCTCGAAATCCAGTACGGGATCGATGACTGCGGCGTGGTTGGTAGCCGGATCGACGACAAGATAGGCGATGCTGCCGCTCCTCTCGTGATAGAAGCCGGTGACGTGGGGCGAGGCGGAGGGCAGCGGCGCTGGCCGGGGCTGGGTCGACGTATTCATGCTCATGCATGCGGTCTATCACGCCGGCGCGGTCCGGACCAAGGCACGATCCGCGGCGAAAAATACACGCCACGAACGCATTAAATTCGGGCGGGCGGACAGCCTGCTTGGCTCCGCCATGCGCCCCGCGCGCGTATCCGCAGGCGCCCTTCGAACAGGCAACAGGACGGGAGGACCTTCGACCCTGTCCGCAGGGTGCCGTGGCAGCCGTCTTGCTGCAGAGCCGGCCACGCGCCGGTATTGGTCAGATCGCGCCGGATGTGACGCGCGTGGCGGTTCTTCGATATGCTACGACTCCGTCCGGAGTCGGCCAGTTTGGCATGATCCAGTCGGTGGCGCAGTCGCTCAGGCTGGAGCACGCCGGATGCGCGCGGGATGCGGGTCGCTCCCGGGTTCGATTCAAAATCGAGTGAATTTTCGGGTCGCGAGACGTCAGCCGTCGCTTTCGATCGGCAGGTCGCCGCGCGAGGCCCATTCAGTCCAGGAGCCGTCATACAGCGCTTTCGGCTGCTTGCCGAGTGCATCGAGCGCGAACCACAGCACCGCTGCCGTGACACCCGAGCCGCAGCTCGTCACCACAGGTCGGTCGAGGTCCACGCCGGCTTCCTGAAATTTCGCGCGGATCCTGTCCGGCGCGATCAGGCGGCCGTCTTCGAGCAGCGTGTCATAGGGCAGGTTGAGCGCTCCCGGCATATGGCCGGATTTCAATCCGGGGCGGGGCTCGGGCGCCGTTCCGGCAAAGCGGCCGGCGCTGCGGGCATCGACAACCTGGATGTCGGGATGCGCCAGTGCCTTCTTGACGTCCTCGACATCGGCGACCGCACCGCGGTTGAACCGCGCCGTGAAATGTCGAGGCGTGCGCTTGACCTCGCCGAAGTCAAGCGGGCGGCCTTCGGCTTTCCATTTCGGCAGCCCGCCATCGAGAATGTAGACGTCGCGCACGCCGAAGGTCCGGAAGGTCCACCAGACGCGCGGGGCGGAGAACAGGCCCGCGCCGTCATAGACGACGATGGTAAGGCCGTCGCCGATCCCCATCGCCCGCATCGCCGACGAGAAGGCTTCCGGCGATGGCAACATATGCGGCAGATCGCTCGAATGGTCGGAAATCGCGTCGATGTCGAAATAGATCGCACCAGGGATATGGCCGGCGAGATATTCCTCGCGGGCGTTCCGGTTCATCGCCGGCAGATAATAAGAGCCGTCCACCACCACAATGTCGGGGGCATCGAGATGATCCTGCAGCCACTGGGTCGTAACAAGCGCGCGGCTCGCCGGCTTTGCTTCGGTGCTCATGACGATATTCCAATCTCATGCCGCAAACGCGGTGTGCGTCCGCCCTCTTTTAAGGGGAGGGATGAGACCGGACGCGCAGCGATCGGCATGACGTCACGCATTGGCTCACTCATACGAATGGCGGCGTGATCGCGCTCTTGCGCGTCAGCCAGGCGGGGACCGGAAGGTTCTTTGAGCGCAGGAAGTCCGGGTTGAACAGCTTCGACTGGTATCGACTGCCGTGATCGGCGAGCACGGTCACAATGGTGGCGCCCTTGCCGAGGTCTTTCGCAAGCCGGATGGCGCCCGCGATATTGATGCCGGAGGAGCCGCCGAGGCACAGGCCCTCGTGCTCCAGCGTCTCGAAAATCAGCGGGATCGCTTCCTCGTCCGGGATCAGATACGAGTGATCGACCGTGATGTCCTCGATGATCGGGGTGACGCGCGCGAGCCCGATGCCTTCCGTGATCGAGCCGCCTTCCGTCACCGTCGGCTTGCCGTCCTTGAACAGATGATACATCGCAGCGCCGCGCGGATCGGCGACGCCGATGGCGATATCCTTCTTCTGTTCGCGCAGATAGGTCGAGACGCCGGCCAGCGTTCCGCCGGTTCCGACGGCGCAGATGAACCCGTCGATCTTCCCCGCCGTGTCGCGCCAGATTTCCGGGCCGGTCGACACATAGTGCGCCTTGCGGTTGTCGAGATTGTTCCACTGGTCAGCGAACAAGACGCCGTTCTTTTCGGACTTGCGCAGTTCGTCCGCAAGCCGGCGTCCGACATGCTGGTAGTTGTTCGGATTGGCATAGGGCAGGGCCGGAACCTCGATGAGCTCGGCGCCGCACAGCCGCAGCATGTCCTTCTTTTCCTGGCTCTGCGTCTCGGGGATGACGATCAGCGTGCGGTAGCCGCGCGCATTAGCAACGAGGGCCAGCCCGATACCGGTATTGCCGGCCGTGCTTTCCACCACCAGCCCGCCGGGCTTGAGTTCGCCCCGCTGCTCGGCCTCGAGGATCATCTGCCGGCCCGCCCGATCCTTCACCGACTGGCCGGGATTCATGAACTCGGCCTTGCCAAGGATCGTGCAGCCGGTGATCTCCGACGCGCGCTTCAGCTTGATCAGGGGCGTGTTGCCAATGGCGTCAACCACGCCGTCATAGACAGTCATATTCGGAATCCGGGCTCAATTTCCGGCGACCCTATCGGGGTGGGCCGGACGCCACAAGCCGCGATGCGCGAGGGCGGCTTGCGCCGCTCGCATGGAGGACGATTTTTTTCGCGTCTGCCGCCGCGGGCGAAATCCATCTGCCGAACGCCGATGTCGCAGAACGGACATCCGGCTTCTTTCAATTGTCCAGGACGACATCCATGACCGTCGGCACGGCGAACGCCCGCAATGGGGCCGCGGCTCGTCCGGGGCCCCGGTTGCGGCCTGTGCCGCTGCCGCATATGGGCCGCTGGCCTATCGTGAAGCGCATGCCGGCCGGGTCGGCTGACCGGTTCGTTCATTCGATAAAGACGTCCGAAAACGGGAAAGGTTGCCGAAACCATCTGGAGCGTCTGCCGGGGCTGCCGGCGAGTCTTCATCCATTGTTTGGCCAGACCGGATATACAGCCGCTGAACGGAGCCGGATGCGACCATCCGTTCACCCGGACAAGGCGATGAATCTCGACGTCAACACGCTGTTTCTCGTCACGATCTATGTCGAGGCGATGCTCGGCCTGTTGCTGCTGTTCGCCTGGGTCCAGAACGCGGCGATCACGGCGGTGGCGTGGTGGGGTTCGGCGCATCTGTTGCGTGCCGCGTCCGTCGTTCTCTTCGGCCTTTACGGCCAGGCGCCCGACGTGGTGTCGATCGATCTTTCCAACGCGATCCTGTTCACCGCATTCGCCTTCACCTGGATCGGCGCGCGCGTGTTCGACGGCCGTTCGCCAAGCTATGTCGGGCTGTTCGGCGGCGCGGTGCTGTGGCTCGTCGTGTGCCGCATCCCCATCGTCGCGCAGTCGATGGAAGCGCGGATCCTGATCTCGTCCTTCATCATCACCGGCTATACCTGGGCGGCCGCCTATGAATTCTGGCGCGGCCGCGGCGAGCCGCTGGTGTCGCGCTGGCCGGCAATCTTCATGCTGTTCGCGCATGGCGCATTGTTTCTGCTGCGCACGCCGCTCGCGGTGGTGCTGCCCTGGATTCCGGACGCGCAGGTTTTCGAAAGCGTATGGCTGACGGTGCTGAGTTTCGAGGCGCTGCTGTTCACCATTGCCATCGCCTTCATCCTGCTGGCCATGGCCAAGGAGCGCACCGAGCTGCTGCACAAGACCGCCTCGCTGGTCGATCCGCTGACCGGCATTTCGAATCGCCGTGCCTTCCTGGAAGGCGCGGCGATCATGGCGCGCGAGATCGAGGCCGATCCCAGGCCCGCGGCCGTGCTGCTGATCGATCTCGATCACTTCAAGTCGATCAACGACTCGTTCGGCCATGCGCTCGGCGACCGGGTGCTGCAGATTTTTGCGAATACGGCGCATGCCCATATCGGGCCCTGCGATCTGCTCGGACGACTGGGCGGCGAGGAATTTGCGATCGCGCTCTATGATGTCGATCGCATACGCGCGATGGAGATCGCCGAGGAGGTCCGCAAATCGTTCGAGGAGACCGCGGCCGAGGTGGAGGGCCATCCGATCGAGGCCACCTGCAGCATCGGCGTGGCCGTCAGCGAAAAAGGCCCGCTCGACATATCGGATCTGCTCGGACAGGCCGACCAGGCGCTGTATTCGGCGAAGGAGCGCGGCCGCAACCGGTGCGAACTCGCCACCGTCGAATTCATCCTGCGCCTCGATGCGTCGACCCCGTCGCTGCGCATCAATACGATGCACGCAAATCCGGCGGCCTGACCGCCGCGTCCGGACCATCCGGCGTTCCCCGCAGGGCCTGCTCGACACGATGTCCGCGCCCGCGGAAGGGTCTGTAAGCCGCGCGTTCGCCGGATGTTGCCGATCAGAGAAGCGTCGGCCTTTCGGTCGCGTTGACATGGACGAGCCGTGATATGCATTATAATGCATGTCGCCGGGAGGACGTACCGTGAATTCAACAATGCCAAAACCGGCATCGGAAGCCGGTAAGCCGCCATTCCGACCGATCCATTTTGCCGAGCCGCGGGTGATCCGCGAGGACCGTGCCGATGGCTCCATCGTGCTGCACGCGCGTCAGCCGCTGGCCGCGTACGAGCCAAGCCTCGCGCGGCTGTTCCGAAGCGCCGTCGAGCGGCAGCCGGATCGTTTGCTGATGGCCGAGCGCGACGCCTCCGGCGCCTGGGCCGGCGTAACCTATGCGCAGGCGCGCCGGAAGGTTGATGCGATCGCGCAGGCATTGATCGATCGCGGCCTGTCCGCCGAGCGTCCGCTGATGGTGCTGTCGGGCAACGCGGTCGAGCACGGCCTGCTCACGCTGGCCTGCTACACGGCGGGAATTCCGATTGCACCGATCTCGGTCGCTTATTCGCTGCAGAGCCAGGACCACGCCAAGCTCAAATACATCAACGAATTGCTGACCCCCGGACTGGTCTATGTCTCGGACACAGCGCCTTTTGCGAAGGCGCTGGCCCATGTGACGGCTCCGATCCTTGCGGGGAAGAACGGCGGCAGTCTTCCGGACGTCACACTGTTCTGCGAACTCGAAAAGACTGTACCGGGGCCCGCGGTCGAAAACGCCGTCGCTGCAATTCGTCCCGACACGATTGCGAAATTCCTGTTCACCTCCGGCTCCACCAGCCTGCCGAAAGGTGTGATCAATACCCATGGCATGCTGACGGCCAACCAGCAGCAATCGGTGCAGTGCTGGCCGTTCATCGAAGACGATCCGATGGTGCTGGTCGACTGGCTGCCCTGGAACCACACCTTCGGCAGCAACTACAATTTCAATCTGATCCTGCAACAGGCGGGTACGCTCTATATCGACGCAGGCAAGCCGGTGCCGGCGCTGGTCGGACAGACGGTGCAGAACCTTCGCGACATCGCGCCGACCATCTATTTTAACGTGCCCGCGGGCTATGGCGCGCTGCTCCCGTTCCTTGAGAAAGACGACGCGCTGGCGCGGCACTTCTTCTCGCGCGTGCGGCTTTTGTTTTACGCGGGCGCGTCGCTGCCGCAGGACATGTGGGACCGGCTCGAAGCGCTTGCGATCCGCATCACCGGCACGCGCGTCCCGATGACCTCGGCCTGGGGAACCACGGAGACATCGCCGCTGGCAACGTCAGCCCATGCCCTGTTCGACAAGGCGGGCAATGTCGGGGTGCCGGTTCCGGGCGTCGATGTGAAACTTGTGCCCGCCGGCGACAAGCTCGAAATGCGTGTGCGCGGGCCGAACATCACGCCCGGCTACTGGCGCAGACCCGATCTCACGAAGGCGATGTTCGACGAGGAGGGCTACTACCTGCCAGGCGACGCGGTGCGCTTCGCCGACCCGGACGATCCGGATCAGGGGCTGATTTTCGACGGTCGCATCGCCGAGGATTTCAAGTTGCTGAATGGGACCTGGGTCGCGGTCGGCGCGTTGCGCGTCGGCGCAATCGCGGCGGCCTCGCCGGTGCTTCAGGATGCGATCGTGTGTGGAGAGGGGCGCGATCAGGTCGGGCTGATCGCCTGGCTGAACGCGGCAGGCTGCAAGGAAATTGCCGGCGAAGACGGCGATCTTTCGTTCTATGCGACGCATCCGAAGATTCATGCGCATCTGCGCAATGCCTTCGCACGCTGGAACACGGTCAATACCGGTGCAACGATGCGTATCGCGCGGGTGTTGCTGCTGCCGGATACGCCCTCGATCGATCGCAACGAGATCACAGACAAGGGCTACATCAACCAGCGCGTCGCGCTCGAATGCCGAAAGCCCGCGGCCGAACGTCTGTTCGATGGCAAGCCGCATCCTGATGTTGTCGTGGTGACGTAGTTTCCTGTCCTGAAAACCCGGGCGAGGGCCGCGGCAAGGAATTGCCGCAGCGCGCGCGGTGTTCTAAGAATTGAACAATAACACATCAGGGAGGACAATCATGTCACGAGGGCATTGGCTTGCGCTTGCCGCGGCTGCGTTTCTGCTCGCACCGCAGACCGTCGCCGCACAGGACTATCCGACGCGGTCGGTGAAGATCATCGTGCCGTTCGGCGCAGGCGGTCCGGCCGACGTTTACGCCCGCGTGCTCGCGCAGCATCTCGGCGAGTCGCTCAAACAACCTTTTGTCGTTGAGAACCGCCCGGGCGCAGGCTCGATCATCGGCACCGACGCTGTCGCGAAGTCCGACCCCGACGGCTACACGCTGCTGCTGATGTCGAACACCCACACGGTCAACGAAACGCTCAAACAGGACAAGCCGTTCAAGCTGATGAACGACTTCGTCGCGGTCGCGCCGGTCAACTACTCCGACCTGCTGATGGTGATCCATCCGTCGGTTCCGGCCAAGGATCTGAAGGAATTTATCGCGCTGGCGAAGGCCAAGCCCGGGCAGCTCAATTACGGCTCGTCCGGTCCGGGCACGCCCTATCACATGGCCGGCGAATTGTTCAAAGCCATGAGCGGCACCGACATCGTGCACGTACCGCACAAGGCCTCCGGCGAGATGCGCAACAGCGTGCTCGGCGGGCACGTCCAGCTGGTCTTCGACGCCGTGACCACGATGACCAACAACGCCAAGCAGGGCCAGGTGAAGGCGCTCGGCACCACCGGCGCCAAGCGCTCCGACCTCACCCCGGATATTCCCACGGTCGGGGAGGCCGGCGTGCCGGGCTATGAGGCGACAATCTGGCTCGGCGTCATGGCGCCCGCCAAGACGCCGCAGGCGGTGGTCGACAAGCTGAATGCCGAGATCAGCAAGGTGGTCAACCGGCCGGACGTGCGCGAAGCCTGGGCCAAGCAGGGCGCGGTGCCGATGGTGATGACGGCCAAGGAGTTCGATGCCTATCTGCGCAAGGACATCGATAAATGGGCCGATGTCGTCAAGAAGACCGGCGCCAAGGCCAACTGACGGAGCCCGCTGGCGCGAGAGCTGGGCGAGGGGCGTTCCAGGCGCCGATGTTCCGATCACCGGATTGAATTTGATCCTGTGATCGGAATGGACTAGCTCTGCCGCAAAATTCCGCGGAGAGCAGAGAATGCGTTATTGCAGGTTCGATAATGATCGTCTTGGCGTCGTCCGGGGCGATATGGTCCATGATGTCACCGCCGTTCTTGACAAGCTGCCGGCTGTGCGCTGGCCCCTTCCCGCGCATGATCCGCTGATTGTCGCGCTTCCCAAGATCCGCGGCGATATGGAAGCGATGGCCGATCGCGTGACTCCCGTACCGATCGCTTCGGTGAAGCTGCTCAACCCGGTCCCCAATCCGTCCAAGGTGATTGGCGCGCCGGTCAACTATCACGCCCATATCGACGAAGCGAACCGCGACCAGCAGATCAGCTTCGGCAAGACCATCAAGACCATCGATCATTACGGCGTATTCCTGAAATCGAACTCCTCACTATCGGGTCCGTCCGAGCCGGTGCCGGTGGTGGAGAAGGACCGGCGAACCGATCACGAGGTCGAGCTTGCCGCCATCATCGGCGAGACCTGCTTCGATGTGCCGGAAGAGGGCGCGCTGAAATACATCGCGGGCTATGCGATCGGCCTCGATATGACGATCCGCGGCCCCGAGGAGCGATCCTTGCGCAAGTCGCTCGACCGCTTCTCTGTGGTCGGGCCGTATGTCGTGACCGCCGATGAAATCCCGGACCCGGAGAATCTCGATCTGGAAATTCTGGTCAACGGTCAGGTCCGCCAGAAATCAAACACCTCGCGTCTGATCTTTGGCGTGGCGAAGCTGATCTCCTATTGCTCGAATTTCTACACGCTCTATCCCGGCGACATCATCATGACCGGCACGCCGGAGGGCGTCGGCCCGGTGCAGGCGGGGGACGTGATGCACGCCAAAATCGAGAAGGTCGGAGAGATGACGGTTGCGGTGACACGGCGCTCGGCGTCGCTGCCGCCGCCCGCGCCCGCAGTTTAGCGCGTCATCGCCGGGCGGCGCGTCAGCGCTGGCGCTCGAGCGCCGGCGCTATTTCTTTCGCCGCGCCAGCGCCTCGATGCTGAGGCCGACCTCGTCGCCGACGATCTTGGTGTCGCGCCACTCGTCGCGGCCGACGCCGAATTTGGTGCGGCTGATCGTCAGATCGCCCGTCACCCGCGCCAGAAGCTGGCCGGCATCGGCGGGGTCCGGTCCGACATCGAGCTTGAACGGCATCACCACCTCGTCGGTGACGTCACGGATCGTTAGCCGCGCCAGCGCCTCGTAATCGCCCTTGCCGGCGCTGTCCTTGCTCTTTGCGCGGAAACCGGTCGTCACGAAGCGCACCGTCGGAAACCGCGCGGCATCGAACCATTTCGGCTGCTTCAGTTCCTTGTCGATATCCGGATTGCCGGTATCCGCGCTTGCGACATCGACGACGACCTCGACCGCGCTGGCCGCCAGATTGTCGGGATCGAATTTGACGGTGGCGGTAAATGTCTTGAACTGCCCCTTGCTCGGCACGCCCATCTGCCGGCCCGTGAAGGTGATGCTGCTCTTGGCGGGATCCACGGTCCATTCCGGCGCATCGGCAGCCGGCGCCGGATCGGCCAGCAAAAAGAGCGACGCTGCGGCCAGAGCCGCCGCACCGACGAACAACCGTTTCGCGTTGACTGTCATCATTGCCGTACTCTCAGATTGTCCGAACCGTCCCGCAGGCGGGCCGGCCAGGGCAGCATCCGCCGCAGCACATCATCGCGCAGGACAAGATGATGATAGAGCGCGGCGAGAACGTGGACCGCGACCAGCGCCAGCAGCGCGACCGCGAGCGACAGGTGGACGACCTTCATGGCTTCGCCGAGCGCGCGGTCGACACCGAACGGGCTCGGGATATGGACGAGGCCGAGATAGACCACCGGCAGGTTGAGCGCCGAACTCATGATCCATCCCGTGACCGGCATGACGATCAGGATGGCGTACAGCGTGCCATGCGACAGCGCCGCGAGGCGGCGCTGCCAGTGCGGCATGGCCGCAGGCTGGGGCGGGACCGGATTGACGAGACGCCAGGCCAGCCGCAGCAGGACCACGAGGAAGATCGTCACGCCCACCCATTTGTGCCACGAATAGAATTCCAGCTTGCGCGGGCTGAACGGCATGTTGACCATGCTGACAGCGAGCGTGAACGCGGCGATGAGCAGCACCAGCGTCAGCCAGTGCAGTGTCATCGCCACGAGTCCGAACCGCTCGTCCGTGTTTCGTATCGGCATGGTGCAAGCCGGCCGCGCCGCTGCGCGCCGGTTCAGGTCGGATCGTTCGGCCGCTTGGATTCGAGCTGGATCACGAACTCGACCTCCTCGCCGATCCAGGGGATGAATGCCTTCATTCCGAAGTCCGTCCGCTTCAGCTTGCCCTTCGCGGTGAAGCCGTCGATCGTGTACTTCTTCGACAGGTGCATCCCGCTCTTGTTGTAGGTGACATCCATGGTCACCGGATGGGTGACCCCATGCATGGTGAGATTACCGGTCATCGTGCCGGTATTCTCGCCGGTCTTTTCGATCTTCGTGCTCTCGAAATTGATCGTCCGGTGTTTCCAGACATTCAGCTCGGCTTCCGAGCGGATCCAGTTGTCGCGATAGGCATGGTTGGAGTCGATGCTCGCGGCCTCGATCTCGACGCTGATCTTGCTGTTGGACGGATCCTTCCGGTCGAAAGTCATCTCCGCCTTGTTGATCTGGCGGAACTGGCCCATGACCAGCGAGAAGCCGCCGTGCCACACCGACCACGTGACTGCGACATGTTCGAGATCAACCTCGACCTGTTGCGGTTGCGCCTGCGCTACGCCCGGCGGCAGAAGCAATGCGACCCCGAGCGACGCCGCGACAAGCGATGGCGCGCCGAACCGCAGAGAACGGAAATAGCCAAACCCCATAGTTGCAGTCCTCCCCGTCGGCCGGCGCTGCGCCTGACCGACCTGATGATTGTTTGTGGGTGAATCGAGCCGGGATGTCACCGTGCTGATAACGACCGACTTTGTTCACGGCATGCACGGTAACGGATCGCCGCAGGCGAGACTACAAATTTCACGTCCGCCGATCCGCCGGTCTGCCCATCGCATTATCGCGATGGGCCGCTTCATACGGATCGAATTCTGAAGCTCTGCGCGCACCTGCGACCCTTAGCGGATCGCAAAGGAAGAATTGGACAAGGCAAGTTGCGGGCCGATGCCGCGCACCGGTCCGCATGACGAGATGTCCGCTCAGATCTCCTTGCTCATGGCGGCATCGACCGAGTATGGGCCGCTGCCGCGAATGATCAGATAGAGCGACAGCGCGCACAGGATCAGCGGATACTCATTGCCGCGGGCCGTCCAGAAGAAGCCGCCGACGCCGTAGTGAAAGCGTGCCGCCTCCAGCATGAAGATCAGCACCAGAAGCGCGACCGGCCGCGTGAACAGGCCGATTATCAGGAGGATGCCGCCGAAGAATTCCAGCAGCGCGATCGGCCATGCGAAGATGCTCGAATAGCCGAACTTCTGCAGCACGCCCATGAAGCCATTCATGCCCGGACCACCGAACCACCCGAACAGCTTCTGGGCGCCATGTGGAATAAGAACAAGCCCGAGCGCCACGCGGATCAGCACATGCGCCCATGCATCGAGTCCGCCGTAGAATTTGGCCAAGCCGGGAACGTAATATTGTGATGGCGGTCGCATCGCCATGGTCCTCATCTCCCCCATTGAGGCGGCTGCTGCATGGCTCTACCGCCGGCGGCGAAACGGCCGGCGAGCATCTCCGCGCAACAGCCCTCCAACGGGATGCAACTTTAGTCTAACGCGCGTCCGGACGAACGCCTAGCGGCCGGAAGCAGCTGCGTGGGGATATCAAGGCGCGCCGCGTAAGCCGCGGCGCTATTCCGCCGCGGTGGGCAGGGCGCGCGTTTCCCAATGCAATGCCGCCCTGGTGTGATCCTGCTCGCCGCCCAGCGCATCGCGTGCATCGGCCCACAGATCGCGCGTCAGCCGGCCGACCGGCGCATCGACTCCGATCTGCTCGGCGAGGTCGGCGGCGATCTTCACGTCCTTGGCCAGCAGCCCGAGCGCAAAGCCGGTGCCGAACACTCCGCTGAGGAGATGCTGCTTGATCAGCATTTCGGAAGCAAAGCTTCGTCCGGTGGATACATTGACGACGTCCGCCATGATTTCAGGATCAAGCCCGAACTTGCGGCCGACGGTGACGGCTTCGGCGGCTGCGGCAAAGCTGGTCGCCGCCAGGAAATTGTTCAGACATTTCATCGCGTGACCGCAGCCGAGCGTGCCAACCTCGAACAGTTTGCCGCCCATGCAGGCGAGCACCGGCTTCACCGCCGCGACCGCGGCCGGATCACCGCCGATCATGATCGCGAGCGAGCCGTCCTTGGCCCGCGTCACGCCGCCCGACACCGGCGCATCCACAAGGCGCAGATCGCGCGCTGCGAGGTCCTTGCCCAGTGTCCGGGTGCCGACCGGATCGGCCGAGCTCATGTCGATGACGATGGCGCCGGCCTTCAGGTTGGCTGCCAGCGCACCGTCCTGCATCGTGAACAGCGCCTCGCGCACCTCCTTGCCGGTCGGCAGCATGGTGACGATGACATCGCAGGCCTTGCCCAGTTCGCCCAGCTGCTCGGTGCAACCTGCGGCGTTTTCCTGCGCCCAGTTTTTCGCACGCGAGGGATCGAGATCGAAGGCCATGACCTCGAAGCCGCCGCGCTTCACATTGGCGGCCATCGGCGCGCCCATATTGCCGATGCCGATGAATCCGACTGTCCTGATGTCCGTCATGTTCTTTGCACCGCTACGCGAGGCCCATCTGTTTCAGCTTCTCTTCGGCGGCGCGGAACCCTTCCACGCCGCGCGGCACGCCAGCATAGACCATCGCATGCAGCAGGATTTCCTGAATCTCGTCCTTGCTGACGCCGTTTGCGATGGCGCCCTCGATATGCACCTTCAATTCATTGGGACGCGCCATCGCCACCAGCATCGCAAGCGTGATCATCGAGCGGGCTTTGCGCGACAGCTTCGGCCGCGTCCAGGTCTGCCCGAAGCAATAGGTGGTCACCACTTCCTGCAGCGGCCAGATGAAGTCGCCTGCGGCATTGATTTGCCGGTCGGCGCCGTCCGCGCCCCACATCGCCCGCCGCACGGCCATGCCGCGCTTGAAGTCCGGATTGGCTGAATGCCGTTTGACGCGATTGCCTTTCGCATCGGCTCTCTGCGACTTCACTGACTTTGCGGATCGTGTCTTCTTTGCCTTGGCCATGTGAGCGATTGTCCTTCCCTGGATCGTTCGAGCGATCATGTCGTGTTTGACAGGTCAACAAAAGTGCAAGCGAGCGCGTCGCGCTGCAGTTGCAGCAAATTGCCGGTAGAACGCGGATCGCCTATAGGCAAGGTCGAATGTCGACTTCTCGCGCTGCCCACTTTGCCCAATGGCGCGGTGAGAGGGCGGCCAACCCAACCTCCATCCGCTCCGGTCCCACATGAAGATCGTCCGCGTCACTGCCACGCCGCTCAACGTCCCGCTGCGTATCGCGCTGCTCGGCCTCGACAAGAAAACCTCGCTCGCCGCCTGCCATGTTGAGATCGAGACCGATACCGGGATAGTCGGACATGGCCTGACCGCCATCACGGAAGAGGACGTGGTGGCGCAAGCGGTGAATGGCGCGATCGGGCCGAATATCGTCGGTGACGACCCGCTGCTGCACGAGCGGATCTGGGAGAAAGTCTACTGGACGCTCATGCCGCGTGGGCAGACCGGTTACGCCGCCCATGCGCTCGCCGCGGTCGATCTCGCGCTCTGGGACATCAAGGGCAAGGCGCTGAACATGCCGGTCTGGAAGCTGCTGGGCGGTGCGCGCGAGCGTGTGCCGGTCTATGCGACCTTCGGCTTCGGCTTCTTCGACCGCGAGCAACTCGCCGCGGCGGCGAAGACATGGGTCGCCGACGGCTTTCGCCGGCTGAAGATGACGGTCGCGGGCGAGGCGCTCAGGCACAAGGACGAGCGCCCGGTCATGGATGCGATTCGCGAGGACGCCCGGCGGGTGCAGGCGGTGCGCGAGGCGGTCGGGCCGGATGTTGAAATCTTTGTCGATGCCAATTGCAATCTCGACCTCTACCACGCAACCAAGCTCGCGGAGATGATCCGGCCCTTCAACATCTCCTTCTTCGAGGAGCCGCTGACCCAGAATGACGTGCAGGGCATGGCGCAGCTGCGGCGCAACGGCGGGATCGCGCTCGCATGCGGCCAGAACGAGGGATTGCTGTATCGATTCCGCGACCTGCTGGCGGCGCAGGCGATTGATTACGCCCAGCCCAATGTCTGTATCACCGGCGGCTTCACGCAATGCGCGAAGATCGCAGCGGCCGCCGCGTCATACAATGTTTCGGTAGCCAATGGTGGCGCCTGGTCATACCACAACATGCATCTGCAAGCCGGCGTCGCCAACGGCTCGCTGGTCGAGCATCACTACCTCGCGGTCGAACTTTACAAACAGCTTTACAACGGACTGACCATGCCGGCCGATGGCTGGCTTACGCTGCCGGACCGGCCCGGGCTCGGCTTCGAGCCGAACCGCGACGCCATCGCCGAGATCGCCAAGCTGCCGCTCTCGGCGGGGCGCGGCAAGGGATAGAAATGCGGCGTCACGGACGGCGCGTCGCGCGTTCTCCGAAGAACAGGGTCCCGGCAAAAATCACAAAGGCCAGGCCGATCAGGCTGACCACGAGAACGGTTGCTGCAGGCATGCAAGTCTCCTTCGCGCATTCACCAAGGAAACTGTGCTCTCGCCATCGGCTGCGCGCCTTGCGCTAGCTCAATGCAAATCCGACGCCGGCGGGGCCGCGCCGCTTAACGTCGTCTTAAGAATTTCGATCGCAATTTCCGAATCAGGTGATTCTTTTCGGGGGCTGAACAATGCCGTCCTTGGGGCTAAATTCTTCAGACGAAGCCTGTCCGATACCGGAAAGCCTGTTCGGACAATTGTACCGATCCCACCCGCAAGGGTTGCCCGAACTGGTGGCGACCATCCCGTCGCGCACGCGGGCCATGCTGGCTCTGTTCTGCTACCGGCGCGCGCATTTGCACGCGCTGAGCCTTGCAATTGCATCGACCTGCGATGAGACCGATCTGATCGAGGCGGGCGGTCGTCCGGGCGCAGCGCTGTTCGAGCTGTCCCGCCAGTCCGCAGCCCCGGCGGCATCCGTCCAGGACGGTGGCCGTCGCAAGATCACGCTTGCGACCGGGCCGCTCTGGCATCCGGCCCCGCTGGAAGACGATTACGAAGACTGACGGTCGCGGGGCATTAACCCTTGCTTAAGCGCGACCGCAATCGATCGCGCTTTTTTTTGGGTTCCGCCGGAACGATGTGCATCGTCTTCCGTTGGGTCCTCGTCAGGGGGAGTTTCCGTTGCATTTCCGCAAACAGGATCCGGGTTCCCCCTGGGATCGATTGCGCTCTGATCGCGCGGTGCTCAGTGCATCGGTGGCGGGGTGCGGCAGTACGCAGCAAAGGGGGTAACCATGCGCAAAACCGCAATCGCTCTATTGTCCACATCGGCGCTTCTCGCGCCGCAGGCGGTCTTTGCCGCCGATATGGCGCGGCCGGTCTACAAGGCGCCGCCGGCACCGGTCGTCGCGGTCTATAACTGGACCGGTTTCTATCTCGGCGGAAATATCGGCTGGGGCTGGACCGATGGCAGCGCAGACATCGCAAGCACCGGTTTGCGCGGATCGATATTCGGCAGCGGCGACGGATTTCTGGGTGGTATCCAGGGCGGCTATAACTGGCAGAATGGCCCCTGGGTGGTCGGCGTAGAACTCGATTTTCAGGGCTCGACCGGAGACGGCGACGTGAGGGGCCTCGGCAATCGCGTCGTATTCAATGCGGAGACGCCGTGGTTTGGCACGTTGCGTGGGCGCCTCGGCTATGCGGCATGGGACCGGACGCTCCTCTATGCCACCGGCGGCGCGCTGTACGGCAAGAGCGAGTTCAGCGGCAATGTCGCGGGTTTCGGCCCGTTTTCGTCGAGCGAGACATACTGGACATGGACGGTCGGCGGCGGTGTTGAATGGGCGGTGGCCGATCGCTGGACGGCCAAGCTCGAATATCTCTACGCCGGCAGCCCGAGCGATGTCCCGGACATTCCGCGCGTCGCCATTATCGACGGATCGACCGACACACATATGGTCAGGGCCGGCCTGAATTATCGCTTCTGATCGTGCCCGACCGACGTGACAAGAACGAAAAGCCCGGCGCGTAAGTGCCGGGCTTTTTCGTTCGTTCCGATGCAGTGCTGTCGCCGCACTCGAGAGTTGAGCAAGGAGCGTGGGATTACCCCCGCCTACGCATACAGGAACGAAAGGAGTGCGAGCGCCGCAAGGGCCGCTATGACGACGGCGTTGCGGACGAAGAAGGCCGCGGTGACAAGGGCGGGAAAGCTGGCGGCATCGCGAATGGTCTGAGTGGTCATGTCGGAATCTCCCGGAATTGCCGGTTCCGAGCGGATATGGGAAGAGGCGGCGCGCCGGAAAGGCGGCTTCACAGCATCGTGTTGCGGTGCGGTAGAGAGAGGACAGCTTCGCTCGGCTGACCGACAGCCGCACCATCCGCATCGCGCGAACGGCGAAAAGATTGCGATGATTGCTTGAAGTGGCTCCCCGGGCCGGATTCGAACCAGCGACCAACCGGTTAACAGCCGG
>JBIQKQ010000067.1:0-17704 GCA_044506365.1 Hyphomicrobiales bacterium
CACGTCCTGCAGCACTTCGATATCGGGGCTGATACCCTTGGCCTGGATCGACTTGCCGGATGGCGTGTAGTAGCGCGCCGTGGTCAGCCGCAGCGCACCGTTGCCGGCGCCGAGCGGGATGATGGTCTGCACCGATCCCTTGCCGAACGACCGCGTGCCGAGCACCGTCGCCCGCTTGTGGTCCTGCAGCGCGCCGGCCACGATTTCCGAAGCCGAGGCCGAGCCGCCGTTGATCAGCACGATGATCGGCTTGCCCTTGGTCAGATCGCCAGCGCGCGCGTTGAACCGCTGGGTCTCCTCGACATTGCGTCCGCGGGTGGAAACGATCTCGCCGCGATCGAGGAACGCGTCCGACACCGAAATCGCCTGATCGAGCAGGCCGCCCGGATTGTTGCGCAAGTCGAGAACAAAGCCCTTCAGCTTGTCGGCGGGAATCTGCGAGGTCAGGTCGCTGAGCGCCTTCTTGAGACCTTCGGTGGTCTGCTCGTTGAACTGCGTGAGCTTGATATAGGCGACGTCATCGCCCTGGGTGTTGGAGCGCACCGCACGCACGCGGATGATGTCGCGGGTGATGGAGATTTCCAGCGGCTTCTCCGCGCCCTTGCGCATCACGCGCAGCTTGATCTTGGTGTTGACCGCGCCGCGCATCTTCTCGACCGCCTGGTTCAGCGTCAGGCCCTGAACTGGTTCGTCGTCGAGATGGGTGATGATGTCATTGGCAAGGATGCCAGCTTTGGCGGCCGGGGTCTCGTCGATCGGCGCGACCACCTTCACGAGGCCGTCTTCCATCGTGACCTCGATGCCGAGCCCGCCGAACTCGCCGCGGGTCTGGATCTGCATGTCACGGAAACTCTTGCCGTCCATATAGCTCGAATGCGGATCGAGCCCGGCGAGCATGCCGTTGATCGCGGTCTCGACCAGCTTGGCATCGTCCGGCTTCTCGACATAGTCGGAGCGAACCCGCTCGAACACGTCGCCGAACAGGTTGAGATTGCGATAGGTGTCGGCCGATGCGGCGGCTCGTGCGCTCATGCCGGAAAACACAAGCCGCGGCTGCACCGCCGCGAGGGTCAGGGCAGCGCCTGTGGCCGCACCGAGCAGTACAAGGAATGTCTTGCGCATCATCCGCGGACCTTCTCACTTTGCTTCTTGGCCCACCACGGGCCGGAATCGACGGGCGTACCGTCCTTGCGAAATTCGACGTAAAGCACCGGCTGGCTGGCGCCTGTGGTCGAAGCGGTCGCCACCTGAATTGTCCCGCTGCCCATCACTGCGACCGGTTCGCCGGTGAGCACGAACTGCCCGATGCCGACGGAGATCCGATCCATTCCCGCGAGAACGACATGATACCCGCCGCCAGCATTCAGGATCAAGAGTTGCCCATAGGACCGGAAGGGCCCGGCATAGACCACCCACCCATCGCAGGGTGAGGTGACTTGCGCGCCCGGCCGCGTCGCGACGGAAATGCCGCGTTCCGCCCCGCCGATACCATCGGCGGCTCCGAAATCGCGAATTTTGACCCCGTTGACCGGCATCGGCAGGGTGCCTTTTGCAGAGGCAAAGGGAATGGCCGGTGCCATCCTGCCCGGATCGCTGAGGGCGGCGAACGCCGGATTGCTCGCATCCCCGTCGGGAACCGCCGGGCGCGCGGCCCGCGCCGCGTTGTCCAGTCCCTGTTCGAGGCGCGCGACCAGATCCTGCAGGCTCTCGGCCTGCCGGGCCAGCGCGACGGCCTGTTCGCGGCTTCGCTCCAGGGCTCGCTCGGTATCGGCCTGCTGCTTCTGGCGCTCCTCGATCAGAAGCGTCATGCGGCGCTGGTCGTCGGCCAGCGTTTTCAGGTCGGATGAGAGCTTGCCGCGCTCGCTTGCGATGGCGGTGCGAAGCTTCTGCAAATCGCTGAGGTCGGCGGTGATCCGTTCCGCCCGCTCCCGCAACTCGGGAACCACCGCGCCAAGCATGATGGCGCCGCGCAGCGTTTCAACGGCGTCTTCCGGGCTGACCAGCAGCGCCGGCGGTGGCCGCCGCCCGATGCGCTGAAGCGCGGCCAGGATTTCCGCAATCGTCTCGCGACGCTCGCTCAATGACCGCCGCAGCGCCTTTTCCCGGTCCTCCAGGGGCGCCAGGCGACCCTCGGTCGCTGACAACCGGTCTTCCATCTCGCGCATGCGCGCTGCGGTTCCGATCAGGTCGGTGTTGAGCTTGCGCCGATCCTTGCCGATCGCATCGATCTCGGCGCGCAGGCGGGCTTCGGTTTCCGCAGCGCGCTGCTGATCGGCGCGGATCGCCGCCAGTTCCTTCTCGCGCGCCTTGAGAATATCGTTATCGAGTCCGCCCTTGGTTTCCGGCTGTTCGCCGCCGGCCTGCGCGAATACGGACGGCGCGCAGAGAGCCGAGGCCGCGAAAATGCCGCCCGCCGCCATGATCGGGCGAATGCCAGACGGTGCCCTGCGGAATATGTTCATTCAGCCCGTGTGTGCCGCCGAATCGCGGCCATCTTATGCCTTCGCACGTCCAATGGTGGCCGCGAATCCAAAGTCCGCTTCAATTGTGGCTCGTTCGTGAGCGGATTTCGGCTTCGAAGAACACCAGGAAATTCCAGCGGGTTCTGGTTCGGAAATCCGCTTGCGCAGATACGAAGCGGATGTCCGAGACCACCACGCCGGGGACGCCTATTCGCGATGATATGGGTGGCCGGAAAGGATTGTGACAGCCCGGTACAATTGTTCCATCAGCATGATTCGCACTAATTGGTGGGGCCAGGTTGCCTGACCGAAATTTAATGTGATTTTGGCCCGCTCGCGCAGCGTCTCCGACAATCCATCCGCCCCGCCGATTACAAAAACCAGGACAGCCTGTCCGGCATCTCGCCAGCTTCCGAGCTGTTCCGCAAAAGCCGCACTGCCGAGCCCGTCGCCGCGCTCGTCCAGAAGCGCAACGATGGCCTCCTCCGGGAGGACGGAACTGATGGCGATGGATTCTTCAAGCTTGCGGCGCTCAGGGTCCTGCGCGCGGCTTTCGCGGATTTCGATGACCTCGATCCCGCGAATACCCACGGCGCGCCCGGCCTGCACGGCACGCTTCTGGTAGCGGTCGGCAAGCTCAGCCTCCGCGCCCTTCTTCATGCGGCCGACCGCGAGCACCAGCACGCGCATCGGTGCGGGCCGTCGTCAGCTCGACCGGCGGTGCGCCGATTCCTGCGCCTTCACGCCGTTGCCGCCGGTCCACATCTTCTCAATCGCATAGAAGTCGCGAACTTCCGGGCGGAACACATGGACGATGACGTCGCCCGCGTCGATCAGAACCCAGTCGCAATGCGGCTGGCCTTCGACACGGATGTTCTTCAGGCCCGCCTTTTTCAGATGCTCGACGACATCATCAGCGGCCGAGCCGACATGGCGGCTGGAGCGGCCGGATGCCACCACCATGAAGTCAGCGATCGAAGATTTTCCGGTGAGGTCGATAGTGACGATGTCCTCGGCCTTCATCTCGTCGAGGCGATCGAGAACAATGTTCAAGGTCTGCGAGGCGTCACGCACCTCCGAGACCGGTCGCGGTACGGCACTGGTCTTTGCACGAGTCCGCGCGATGACGTGTGTGCTCAGGGGATCCTTTCCTTCTACGGTTCTAGCCCGGCGGATATGGGGACTCACCACCCACAAATGTAGGCATGTTAAGGAAATACTTTCAACCGCCGCCGCGTTCCCGCGCCTCCCGGATTGCGCTGGAAGACAGGTCGGATTTGACGCCATGGAGATAGACCCAGGCTGGCGGCGGCCTTCCCGGAAGGGTGGCGGCCTGGCTCTCGGGAATCCGGGCGCGGGCGAAGCTGATCGCTGCGGGGCCGGATGCGGCCTTCAGGCTCAGGCCGCCGCGGTCCGCAACGGCGATCGGAACCATCATGAAAATGTCACGCCAGTCCTTCCAGCGATGGAAGTCCTTCAGGTTGTCAGCCCCCATGACCCAAACGAAATGCGTGCCGGGTGCTTCCTTCAACAGCCAGGCAATCGTATCGCAGGTATATTTCGTGCCGATGACGGCTTCGAAGCCGGTGACCTCGATCTTTGGATGATCGGCGAGCGCGGCTGCCTCCGCGAGCCGTGTCTCAAGCGGCGGGAGCCCACGGGGGTCCTTCAGCGGGTTCTCGGGCGTCACCAGCCACCACAGCCGGTCGAGCCGCAATTTCTTGATCGCCAACAGGCTGACCGCGCGATGCGCCTCATGCGGCGGATTGAACGAGCCGCCGAACAGCCCAATGCGCATGCCGGGCGCATGGGGCGGGAGAGCGACTCCGGGCTTGGTAACGCTCTTGACGCGCGTCCGTTCGGCCGAACGATCGTCGGCGCGCTTCCTCATGGTCGCCGCCGCGAAAGCGGGGGCCCATCTTCCAGAGCGGTGGTTATGGGTCCCCGCTTGCGCGGGGACGACGGATAGATTGTCACGGCCGGGTCTGTCCGCTGCCGCGCACGCGATACTTGAACGACGTGAGTTGCTCGACGCCGACCGGACCGCGCGCATGCATGCGGCCGGTGGCGATGCCGATCTCGGCGCCGAAGCCGAACTCGCCGCCATCGGCGAACTGCGTCGAGGCGTTGTGCAGCACGATCGCCGAATCGACTTCATTCAGGAAGCGTGCCGCCGCAGCCTTGTCCTGTGTGACAATGGCGTCGGTATGCTGCGAGCCGTAGCGCGCGATATGCGCCATGGCGCCCTCGACTCCATCCACCATTTTGGCGGCGATGACCGCATCGAGGAATTCCTTGCCGAAATCCTCCGGCGCCGCAGGCTTCACGCGCGAATCGAGCGCCTGGATGCCGGCATCGCCGCGCACCTCGCAGCCGGCATCGAGCAGCGCGGTCACCACCGGCGCCGACACTTTGCCGGGTGCGTCTTTATCGATCAGCAGGGTTTCCGCCGCGCCGCAGACGCCGGTGCGCCGCATCTTGGCGTTCAGCACGATCTCCCTGGCCATCGCCGGCTTCGCCGCCTTGTCGATATAGACGTGGCAGATGCCCTCCAGATGCGCGAAGACCGGCACTCGCGCTTCCTCCTGCACGCGCGCGACCAGGCTCTTGCCGCCGCGCGGCACGATCACGTCGATATTGCCGCCGAGACCTGCGAGCATCTCGCCGACCGCGGCGCGGTCGCGCACCGGCACGAGCTGGATCGAATCCTCGGGAAGCTTCGCAACCCGCAGGCCCTCGATCATTGCGGCATGGATGGCGCGCGAGGATCTGTGCGAATCCGAGCCGCCACGCAGGATCGCGGCATTGCCCGCCTTCAGGCACAACGCGCCTGCATCGGCGGTGACGTTCGGGCGGCTTTCATAGATCACACCGATGACGCCGATCGGCGTGCGCACCCGCTCGATGGTCATGCCGTTCGGCCGCTTCCATTTCGACATAACCTCGCCCACCGGATCCTTGAGCTGGGCAACCGTTTCAAGGCCGTCCGCCACGCCGGCGATGCGCGTCCTGTCGAGCATCAGCCGGTCGAGGAATGAGCCGGTGACGCCTGCGGCCCTCGCCTCCGCCACGTCGCCCTCGTTGGCGGCGAGAATCTCCGGCGCGGCGGCGCGGATGGCTTCCGCCATCGCATGAAGCGCCTTGTCCTTCTGCGCGGCGGGGGCGAGCGCAAGCGCGCGCGCGGCCTTGCGTGCCCGCAGGCCGATATCCTGCATCAGGGTTGCCACCGAAGGCGTGGAGTCGACGGATTTGAGCGGTGCGTTCATGGTCCAGCTGGGGGCAGGTCGGGATGTCTGAGGCGGTTCTATCATGTAACGCTGCAATGGAGCGAGCGTCAGGATTGCCGGATCTCGCTGCGAGCGGATCAGGATTCTATATGGATGTGATTGTAAAAATTGAAGAATCGGCGCGACCCGGTCAGTCTGGCGGACGCGCATGCCCGATTCGCATGTTGCTTCGCGTCGCACTGGGACTGATCGTTTTTGGAACGCCGGCGGCCGCACAGATGAACGCACCTGCGAGACCGCCAGCCTTCGTCGATGCCGGGAATGCGATTCCCGGCCTGGTGGTCGACATGCGCTATTTCGGGAGCGGCAATTTCGTCGGCGCCCGCGTCGACGGCTACGAGGCGCCGGTCTGCATCCTCACTCATCAAGCGGCGAGCGCCCTGGCGGCGGTGCAGCGCGATCTGAGTTCTCGTGGGCTTGGGCTGAAGGTGTTCGACTGCTACCGCCCGGCGCGCGGCGTCCGGCACTTCGTGCGCTGGGCGCGCGATCCGGACAATTCGACCAAGGCGGAATTCTATCCGCATGTCGCCAAGGCCAATCTGTTCCGCGAGGGCTATATCGCCTCGCGGTCCGGCCATTCGCGCGGCTCGACCGTCGATCTCACGCTGGTGACGCTTCCCGGTCACGAGGAACTCGACATGGGCACGCCGTTCGACTTCCTGTCGCCGCAATCCGGGTTGCGCGGTCACGTCAGTGCGCAGGCGCGCGCCAATCGCAAGCTGCTGGCCGATGCGATGCGCGCGCGCGGATTTATCCCCTACGAAAAGGAGTGGTGGCACTTCACGCTGCGCAACGAGCCGTTTCCGAATTCCTATTTCGATTTTCCGGTGCGCTGAAAAAATAACGAGACATACCGGGAGGCACCGGAATGTCTCGTTATCATCGACGTAGTGGCGGCGTACCGGACGAAGAGAATCGCCCCCAGCCCATTCGACGAGCCGCGGGCAGGTACGGTTAGGGGGAGTACCCGCCCAGAAACGGACCGGCGAACCGTCCGTCGAAACGCATACGCAACTGTTACGCTACATCCCGACCGGAGCGCGGCCGGCACTCAATCGATCCTCATACGCCACTCACTGTCGTGAAGCTTACGCAGGTGACGCCGAACCGACGCGGTATCTTTTGGTCCCGCCACAATGTATCAACATGCGACTGCGCAACACTCGCGGCAGTTTTGCAACAATGCATCGCGGGACTGCAGCGATTTGAAAAAAGGCCGGAAAACCGGGCATTTTTGACGTCGTGGGGCGATGCGCCTTGGCGCCACGATCAGCGTCCCGACAACACCAGATCGTCGCGATGGACCATTTCGGTGCGCCCGGAAAAGCCGAGGATCGTCAGGATATCCGCCGATGAGCGGCCGATGATTTTCGCAGCGTCCTCGGCGTCATAAGCGACCAGTCCGCGGCCGATCTCGACACCATCGAGATCGCGGATTGTCACGGCATCGCCGCGATGGAACGAGCCGCCAAAGCGCTTGACGCCCGCCGGCAGAAGGCTTGCGCCGCGGCGAAGCGCGGCCACCGCGCCGGCATCGATATGCAGCGTGCCTTTCGGTTCCAGCGCACCCGCAATCCATTTCTTCCGCGCCGTGACCGGATTGGCCGGCGTGAGAAACCAGGTGCATCGTCCGCCATCGGCGATCGCGCGCAGCGGATTCAGCGTCTTGCCCGAGGCAATGACCATGTGCGTGCCGGCATGGGTCGCGATCTTGCCGGCTTCGATCTTGGTCACCATGCCGCCGCGCGACAATTCAGAGCCGGAAGCGCCCGCCATGGCCTCGATCTCCGGCGTGATGCGCTCCACCAGCGGCACCAGATTGGCGGCGATGCCGCCGCCGGGCGGGGCGTCGTACAACCCGTCGATATCGGACAGGAGCACCAGCAGGTCAGCGCTCATCATGGTGGCGACGCGAGCTGCGAGCCGGTCGTTGTCGCCATAGCGGATTTCGGTGGTTGCGACCGTGTCGTTCTCGTTGATCACCGGCACGCTTTTCCATTCCAGGAGCTTGTCGATGGTTTCGCGCGCGTTGAGATAGCGGCGGCGCTCCTCGGTATCGCCGAGGGTCACGAGGATCTGGCCGGCGGTGATGCCATGCGCCCCCAGCATTTCCGCCCATATGCGCGCGAGCGCGATCTGCCCGACCGCGGCGGCGGCCTGCGAATCCTCCAGCGCCAGCGCCCCGCGGGGCAGCTTCAGCACCGAGCGGCCGAGCGCGATCGCGCCCGACGAGACGACGAGGAGGTCGCGCTTGCCGCCATGCAGCCAGGCGATGTCGTCGCATAAGGCGCGCAGCCAGTCGCCGCGCACGCCGCCGGCGGCGGAATCCACCAGCAGCGACGAGCCGACCTTGAGCACGATGCGGGGGAACTCGGCGAGGGCGGGGATCCGGGGCATTCGGGCGGGCATGGGCGTTGGCTGGCGATCGAGGTGGACCGAAACGCCGGCCCCGGCGCGGCGTTGATACCAGCGAATTCCGCATCCGTCATCGGCGAGAAATGTCAGGCATGGCCCGCATCCGTATCGGCACTTCGGGCTGGCACTATCAGTCCTGGCGCGGGCCGTTCTTTCCGGAAGGGCTGATGGTGAAACATCAGCTGGCCTATTATGCGACGCAGTTCGACAGCGTCGAACTGAATGGGGTGTTCTATCGAACGCCCACGCTGCAGGCGGTTGCGGCCTGGCGCGACCAGACACCGGACGATTTCGTCTTCGCCTGGAAGGCGTCGAAATTCATCACGCACTGGAAACGGCTGACCGGCAAGTCGCGCAACTCCATCGCGCTCATGGAGACGCGGCTGCGCACGCTTGGCGACAAGGCGGGGCCGGTGCTGTTCCAGCTGCCGCCGCAGTTTCAGGCAAATCGTGAACGGCTCGCATCCTTTCTCAAATTGCTGAAGCGCAAGCGTCCTTACGCGTTCGAGTTCCGGCATGTCAGCTGGTATGACGACGGCATCCTCGACCTGCTGCGCGAACACGATGTTGCGCTGTGTCTCTCCGATCATGCCGACGCGCCCGCGCCGTGGATCGTGACTGCGCGGCATGTCTATGTACGCGGCCATGGGTCGGGCGGGCGCCACAAGGGGCACTATACCGACAAGAGCCTGCGCGCATGGGGCGACGATATCCGCAAATGGAAGCGGCAGCGGCGCGATGTGTACGTCTATTTCGACAACGACCAGAAGAGTGCAGCGCCAGCCGATGCTGCAAAGCTCCGGGATATGTTGAGGCGATAGGGATGCGAGGTCCCGGCCGTCGCCGTGAAAGCAGGCGCCCGATACCGGCGCAATGGTCGTGGGCCCTTGCCTTCGCTCATGACGGCCGGTTGCTACGGCTGCCAGGCCGCCGCCTTTTCCGGCGCCGGTTCCACCTGCGCGCGCGCCTCGTCGATCACGTCGAGCAGCGCGCGCAAGGCTTCCGTGACGCCCTGCTTCGAATGCGCCGAGAGCACCAGCGGCGTCTTCTTCGCTGCGTTCTTGAGCGACTTGAGCTGTGCCTTGATCTCGTCCTCGGTCATCGCATCGCATTTCGATAGCGCGACGATCTCCGGCTTCTCCGCCAGCACCTCGTCATAGGCTTCGAGCTCGCCCCGCACGGTTCTGTAAGCCGCGGCCACATCCTCGCTGGTGCCGTCCACGAGATGCAACAGCACCCGGCAGCGCTCGACATGCCCGAGAAAGCGGTCGCCCAACCCGGCGCCCTCATGCGCGCCTTCGATCAGTCCGGGGATGTCGGCGAGCACGAATTCGCGTCCGTCCACCGCCACCACGCCAAGCTGCGGATGTAGCGTCGTGAAGGGATAATCGGCGATCTTCGGCCTGGCCGCGCTGACCGCGGCGAGGAAGGTCGATTTGCCCGCGTTCGGTAGCCCGACGAGACCAGCATCGGCGATCAGCTTCAGCCGCAGGCGGATGGTCCGCTCCTCCCCCGGCTGACCGGGATTGGCGTGACGGGGCGCACGATTGGTCGAGGTCTTGAAATGCGCGTTGCCGAACCCGCCATTGCCGCCCCTGGCGAGGACGACCTCGTCGCCGACCTTGTCGAGGTCGGCCAGCAGCGTCTCGCCGTCTTCCTCGTAAATCTGGGTGCCGACCGGCACTTTGAGAATGATGTCCTTGCCGTTCGCGCCATGGCGATCCTTGCCCATGCCGTTACCGCCGCGCTGCGCCTTATGGTGCTGCATGTAGCGGTAGTCGATCAGCGTGTTGAGCCCCTCGACCGCGCGCGCGATCACGTCGCCGCCACGGCCGCCGTCACCCCCGTTGGGGCCGCCGAACTCGATGAATTTTTCGCGGCGGAACGATACGCAGCCGTTCCCGCCCGCGCCGGACTGGATATAGATCTTTGCTTCGTCGAGAAATTTCATGACTGGAATATAGGTGAGGTTCGCCTCTACTTCACCTGCCGGTTATTGACTGCTAAACCCGGCTGGTCTCTCGGTGAGACGAGGCTTCGCCGCCCTCAAGGCTGAGGGCAGATCGCGACGCGATGGGATGACAGGGCTTTCCGCATACAGGCATATCCGCGCCGCGATCGGGCTGATCGCGGCTTATGCGATCGCGCTGCAGGCTGTGTTCACCACGCTCGCCCCGATGCCGGCCTATGCCGGGGGCGGCAGCGATCCGTTTGCGGTGCACTGCTTCGGCAATGGCAATGCCGGCCTGTCGGAGACCGGGGAGCCCGGTGCGCCCGGCCCGGTATCGGGCAAGATGCATTGCGTGTTCTGCGGCGCCTGCGGGGGCGGGTTTGTGCTGCCGGTGGTCGCCGCCGACTTGCATCCACAGACGGTCGCGCCGCTTGCCCTGATCCGTCCCTCCGACATCGTCCTGCCGGTCGCGGGCAGTGCCCGCGACGGGCCGGCCCGCGCCCCTCCGCCGGCCGTGTGATCGCGTTGCCGCGTCGAAAGGCGCGGTCTTTCATCACACAGGCCTAGCGGAGAGAGAGAAAATGTCAGGCAGGTCCATCCTCGCGCCATCATTCATGATCGGCGCAACTTCGTTCGCAGTCATGTCTCTGGCTGCGGTATCGGCGCTCGCCCATGTCACGCTCGAGACGCGTGAGGCCCGCGCGGGCACAGGCTACAAGGCGGTGCTGCGCGTCGGCCACGGCTGCGATGGCAGCGCCACCACAAAAATCCGCGCGCAAATTCCGGATGGCGTCATTGCGGTCAAGCCGATGCCAAAAGCGGGCTGGCAGGTCGAGACCGTGCGCGGGCCATACACGCGCGCCTACCCTCACCTCCATGGCCGGCAGCTCAGCGAAGGCGTCACGGAAATCGTCTGGAGCGGCGGCAAATTGCCGGACGATCACTACGACGAGTTCGTGTTTTCAGCCTTTCTGGCGCGCGAGCTGAAACCCGGCCCCATCCATTTTCCGGTGACCCAGGAATGCGAGAAGGGCGAATGGCGCTGGACGGAGGTTCCGGCGAATGGTCAGGACCCGCACGCGCTGAAGGCGCCGGCGCCGGCGCTGGCGATCCTTGCGCACCATTCCGGTGTCGGTCATGCGGCGGCAGCCGAGGCGAAGGTCTACAAGGCCGGAGCGATCACCATCGAAGCGCCCTGGGCGCGCGCCACCCCCGGCGGCGCCAAGGTGGCGGGCGGCTTCATGACGATCACGAATAACGGCCAGGAGCCGGATCGGCTGGTGGGTGGCATCGTGCCATTCGCCGGACGCTTCGAGGTCCACGAAATGGCCACGGAGCGTGGCATCATGAAAATGCGGCACCTCACGAAGGGGCTGGAGATCAAGCCGGGTGAGACGGTCGAACTCAAGCCCGGCGGCTATCACCTGATGTTCATGGATCTCAAGCAGGGCCTGAAGGAAGGCGGGGCCGTGAAGGGCACGCTGGTTTTCGAGAAGGCCGGCAAGGTCGAGGTCGAATTCAAGGTCGGGCCGATCGGTGGCGGCGCGCCGCAGGCAGGCGGCGGTCATTCGCATCATTGATCGATCGGGCATCCGGGGCGCTCGCGTGCCCCGGATGCAATTTGCAGATCGTCCGGAAGTTTTTGCCAGGGCGCGTCAGCGCGCGCTTTGTCATTGCCCTACCGCAAGCCCGGTGGCTTATCGCCGGACTTCCGCGCGTTCGGGCGAGCGACGCTTTTCGGACGCGCCCGGCGATCTCACTTTCGCGAAGGAGAGTTCCGATGGCGAAATACCGATCCAACCTGCCACAACGCGGCGACAAGACATTCCTGACCGATTCCGGACTTGAGACCACGCTGATCTTTCACCACAAGATCGATTTGCCCTTGAATTGCGCAATCACGCTGCATGCAAGCGAAGAGGGTGAGCGGCGCCTGCGCGATTATTTTGTCAGGCATATCGCGATCGCGAAGGCGCGCCAGGCCGGTTTCGTGCTGGAAAGCGCGTCCTGGCGCGCGAGCCCGGACTGGGGCGCGAAACTTGGATATTCTTTCCCGGAGCTTGTCGCGCTCAACCGCCGAAGCATCGCACTCCTCGCCGCGCTGCGTGCCGAGCACGAAACGCCGCAATCTCCGATGCCGATTTCGGGCAATATCGGCCCGCGCGGCGACGGCTATTTCCCGGACCAGATGATGAGCGGCGCTGAGGCGATGCGCTATCACGCGTTCCAGTGCGACCTGTTTGCCGATACCGAGGCGGACATGATCAGCGCCTTCACCATGACGCATTCCGGCGAAGCTATCGGCATCGCGCGCGCTGCAAGCGCGGTGGAGATGCCGGTCGTGATCTCGTTCACCACCGAGACGGATGGACGGCTGCCAAGTGGCGAAACGCTGCGCGCGGCGATCGAGAGGACCGACGATGCCACCGCAGGCGCTCCGGCCTATTACATGATCAACTGCGCGCACCCGTCGCATTTCGTCGATGCGCTGGAGCACGGCGAGTCGTGGGTGACGCGGCTGCGCGGCCTGCGCGCCAATTCGTCGATGCGCAGCCATGCCGAGCTCGACAATTCGCCCGATCTCGACGTCGGCGACCCGGCCGATCTCGGCCGCCGCTATGCGCAGCTGCGCGGCGCGCTCGGCACGCGATTCAACATCCTGGGCGGCTGCTGCGGCACCGATCACCGGCATGTCACGGCCATCGCGGAGGCCTGCCTGCCGCTACAAGCAGCAGCGTAGCGTCACCGGCGGCAAATGTCGCCCGGGTGACCGCAGCAAGGCGGGAGGTTTATCCCGCATGTCCCCTCGCTCATGCGAGATACGGCGACTGCGATGCGCGCGGAATGACCAAACGAAAAAAGCCCGGCTGGCGCGCCGGGCTTCTCGATCTCTTCGATGTTCCGGAAGCGGCCCGGGTCACGTCCGGCCGCTTTCGCAACACATCCCCGCACCTTCAGATTTTCCGCCGACTCGCGTCCGCGATTGGACACGATTTCGTATTCGATCTGCTGGCCTTCATTCAGACCGGTCAGGCCCGCTCGCTGCACCGCAGAAATGTGCACGAACACATCCTTGCCGCCGCCTTGCGGCTGGATGAAGCCATAACCCTTGGTCGCGTTGAACCATTTAACCGTACCTGTAGCCACGTCGATTTCCCCAATTAACGAGATGTCCGCCGACACGAGCGTCCGGTAGAACATCTCGCAGGCTTCGCGTTCATAGCCGGAAAAGCGGAAAAATTCCACCTCTCATTGCGCGCGGGCGCTGCAGCCCGCGCGCTGCAGCGCACCCGGCCGCGCCCTGATTGCGCGTTACGACACCCGTCGCACATCGCTCCAGCGGCGTAGCGCAGTCCACAAACCGCGATCGAGCCGGAAGCGGTCGATCGGCGCCGACGAATTGATCGCGCGGATGCGGCACAGGCCCACCCCGGTCCACTGGAACCCGCACTTTTCGAGGATGCGGCGCGAGGCGGGATTGGTCACCCGCGCGCCGGCACAGAGGCTTTCATGCGCAAGCTCGGTAAAGGCGAAGTCGATCATCGCGCGCACCGCCTCGGTGCCGTAACCCTGTCCCCAGTGCTGGACGCCAATCCAGTAACCGAGTTCCGGGGCGGCTTCGTCATGCGCTGCGATTCCGCATGCGCCCACCGGAAGACCCGCACGGGTGGTGATGAGAAAGGTTATGTCTCCCTGCGGCGTGTTGGCCGTCGCGATGAAATCCTCGGCATCGTTCCGCGAATAGGGATGCGGGATGCGTCGCGTGTTCTCGGCAATACGCTTGTCATTGGCCAGCGCTGCTACGTGCTTAGCGTCCTCGAGTTTCGGCGCGCGCAGCATCAGCCGCTCGGTCTCGAGGACGGGAATACAGCCTTCCCGGTAGCTTTGGGTTTCGAATTCCAGGCAGGTCATGGTCAGGCTCCTTGCAAAAAGATTTGAGGGGGAGCCGGTTCACCCGTCTCCCCCTCAAATCTGGAGCCCGTCTTTTGGGTCCCCCGGGTTCGACGTGAACCGGCGGACCTCGATTGAGATTCGCCGTCTACTCTGCCGCAGCTTCCGTCATCGGTACGACGGAGATGAAGGTGCGGCCGTTACCTTTGGTGGTGAAGGCAACGCGGCCTTCGGTGAGTGCGAACAGGGTGTGGTCCTTGCCAATCCCGACATTGGCGCCGGGATGCCAGGTGGTGCCGCGCTGACGCGCGATGATGTTGCCGGGAATCGCGATCTGCCCGCCGAACAGCTTGATGCCAAGCCGGCGACCCTTGGAGTCGCGACCGTTACGGGACGAACCGCCTGCCTTTTTGTGAGCCATGGCTCAAAAATCCTTCTCTCGAACTCTCATAACGCGATTCCGTGACGGAATCATCTCATTTGTCGCGGTCGTTCCGGCAGAGGCGAAGCCGAGAGCCGGAATCCATAACCACCAGCTGGGGATATGGGTCCCCGCTTTCGCGGGGACGACATCAATCTGAGCTTACGCCGCGTCGGCGTCCTCGCTCTCAGCCGGATTCTTGGCCGGCGGGGCCTTGCGCTCGGGCTTCGGCTTTGGGCCCTTGGTCGGCTTGGCGCCGCCGGTGAGGATCTCGGAGACCCGCACCACGGTATAGTCCTGCCGGTGGCCGCGCTTGCGCCGCGAATTCTTGCGCCGCCGCTTTTTGAAGGCGATCACCTTCGGCCCGCGGCTCTGCTCCACGATCTCGACCGCAACCGACGCGCCCGAGACAAGCGGAGCGCCCAGTTCCGGCTTGTCGCCGCCCAGCATCAGCACGTCGCCGATTTGGACGATCTGGCCCGGTTCGCCTTCGATGCGGCCGATGCGAACCACCTGGTCCTCGGCGACCGAATATTGCAGGCCGCCGGTCTTGATGACTGCGAACATCGTTCTTCCTTCGTGTTCATCTTCCGGTGCTCGGACAGGCCGGACCGGCTTCTTTCAGTCTTGATTTCGGGTGTCCGGACCGTGCTGAAACAGCACGAAAAGGGCCCCAGAGGGGCCCGCCGTTGTGGCGGGTTATGGGGGCAAAGCCCCGCAGAGTCAAGAAAATGGCCGCAGCAGCGAGCGCCGCCGCATGCCGTTTTCTGGCATCACATCCGGATCAGCCCGATGTCGCGCCGCAAGCGGTCCGGCAATTCGGCAAGGTCATGGCGGATGCGGTGCGCGAACAGCGTGCGATCGACGGCGCGGGCCAGTTTGGCCGGCAGCTGCCGCAGCCTCGCGATGCCGTCGCGCCCGGGGCGGCGATGAGATGCGGGATGGATCATGACGAGGGGTCTCCGGTGGACTATATTTCGTTGTACACGTGTGTGTATCGAATTAGTCGCGCCCTTGTCAATTTTGGCTGCACACGCTAGTGTAACGAAATCGTTATGACCCGGACCTACACCCTCAGGAAGCGGGCGGCGCAGCAGGCGGACACCCGGCGGCGCATTGTCGAAGCCGCGGTCGATCTGCATGGCAGCGTCGGGCCCGCGAACACCACCTTCAGCATGGTCGCCGAACGCGCCGGCGTTCAGCGCCACACGCTCTATGCGCATTTTCCGGACGAACGCAGTCTCAGTCTTGCCTGTTCGGGGCTGCATGCCGAGCGCCAGCCCCTGCCCGACGCCGCGGCCTGGCGCGGCATTGCCGAGCCGCGCGCGCGGCTTACGGCCGGGCTTCGCGCGATCTACGACTGGTACGATCGCAACGAGATGCTCGCGGCATGCATTCTGCGCGATGCCGAATCTCATCCGCTCACACAGGAGATTGTCGCGTTGCGGTTCGCTCCGTCTGTCGCGGCATGGAACGCGGTGCTGGGCGAGACGCTGAACGCGAAGCAGCGCGCGATGCTGACGCTGGCGCTCGGCTTTCACACCTGGCGAAGTCTGGTGCGCGAATCCGGACTGAAGCCGGGGGCCGCGGTGGACGCGATGGTGCGGGCGATCGAGGGCGCGGCCGAACGCTGATCATCCTCACGCCGGTGTTCGACGGCCGGCCCGTCCGCACGGGCGGATTTCGCCGGCCGACCCTTGTTTCGAACATCCGGCTTGGCTAAGTAAGCGCGCGTCCGAGGGCGGTTCGCCCCGATCGGCCCCCGCGGAGAGGTGGCTGAGTGGTTGAAAGCACCGCACTCGAAATGCGGCATACTCGCAAGGGTATCGGGGGTTCGAATCCCTCCCTCTCCGCCACAGTACTTTGATTTTATTGAAGAATATGAGCGGGTTGGCACTCAATGCCCGGCCTGTCTCCCGGTCGCGCGCCAGAGGCCGCCCATCGCAAGCTGGCTCGATCCATTACGGGTCGCTCGCAGCCGAGACGGTCATTGACGTTCCTTTTATCGCAACGGATTCTCATAGTTGCGTATCCAGGCGACCGAGCGGGTCCATATCGTATGGGGCGGCGCGTATTTAAAAAGGATCACTCAAGCTACGCCTTCGCTTTGGTGTGCGTTGGGGTGGCTGCGGTGCTTCGCACCCTGATTACCTACCTTGGCGGGACCCTCTACTTCTCGACCTTCTATCCGGCGGTGTTGATCTCCGCGTTGTATGCCGGAACGCGAGCAGGAATTTTAGCCACCATCGCCTCAATCGGCTACGCGTGGTGGGCGTTTGTGCCGCCGCGATACGCGTTCGCGTTTCCGCCCTTTGAGCACATCATTAACTTCACAGCCTTTGCAGCATCCTGCGCCATCGTCATCTGGCTTGCGCATGTCGCCAATTCCGCGACCGCAAGCTTCAAGCTCGCGAGGGATGAGCTTGCGCACCGTAACAAGAATACGGCGGCGGTGCTGGAATCAATTTTGAGGCAGTCGCTGTCGAAGGATCCGGAAGCTTCCGATGCCATCGTTGCACGCATACGCGCGCTGACCTCTGCGGACGACCTTGTCGCTACGAGCGGCGATTTGCACGTTCGTCTCAACCAGCTGCTGGATATCAAGCTCAAGTCCTTCGATCGCGTAGACTATGGCGGGCCGGACATCGCCGTGCCCCCGCGTGTTGCGCGAAATATTTCCTTGATCGTTCATGAGTTGACGACGAACGCGCTCAAATACGGTGCGCTTTCGAATCCAAATGGGCGCGTTGGTCTGACCTGGCAGAAACGAGAGGATGAGGATTCAGTGCTCTTCGCCTGGAATGAGCAAGGTGGTCCGGTCGTGTCTGCACCGCAGCGCCGCGGCTTCGGGACCAAGCTGGTGACCGCGCTGGTGAGCGATATGGGTGGCACAGCAACGGCCGACTTCCGGCCGTCCGGACTTCACCTCGAATTCAGCGCTCCGGTTCGGTTCGCTCCCGCCGCAAGCAGGGCTTTGCCCTCGGGAGCGGAGCTTCGAAGTCACTAGTCTAGAACCTTCGCAAGGCCCCTCAACATCGCGTGGCCGCGGACTTGTCGCTCCTCGAAGGATGCAAGATTGACGGCATGCCGCTCGCCATCTCGAGCATCAGCATCTGAAACGCTGAATCATGCGGGGCGTTTCGGTCGCGTTCAGCTGGCCGCAATGTAAATCCTGCGCATAGATTGCGCTTCTCGCACGTGGTTCATCCGGCCGCCTTCGAGGCGCTCTCATCAAGGGCGCTATTGCGCGCGCCCGTCGGAACCGGTTCATGACCTC
>JBIQKQ010000068.1:0-17552 GCA_044506365.1 Hyphomicrobiales bacterium
GGCCGCTTGCTCCGATGCCGTGAATCATGATTCACTCCATCTATGCCCTATCGGCGCACGCCGGACATCGCCCGAAAGCAGGCTGCTCGCCATCAGGCCATTCTCGCAGCGGCGCGGGCGGCTGCGTCGGAGGGCGGGATGGCGGCGGTCCAGGTCGCGAGTGTTGCCGAACGCGCAGGCATCGCGACCGGCACGGTCTACCGCTACTTTCCGTCCAAGGCCGAACTGGTGACGGCCCTGATCGGCGTCATGGCCGAGCGGGAAGTCGCCGCGATCCGCAATGCCGGGGTCGCTGCGCCGGGCCCGCTCTCGGCGCTTGCCGCGGCGATTGCGACCTTCGCCGCGCGGGCGCTTCGTCAACGCAAGCTGGCCTGGGCGATGCTGGCGGAACCGGCCGAAACCGAAGTGGAGGCTGTCCGGGTCGCATTCCGGCGCGCCCTCGCCACTGAGTTCAGGACACGGATCGCAGCGGCGATGCAGGCTGGTTATTTGCCGGCGCAGGACACGCGCCTTGCGGCTGCGGCGCTGGTGGGCGCGATGCTGGAAGGCCTGATCGGGCCGCTGGCGCCCGACGGCGACGACGATCCGGCGCGCACCCGCGACGCGGTGCAGGCGCTCACCCTGCTATCGCTGCGGGCGCTCGGTGTCGTCGATGCGCGCGCCCGCGGGCTGGTGGTGCAGATCGCGTTGCCGCAGGATTACAACGCAGAGCGGCTGTAGCGGTACGCGCCGCCAGCCATCACGCTCGCGGCGGCCAGTTCCGCAGAAGCGTAATCCCGAATTTCGGCGCGGCTGCTTCGAGACGCGCGATATCGGCAGGGGTTGTCGGCCCGGGCGCCTCGCCGCTGCGCAGTTCGCGCCCCGCTTCGGCGAGGAAGCGCTCGAACATACTTGGCGTTCCGATCAGGATGTAACGTGTACGCTGACGACCCGGATTCATGAGCTGGTGCGGGATGCCGCGCTTCAGAAAGATGCTCTCGCCCGGCGACAGCGTCCGCATCTCCCCGTCCAGGATCGCGGTCAATTGGCCCTCGATGACGTAGAGCGTTTCGTCTTCATGCGCGTGCATATGGATCGGCGTCATCGTCTCTCCGTCACTTGTGTTTTCGAAGAGACAGAACTGGCCACCCGTCTGCTCGCCGGACAACAGACACTTCATCACGACGCCTGCGAGCACGAATTGCCTTGTCTCAAGGTCGGTCATGTACTCAATCCTGCCTGACATGCCGGCTTGTTGTTTGGCGGGCGACCAGCCTTGTCTCGCTAGCACACGGTCGTTTCCGCAATCCACTCCGCCACCTGCCGCAGCGCCTGCTCCGGATTGTCGGCATAACGGTCGTAGATTGCGAGCTGACAGTCGGGCGAGGTACCGCGCTCGACGATGCGCCGGCAATCCTGAACCGCATCGAGGCAGCCGAGCGCCTGCGCATCCGGCGTCACCTCGGCGATCACATGCTCCAGCATTTCGGCGACGGTGATCGATCCATTGCGCTCGATTCGCGCGAAGCTGCCCCGCACGCCATAGCGCTGCGCGCGCCACTTGTTCTCCACGACGATCGCGCGGGTGATGGCGTCCATATTCCGGTTCTGCCATCGATTGAGGGCGAGGCGGCGTGTCACGGCGCGATAGAGCGCCGCGATGGCGATCGCGTCGTCGACCCGCGTGCACACATCCGGTGCGCGCAATTCCAGCGTCGGATGTTCGAGCGAGGGGCGCACGGCCCACCAGATATAGCTGGCGTCCGGCATCACGCCGGCCTGTACCAGCGCGTCGATATAGGAATCGAACTCCGCCTTGGTCTTGAACAATTCGGGCAGGCCGGTGCGCGGCAATTCATCGTAGGCAGCCAGCCGGTAGCCGAGAAGACCGGTCGGCTGCGAGCGCCAGAATGGCGAGGAGGTGGACAGCGCGATGAACAACGGCAGGTGCGGCAGCATCCGCGTCATCACGTCGATCCTGTCATCGGGATCGGGCAGTTCCACATGCACATGCATGCCGCACAGCATGTTGCGGCGCCCGATCATCTGCAGATCGCCCATCACATTGTCATAGCGCTGACCGATCGATTGCCGCGAAAGCTCCCACACGGCGGTCGGATGCGTCCCGGCCGCGAGAATGGCGAGCCCGTGTGAATGCGCCATGGCGCCGAGGGTGCGCCGCAGGTCGCGCAGGTCGGCATGGGCCGCCGCCATGTCGGTCTGCGGCGCGGTGACAATCTCGATCTGCGATTGCAGGAATTCGCCGGTGACCTGCTCCCCCAGCGTCGCCTTGGCGGCCGCGAAAAATCCGTCCGGCATCTTGCGTGCGACCGCCATGGTGGCGCGGTCGACCAGGAAGTATTCCTCCTCGATGCCGAAGGAAAACGACATTGATGCCTCACCAATCGCCGCGGATGGCCGACCCCGTCGAGCCGCCCCGGCGACTGCGCCGGACGCAAGTAATGCGGCAATGCGGATTTGGGTTCCCGCGAGTCAGTGCGACATCAAGGTGGGTACCGTCATGGACTGCAGCATGGTGCGGGTCGCGCCGCCGAGCACGAAGTCGCGCAGCCGCGAATGCGCGAAAGCGCCCATCACGATCAGGTCCGCATTCGCATCCGCGGCATGGGAGAGAATGGCGCTGGGCACGTCGATATCCGGCGCGGGAAGCCGCGTAATCTCGGTGCGAAGCTTATAGCGGGCCAGATGCTCGGCCATGTCGGCGCCCGAAACGTCGTTCTCGTCGAACTTGCCGGTGATGACCGTGAGGACCTGAACCTGCTCCGCGCGTGCGATCAGCGGCAGGGCGTCGCCCACCGCGCGCGCAGCGGAGCGGCTGCCATCCCAGCAGACCACCACCCGCTTGACCGAGAAGCCCTCCTTCTGGATATACGGAACGACCAGCACCGGACGGCCTGAATTGAACAGCGCGGCCTCGACCATGTCCTGCGAGATGACATCGTCGTCACCCTCCGCCTGCTTGACCACGGCGAGATTGTAGGCGCGCGCCAGATTGGCGAATGTTTCGGTAGCGCCGGGCAGCGACGCTTCGGGGGTCAGCGTCTGCATGGAGACCTGGGCGCGTCTGGCGGCCGCCTCGAATTGTGCAGCGGTCGATGCCGCCTCGTTCCGGCTTTTTTCGAGGAGCGAACGCAGAATCTCAGTGCCGCCCAGATCGGTGATGGCGGGCGGCCAGGGCGGATCGTAGGCGAAGGCGACGCCGGTCACATGCGCATCGAAGGTCTCGGCGACCGAAATGGCGTAGCGGCAAGCAGGGTCGGCTTCGGCGCCGGGCGTCAGATTGACGATGAGGTCCTTGATCATGGCATCGCTCCGATGTCAGTGGGAAAACCTGAATGCGCGATCGGCTTCAGGCAAGACGGAAAGGCTGACGGCATTCTGCGCTCTCGCCGTAACGACCGCAATTGGATAACCTGCCGCCGCACGATGCCGTAAAGGATCGATTCATGACCGTGCACATGCCCGAACCCGACCCCGCGATCTTGCTGCGGCGCGAAGCCATCGTCGCGGCGATGCGCGCGATCGTGCCGGGTGAGGGCGTCATCGCAGGCGAGCGCGAGATGCGGCCGTTCGAGACCGACGCGCTGACGGCGTACCGGCAATTGCCGCTGGTGGTCGTGGTGCCATCGACCACGCAGCAGGTCGCCGCGGTGCTCCGCTATTGCCACGAGAATAATGTGAAAGTCGTGCCGCGCGGCGCCGGCACCTCGCTCTCGGGCGGCGCGCTGCCGCTGCAGGACGGCGTGTTGCTCGGCATGTCCAAGTTCAGCCGGATCCGCGAGATCGACTACGACAACCGCGTGGTGGTTGCGGAGCCCGGCGTCACCAATCTCGGCATTTCAAACGTGGTCGCCGAGCGCGGCTTCTATTACGCGCCCGATCCTTCCTCGCAGATTGCCTGCACCATCGGCGGCAATGTGGCGGAGAATTCCGGCGGCGTGCATTGCCTCAAATACGGCATGACCACCAACAATGTGCTCGGCGTCGAAATGGTGCTGATGACCGGCGAAATCGTGCGCATCGGCGGCAAGCATCTCGATGCCGGGGGCTATGATCTGCTGGGTGTGATCACCGGTTCGGAGGGGCTGCTCGGCGTCGTCACCGAAATCACCGTGCGCATCCTGAAGGAGCCGGAGACGGCGCGGGCGCTGCTGGTCGGCTTTCCGACGTCGGAGGACGCCGGCGCCTGCGTCGGCCGCATCATCGGCGCCGGCATCATCCCGGGCGGTATGGAGATGATGGACCGTCCGGCAATCCATGCGGTCGAGCAATTCGTGCATGCGGATTATCCGCTCGATGTCGAGGCGCTGCTGATCGTGGAACTCGACGGCGGCCAGGCGGAGGTTGATCACCTGATCGCGCGGGTCGAGGCCATCGCACGGGACTGCAGCGCCACAACCTGCCGGGTATCCCAGAACGAGGACGAGCGGCTGCTGTTCTGGGCGGGGCGCAAGGCCGCGTTTCCCGCGGTCGGCCGCATCTCGCCGGATTACCTCTGCATGGATGGCACCATCCCGCGCGCGGCGCTGCCGCAGGTGCTGTCGCGCATGCGCGCGATGAGCGAGCATTACGGTCTGCAGGTCGCCAATGTCTTCCATGCCGGCGACGGCAACCTGCATCCGCTGATCCTGTACGATGCGAATGTGCCGGGCGAACTGGACAAGGCCGAAGCCTTCGGCAGCGACATCTTGAAGCTGTGCGTGGAGGTTGGCGGCGTGCTGACGGGCGAGCACGGGGTCGGCATCGAAAAGCGCGACCTGATGCCAGCAATGTTCTCGGAGATCGACCTCAACCAGCAGCAGCGATTGAAATGCGCCTTCGATGCGCAGGGCCTGCTCAATCCGGGCAAGGTGTTCCCGCAACTGCACCGTTGCGCGGAACTCGGTCGCATGCATGTCAAAGCCGGGAAGGTGGCATTCCCGGACATCCCGAGGTTCTGACAGTCCCGCCGTTTGTTCCCGCATGAGCGGGAGCCCTGTCTTCCCGGCTCGCTCCCGGCTCGTGGGCCGAACGGTAAACTTGCACGTGCTGCGGCAACAAACCGCTCGTCAAACCTTAGCAGTCGCCCCTTGCCTTTGCCGCAAACTGCGCAGAGCATGGCGCATCCGGCGTCTGACAGGGCCGGGAATGATACCGGCCCCTTCGGGTCAGGCGCTCAAACCGGGCGCGGTGCCGAAGAATGCTACGCGGTACTCGACTGCATCGCGCCCTTCTCATGACGGGAGGCGCGGATGACGGAAGCGAATGCGAACGGCACTAGAGCCAACGGCAATAGGCCGACGGGTCCCCGGTGCATTGCATTGGTGGGCCCCTTCCAGAGCGGTAAGACCACGCTGCTCGAAGCGATCCTCGCCCGCACCGGCGCGATCCAGCGGCAGGGCAGCGTTGAGGCTGGCACGACGGTCGGCGACAATTCGAAGGAGGCGCGCCATCACGGCATGAGCGTCGAATTGTCGGTCGCCACCACGACCTTCATGGACGACAGCTATACCTTTATCGATTGCCCGGGCTCGGTCGAGTTCATCCACGATATGCGTGCCGCGTTGCCGGCCGTCGATGCGGCGGTCGTGGTATGCGAGGCGGACGAAAAGAAGGTTCCGCAATTGCAGCTCGTGCTGCGCGAACTCGAAGACCAGAAAATTCCGCATTTCCTGTTTCTCAACAAGATCGACAAGGCCGACAAGCGGCTGCGTGAAACGCTGCAGATCCTGCAGCCTGCCTCCCGCGTGCCGCTGCTGTTGCGGCAAATTCCCATCTGGCGGAACGAGATCATCACCGGCTTCGTCGATCTCGCGCTGGAGCGCGCGCATGTTTACAAGGAGCACACCGCGTCCGAGGTGATCGAATTGTCGGGCGAGGACCTGGAGCGCGAAAAGACCGCGCGCTTCACCATGCTCGAGACGCTAGCCGATCACGACGACGAATTGATGGAGCAACTGCTCGAGGACATTCCGCCGCCGCGCGACAAGGTGTTCGACGATCTCGCCAAGGACTTGCGCGAGGGGCAGGTCTGTCCGGTTCTGATCGGCGTCGCCACCCGCACGAATGGCGTGCTGCGGCTGATGAAGGCGCTGCGCCACGAGGCGCCCAATGTCGAGGCGACCGCCGCCCGGCTCGGCGTGAAGGCCGGCCACAGCACGACCGCTTATGTCCTGAAATCCATCAACACCGCGCATGGCGGCAAGATGTCGGTCGCGCGGGTGCTGGCCGGTCAGGTCGGCGATGGTGTCACCCTGAATTCGCAGGATCGCGAGGCCGGCCGCGTCTCCGGCGTCTTCAGGATGATGGGACAGGCATTCGAGAAACGCGGCCTCGCACAGGCTGGCGAAACCGTCGCCTTCGGCAAGCTCGACAATGCGAGGACCGGTGACACGCTGGCTTCCGGCAAGGATCATCCGGCGCGGCTCGCCGAGATTGTTCCCTATCCGCCGGTACTGGCGATCTCGATTGCCGCAAAAGAGCGCAAGGACGACGTGAAGCTCGGTCAGGCGCTGAACAAGCTGGTGGAGGAGGATCCCTCGATTTCGATCGTGCACAATCCCGACACCCACGAAGTGATCCTGTGGGGCCAGGGCGAGATGCATCTGCGGGTGATCACCGAGCGGCTCACCGACCGCTTCGGGATCGCGATCGAGAAGCGGCAGCCGAGCGTCGGCTATCGCGAGACCATCAAGAAGACCATCCAGCAGCGCGGCCGCCACAAGAAGCAGTCGGGCGGACATGGCCAGTTCGGCGACGTGGTGCTCGACATCAAGCCGCTGCCGCGGGGCGCCGGATTCCAATTCTCCGAAACCATCACCGGCGGCGTGGTGCCGAAGAATTACATCCCCTCGGTCGAAGAGGGCGTGATCGACGGGCTGAAACACGGCCCGCTGGGCTTTCCGGTGGTCGACATCGCGGTGACGCTGATCGACGGCTCGTATCACACCGTCGATTCATCGGACCAGGCGTTCCGGACAGCGGGCCGTATCGGCGTGGTCGAAGCCCTGCCGCAATGCCATCCGGTGCTGCTCGAGCCGATCCATTCGGTGGAAATCGTGTGTCCCAACGACGCGACGGCAAAGATCAACGCCATCCTGTCGGGGCGACGCGGGCAGATTCTCGGCTTCGACACGCGCGAGAACTGGCCCGGCTGGGACTGCGTGAAAGCGTTGATGCCGGAATCGGAGATCGGCGACCTGATTGTGGAGATCCGCTCCGCGACTGCCGGCGTCGGGACCTTCACATTCACGTTCAACCACATGGCCGAACTGACCGGTCGTACCGCCGATCAGATTGTTGCGGCGCGGAGGGCGGCGGAATAGCCGCCATCGAGCCTGTATAAGCGCGGGCGGGGCTGTATCATCGGCTCCGCCCTTTTTCTTGCGCGAGCGAGACGATGCGTCTGCAGGATTGCTGCAACTTTCATGACTTCCGGCGTCTCGCCGAACGGCGGCTGCCCGGCCCGATCTTCAACTACATCGACGGCGCGGCGGGCGACGAGGTGACTTACCGGCGCAACACCGCGGCGTTCGAGACCTGTGATCTCGTGCCGTATGTCCTGCGCGGGGTGGAGACGATCGACCTTTCCGTCACCGTCATGGGCCAGAAGCTGGCGCTGCCGGTCTATTGCTCGCCAACCGCCCTGCAGCGGCTGTTTCATCATGATGGGGAGCGCGCGGTCGCGGCGGCGGCCGCGAAATTCGGCACCATGTTCGGCGTGTCGTCGCTCGGCACCACCAGCCTCGAAGCATTGCGCAAGGCGCATGACACCCCGCAGGTCTATCAATTCTACTTCCACAAGGATCGCGGCCTGAACCGCGCGATGATGCAGCGCGCCAAGGACGCGGGCGTGCAGGTCATGATGCTGACGGTCGACAGCATCACCGGCGGAAACCGCGAACGCGACCTGCGCACCGGCTTCACCATCCCGTTCCGGCTGACGCCAGCCGGGATCATGCAATTCGCGCTCAAGCCGAAATGGGCAATCGATTACCTGACCCATGACCGGTTCAGCCTGCCGCAGCTCGACGCGCATATCGACATGGGCGGCGGAGCGCTCTCGATCGGCCGCTATTTTAGCGACATGCTCGATCCGTCCATGAACTGGGATGATGTCGCCGACATGGTGCGGCAATGGGACGGCCAGTTCTGCCTCAAGGGCATCATGGCCGCCGGCGATGCGAAGCGCGCAGCGGAGATCGGCTGCACCGGGATCGTGGTGTCCAATCACGGCGGCCGCCAGCTCGACGGCTCGCGCGCATCCTTCGACCAGCTGGCCGAGATCGTCGATGCGGTCGGCGACCGGATCGACGTGTTGATGGACGGCGGCGTCCAGCGCGGCGGTCATGTGCTGAAGGCCCTGTCGGTCGGCGCCAAGGCGGTCGGCGTCGGCCGTTATTACCTCTATCCGCTCGCCGCCGCCGGCCAGGCCGGCGTGGAGCGCGCGCTTGAACTGATGCAGGCCGAACTGATCCGCGACATGAAGCTGATGGGCTGCCGGTCGATCGCCCAGCTCTCGCGCGACAATCTGCGGTTCAGATGAGGGCCATGATCTAACATCCCCCGGTGGCGGCGCGCTTTTCCAGCATTCCCAATGCCCGGCGCAGGGCTGCGGCCGCCGCGGCCCGTTCGTCGTCGGACATGCGCTCGGCATCGAGTTCGATGCGCAGATGCGCGGTCGGCGCCTCTTGCGCATCCGCCATCGGCCCGACCACTTCATAGGTCATGACCGGCTGCGCGATACCCTTCACCTGCACGGGGCCGCGCTCCTCGCAACGCACCTCATCCTTGACGTTGGCATAGGTCTCGAACGACATCAGGATGCCGCCGGGAGCGGCTTCGTGTTCCAGGCGCGAGGCAAGATTCACGGTCCCGCCGATCATCGTGTAGTCCATCCGGTCCTCGCTGCCGAAGTTGCCCACCGTGCAATATCCGGTGTGGATGCCGATCCGGCAGCGCAGCCGGGTCTCGATGCCTTGGTCGATCCATTCCTGCGCGAGCTCGGCGACGCGCTTTTGCATCGCGATGGCCATCTGCACGCAGGCGAGGGCGTCCTCCTTCACCCCGAGCGTCGTGGGATCGCCGAAGAACATGACGATGGCGTCGCCGACATATTTGTCGATGGTGGCGCCGTATTGCAGCGCGATCTTCGACATCTCGGTGAGATAGCGATTGAGCAGCTGGGTGAGATCCTCCGACTCCATCTTGTCGGTCAGTTCGGTAAAGCCGACCAGATCGGAGAAGCACACCGTCAGCTTCTTGCGTTTGCTGACGATCTTGACCTCCTGCTGGCCGGTGAAGATCGTGTCGTAGGCCTGCGGCGCGAGGTATTTGGCCAGCTTGGAGGAGAGCGCGGCCAGCGCGTTCGATTTTTCGGTGAGGTCCTGCTCGCGCTGCTTCAGTTCGGTGATGTCGGAATAGACCGCGACAGTGCCGCCGTCTTCGGTTCGCCGTTCGCTGACCATGACCCAGCGGCCGTTGCTGCGCCGCTGCACCTGCGGCTCGCCCGGATTGCGATGCTGGTTCAGCCGGGCGGCAATCCATTCCTCGATCCGGCCCTGTGCATCTTCGACATAGCCGCGCTCCGCGGCGCGGCGAATGATGCTCTCAAATGTCGTGCCGGCGCTGAGATCGATGTCGAGGCCGGGATAGAGGAGGTTGCGATAGCACGAATTGCTGATGACCAGCCGGTCTTCGCCATCGTAGCAGGCAAAGCCCTCTGAAATGCTCTCGATCGCTTCCGCGAGCCGCCTTTCGCTGCGCAGCCGTGCCTGCTCGGCTCTGCGCAGCGGCGTGATGTCGTAGAGCCAGAACAGCCGCTTGCCGCCAGCCACCGCGACATGGCCGCCGTGATAGGCGACCTGAACGTAGGAAATGAGCAGATCGAGCAGTTCGCCCTGCCTGGTCTTCCAGACGATCTCTTCGTTCAGAAGCTGACCTCCGCGCACGCGCAGCTGATCGATGATGCGAGTGCGATGATCGAGATCGTTCCAGAACCGTTTGGTATCGAACAGGTCCAGCTCGGTCTCGTCATATCCGGTCAGGTCGCGAAGACGCCGGTTGTGAAACAGAAGCCGTCCGTCCTCATCGACGACGCCCACCGCGGCCGGGCTGTAATCGAGAATTTCGCGAAGCTGACGCTCCTGCTCGGCCAACTGCACCTCATGCTGGGTGAGCGCCGTGATGTCATAGACCCACACGACGCGCTTGCCACCGACGAAGCTGACATGCCCGCCCTGATAGGCCACCTGCACATAGGACAACAGAAGATGAACCAGGGCGCCCTTCTTGGTCCGCCAAATCACCTTCTCGTTGAGGACTTGGCCGCCCCGGTTGCGCAACTGCGCGATGATCCGTTCGCGCTGGCCAAGATCGTGCCAGTGCTGGCGGGTATCGCCATGGTCGAGTTCGTCGTGACTGTAGCCCAGGATTTCGCGCAGGCGCGCATTATGAAAGAGCAGCCGACCGTCCTCATCGACAATGAGAAGCGCGGCCGGACAGAATTCCAGCAATTCACGAAACTGACGCTCGTGCTCGGCCGCCTCCGCGCCGAGCGCCGCATTCCCTGGGGTGGGTTGCACCGTGCCAGCCGACATCGTGGTCGCGCCCGGTTGACCGTGCCAAGACTAGCACCGGGGCGCCTGTCCAGCCAGCGGTCAGCCGACCGTCGGCGCTGGTGCAATGATGTATCCGCACCGCCGCGCGCTTGACGGGACAACGATCGCCAAACGCGCGGTGGTGTCGATGTTCTGCTCCGCTCAGCGGAACTTAGTTCGCGAGGGCGGGATAGTCCGTATAGCCCTTGTCCTCGCCGGCATAGAAGGTTGCCTGGTCCGGCGCATTCAGCGTCGCCTTGATGCCGAAACGGTAGGGCAGATCGGGATTGGCCAGGAACGGCACGCCAAACGCCACGAGATCGGCCTCGCCGCTGGCAATCGCGGCATTGCCGCTCGCCTGGTCATAGCCGCCGTTGATGATGAAGGTGCCATTGAACAGCTTGCGCAGATGCGGCGCCACGCGGTTCTCGCCGTTCACCGGATCGACCACGTGCAGATAGCCGATCCCAAGTTCGCTGAGGCGCTGCGTCAGATACGAGAACGTCGCGCGCGGATCGGAATCGGACATCGAATTGTAGGCCCCGGTTGGCGAGACGCGATACCCTACGCGCTCCTTGCCCCATACATCGATCACCGCTTTCGTCACTTCCAGCGGCAGGCGCACGCGGTTCTCGACTGAACCGCCATAAGCGTCGGTGCGGCGGTTCGACCCGTCGCGTGTGAACTGATCGAGCAGATAACCATTGGCGCCATGCAGTTCGACGCCATCGAAGCCGGCCGCCTTGGCATTCTCGGCACCCTTGCGGAACTGTTCGACGATGCCGGGAAGCTCATGGGTTTCCAGCGCCCGAGGCGTCACCATTTTCTGCGGACCTTTCGCGGTGAAGACCTCGCCGTCCGGCGCAATGGCCGAGGGTGCGACGGGAAGTTCGCCGCCATGGAAATCGGGATGCGAGATGCGTCCGACATGCCAGAGCTGCAAGAAGATTTTGCCGCCGGCACGCGCCACCGCGGCGGTGATCTTGCGCCAGGCCGCGACCTGCTCGGGCGAATGGATGCCCGGCGTGCGGATATAGCCGACGCCCTGCGGGCTCACCTGCGTTGCTTCGCTGATGATCAGGCCGGCGCCGGCGCGCTGGCGGTAATAGGTCTCGGCGAGCGGGTTGGGCACGTTGCCCTCGATCGCGCGGCTGCGCGTCATCGGCGCCATCACCATGCGGTTCGACAGATGCAGGGGGCCGAGCTGGTAGGGCTGAAACAACGGTTCGATATCTTCTGCGACTCTCGCGGTCGCCGCGGTCGGGCTCATGGGTCTAATTCCTTTCAGTTGAGGGAAATTGGCGCCGGGCGGCATTCGGCGGGGACAACGAAGCCGCCCGGCGCAGGCGTGACGGGGGAGGAGGAGGGTTCCGCCACGCCGTCTCTCGGGGCTCAGCAGGCGATTAGCGGGCAGGGGGCGCGTTCGGTCTGAACGGAGTCGAGCGAAGCCGCGATCTCCGACAATTCGTTTTCGAGCGCCTTCGGATCGACCCCATCCGCCTTCATCACCAGGCGGACCAGGGGATCCGTGAGGATGTCCGGAAAGGTCAGGGATCGGATTTGGGCTGCCCTTTCGGAAGGACTGTAATTGGCGTAGAGGGAGAAATGCATTTGGTGCCTCCAGTCGGGAATCCAGGACCGGTCCGGCACCACTTGACTATGGTACTGACCGGTAACACCTGATAGGTACTGACCGGTAACACCCATGTCAAGGGGTACGCCATGACAGATGCGATGCATACGACAAAAGTTGAAACATCTGAGCGGCTTCCACCGCGCGCGCGGATTATCGCGGCGGCCCGTGACCTGTTCTATCGCCACGGCATTCGTGCGGTCGGGGTGGACGCCATCGCGGAGGCGGCCGGCACCAACAAGATGACGCTCTATCGCCACTTCGAATCGAAGGACGCGCTGGTGGCGGAATATCTGCGTGGTCTCGCCGCCGAGAAGGACGTCATCTGGCCGACCATCGAGGCCGCCCATCCGGGCGACCCGCGCGCTCAGCTCGAGGCCTGGCTGCTCGAGGCCGCCGGCCATGTCAGCGATCCGAAGTCGCGCGGCTGCGCTCTCGCCAACGCCGCTGTGGAACTGCCGGAGAAGGAACACCCGGCGCGCTGCGTGATCGAGCAGTGCAAGCAGGATTCCCGCACGAACCTAGTGGATCTCTGCGCCCGTGCCGGCGCGCAGCAACCGGAACTCCTCGCCGACCAGCTCTTCATGCTGCTGGAAGGCGCGCTGGTCTGCACCCAGGCAATCGGGCCCGGGGGTCCGGCGCGGAACTTCGTCGAGGCGGGGCGCGCCATTGTCACGGCGCATCTGCGCTGAAGCCATTGCAGCGCTGACGGACGAGGCGCGCGCGGTCATTTATGGCGCGCTCGCGTTGCGCATCCGGAGCCATCACATGCATTCGCGCATGCGTGATTTGCGGGGCCATCCCCGCCTGCGTATGTCATGCTGCATACCGCCAAGATCCGGAGACACGGGATGAACGTCATTCGCCGCCGCGGCTGGGAAATACCGGAACATGAGGTCACGCCGGAACGCTTTTTCCTGAGCCGGCGCGCGTTGATTGCCGGTGGCGTCGGCGCGCTCACCCTTGGCTATGCGAGCGCGCAGCGGCTCTCCGATGTCGATAAGCTTCCAGATCCCACGGCCGATCTCTATCCGGCAAAAGCGAACACCACCTATCCGGTCGACCGCCCGCTCACCGATGAAAAGATCGCGACCACCTACAACAATTTCTACGAATTCGGTGGCGACAAGGCGATCGCCTCCCGCGCACAGGCGCTGAAGATCAGGCCGTGGGTGGTGAAGATCGACGGCATGGTCGAGAAGCCGTTCGAGATCGGCATCGACGACCTGATCCGCAAAATGCCGCTGGAGGAGCGAGTCTACAGGCTGCGCTGCGTCGAGGCCTGGAGTATGACGATTCCCTGGACCGGCTTTCCGCTCGCCAAGCTCCTCGAACTCGCAAAGCCGCTGTCGTCGGCAAAGTATGTGCAGATGGAGACGTTCAAGGATGCCGCGACCGCGCCCGGGCAGCGTCAGACCTGGTATCCATGGCCCTATACCGAAGGCTTGACCATCGCGGAGGCTGGCAACGATCTCGCGTTCCTTGTCACCGGCGTTTACGGCAAGCCGGCGCCGCGCCAGATGGGCGCGCCGATCCGTCTCGCGGTGCCGTGGAAATACGGCTTCAAGTCGGTGAAGTCGATCGTGCGCTTCCATTTCACCGACAAGCGCCCGAAGTCCTATTGGGAGTCGCTGCAGGCGCGTGAATACGGCTTCTGGGCCAACGTCAATCCGAAGGTCGATCATCCGCGCTGGAGCCAGGCCACCGAGGAGGTGATCGGCTCAGGCGGCAAGCGGGTGCCGACGCTGCTCTTCAACGGCTACGGCGAATGGGTGGCCGATCTCTACAAGGGGCTGGAGAACGAACGGCTGTATGCCTAGCGGCGCGCGGCGTTCTGCCAAACGCTGTGCTTAATCGCGCGAGCCGTTATCCGGAAAGCCGGGTTTCCGCATTCACGGGGAGGAGAGGGCGGGGCGTGTGACGCACCCGGCGTCCACCGCATCGCGCTTCACCGCGTCCTCGTCCCATTCGATCGCAGTGATGTTGCCGCGTAGCCGCGCGCGCGGGCCGAATGTCAGCCCGCGAACGTGACGAAGCGCACGCTGTCTTCCTGTTTCTGCAGCAAGACGTCTCGCGCGGGTGCGCTCGCCAGCGCACGTGCGCGCAGAAAAAAACCGGGCCGCGAGGGGAGCGGCCCGGCTTAAGTTCATGCCAGCGCGGGATTGCCGGCAATCACCTTCCAGAGGGGAATCACTGTCTACGTTCGGTTGCGATCTGGGAGGATTCGAAAACCGCTCGCATCCAGAATAATCAAAGTATGAATCCCTAAAGCCGTTACGGCAACGCCTCCGCGTGTTGGATCAGCCATGCATTGGCCGCAACACGCGCTGCCATGCAACGACCGCAATGCGCGCGATCAGAACGTCCAGCGCTGCGCCTTCGACACAAGAAAATCGCGAAACACCTGCACGCGCGCGACGGACTTGAGTTCTTCCGGGTAGACGAAATACGCATCCAACGTGATCGGATCGGACTCCCCGAGCAATTGCACCAGCCCGCGATTTTCCTCGACGAGGTAGTCCGGTAAGAGCGCGATGCCGATGCCTTGCTGACACGCGCGCAGCATCGCGAGGATGTTGTTGACGATCAGCGCGGGGCTGCGCGGTCCCTTGCCTTCGCGTCCCACTTCAAGCGGCCAGTTCCGGTTCTGCAGGAAGGTCGGGATATTGCCGCCGCCGAGCAGCATGATCCGGTGGTTGTCGAGATCGTCGACCTTGTTTGGCGTACCGAAGCGCTTGAGATATTCCGGCGATGCATAGAGATGGAAATGCACCGAGAACAGCTTGCGCTGGATCAGGTCCGGCTGAGTCGGGATCCGCAGCCGGATCGCGACGTCGGCCTCGCGCATGGCGAGATCGAGTTCCTCGTCGGTGGTGATCAGCGAGATCCGGATATCCGGATACAGATCGATGAACTCGCCGATCTTCGGCGTCAGCCAGTGGGCGCCAAGTCCGACCGTGGTCGTCACCTTGAGGTCGCCGTTCGGCCGCTCGCGGCTGTCGGTCAGTTTCGCGCGCGCCGACTCCAGTTTCATGAAGACTTCGTGCGCGGTCCGGTACAGCAACTCGCCCTGTTCGGTCAGGATCAGCCCGCGCGCATGGCGGTGAAACAGTGACACATTCAGCGCCTGTTCGAGCGCGCTGACCTGGCGCGACACGGCCGACTGCGACAGGCCGAGTTGCTCGCCGGCATGAGTGAAACTGCCGGCTTCCGCCGCCGCGTGAAAGACCTTCAGTTTGTCCCAATCCATGGAGGTCATGGAAAACCGTGATCGCTGCTGGAGCAAAACGACACCGCCTTATTCTGCCGCCGCGCGCACATTATCGTGCGCGGCGAGGAAACGTTCGGCCTCGAGTGCGGCCATGCAGCCCATGCCGGCGGCGGTCACCGCCTGGCGATAGATATCGTCGGTCACATCACCGGCCGCGAACAGACCGGGCACCGAGGTCGCGGTGGAATCGGGCGCGGTCAGGACATAGCCGTTCGGCTTCATGTCGACCTTGCCCTTCACCAGTTCGGTCGAAGGCGTATGCCCGATGGCGACGAACACGCCATCGACCTTGCGCTCGGTGATGGCGCCGGTTTTCAGATTGCGCAGGAACGCACCCGTCACCTTGTGCGGGTTCTCGCTGCCGATGAGGTCGTCGACCACCGAGTCCCAGACCACTTCGATTTTCGGGTGCTTGAACAGCCGGTCCTGCAGGATGCGCTCGGCGCGCAGGGTGTCGCGCCGGTGCACCAGCGTGACCTTGCTGGCGAAATTGGTGAGGAACAGCGCCTCCTCGACGGCGGTATTGCCGCCGCCGATCACCATCACCTCCTTGCCGCGATAGAAGAAGCCGTCGCAGGTGGCGCAGGCCGAGACGCCATAGCCCTTGAAGGTCTCCTCGAATGACAGCCCGAGCCAGCGCGCTTGCGCGCCGGTGGCGAGGATCACGGTATCGGCAAGATAAATGTCGCCGGAGTCGCAGGTGAGCCGGAACGGCCGGCCCGACGTGTCGAGATCGTTGACGTGATCGGTGACGATGCGGGTGCCGACATGCTCGGCCTGCTTCTGCATCTGCTCCATCAGCCACGGACCCTGGATGACGTCGGCAAAGCCCGGATAATTCTCGACATCGGTGGTGATGGTGAGCTGTCCACCCGGCTGATAGCCCTGGATCAGCAACGGCTCCAGCATCGCCCGGGCGGCATAGATCGCGGCAGTGTAGCCTGCGGGGCCGGAGCCGATGATGACAACCTTGGCGTGGGTGGTTTTGGTCATTTCAAATCCGTGGAAAAACCGGGGGGGCCGCCGCGAGCAACCGGCCGGCGAGCAATGACGCAAGGAATTTAGGCATTTGCCCGAGCTATGCAAGTTATGCAACCCGGCCTCTGCAGCAGCCGCGGTCCCGCGCCTCACGTAATTTTATTTCGTGCAATAGCGGAACTGGCTATGGTTCGCTCTTGCGAAAACGGGAGGCGCAGCCGGCATGCTCGCGCGACTTGACGCGATCGACTGGAAAATCCTGGCCGAACTGCAGGCGGACGGTCGCATGACCAACGTGGAGCTGGCCCGCCGGGTGGGCATTTCCGCGCCGCCCTGTCTGCGCCGGGTCCGCGCGCTGGAGGAGGCCGGCTATATCCGGGGCTATCGCGCGCTGCTCGATGAAAAGCGGCTCGGCTACGAGGTGACCGTGTTCGCGCTGGTGCATCTTTCGAGCCAGGCGGAGTCCGATCTCGCGGCCTTCGAAGCCTTCGTGCGCGAGCAGCCGCTGGTGCGGGAATGCTGGATGCTGTCGGGCGAGGTGGATTTCATCCTCAAATGCGTGGCGCCCGACCTGAAGACCTTTCAGGTCTTCGTCAGCGAACTAACCGCCGCGCCGCATGTGCGAAATGTAAAAACCTCTCTGACGCTGCGCGTTTCGAAGGACGCTCCCGCAGTGCCGTTGGAGGGGATCGGGATCGGTCCTGCGGCGGTTTGACCGCAACCTTCAATTGACGCCTTTCGCCCGGCCGATAACATCGGCGTTCCATATCAGGAGACCAAAGCCGGCCGCATAACAACCAAGACCATCATCGTTGCAGCCGTCGCGAGCAAGACCCGAAACGGGCGGTTCCGCGATCGGAAGTCACATTCCTCGGGAGGAATCGCAGATGCAATCGACACGACGGACTTTTCTTGCCGGCGCCTCGGCGCTCGGGGCAGTCAGCACGCTGCCGTTCCCGGCCTTCGCACAAGACGAACTGAAGCTCGCGACCTTCGTGCCGCCCACCCATCCGATTCCGCACCACGTCTTCACCGCCTGGTTTCCCGAGGTCGAAAAGCAGAGCGGCGGCAAGCTGAAGATCAAGCTCTATCC
>JBIQKQ010000218.1:0-2584 GCA_044506365.1 Hyphomicrobiales bacterium
CTGCGCTACAATTTGTTGTTCACCCCCCTCCCAGATCGCTTCGCGATCCGACCTCCCCTGCGAGGGGGGAGGTGAAGAGAAGGAGATGGCCCGCAGCGGACGATGCCGCACCGGATATTCGCGGGCGAGATATTTTCCGGTGGCGTTGCCGTTATCGATCGGCTGGATCGGCCGGCCCTCATATTCCTCGACGCCGCCACGCTCCTTCACCCATGCGATGCGGGTGCGCGGCAGGCCCCTTTCCACGTCGATGGTGGCATTCACGTCCGTGTACGGTCCCGATGTGTCATAGACCGGAAGCGGCGGCTCGCCAGAGGCTTCCGAGAGGATGATCTCGCGCAACGGCACGCGCAGGTCGGGCGCCGCCTCGGGCGCAACATAAACCTTGCGCGAGGCGGGCAGGGACCCAGTCGTGACCTTGGGTGCGACGAGATCGTTCGGGGAGACGATCTTGTTCATGGCGTTCTCCTCTCAGGCCGGAACGGCCGGTTGCTCAGTCAATGTCAGCCAGGCACGCACACGCGCGTCCGGGTCGGGGTTCTTGGTCACGTCGCTGACGACGGCGATGGAATCGGCGCCGGCCGCGAACACGGCGGGCGCCTGTTCCAGCGTGATGCCGCCGATGGCAATGAGCGGAATGTTGCCGATACGCTTCTTCCAGAGGCCGAGCTTGTCGAGGCCCTGTGGCGCAAAGCGCATCACCTTCAGCGTGGTCGGAAAGATCGGACCAAGCGCGACGTAATCGGGATCGTAACGCAGCGCATTCTCGAGTTCATCGTCGTCGTGGGTCGATAGACCAAGTGTCAGGCCGGCGCGGCGGATCGCCGGAATATCGGCGTCGGCGAGGTCTTCCTGCCCGAGATGCACATGCTGTGCGCCGGCCTCGATCGCGGCCTGCCAGTAATCGTTGACCACAAGCCGCGTGCGCCTGCCCTGGGTCGCGGCGAGCGCTTCGCGCACCAGCGCGAGTGCGGCCGGCGGCGCAAGATCCTTCGCGCGCAATTGCACCGTACCGACGCCAAGCCGCGCCAGGCGTTCGACCCAGGCCAGCGTATCGACGACGGGATAAAAGCGATCAGGATACGGCATGCCAGAATGGTGTTCCGATGACAGGGGTGGATGGAGAGGCGAAGTCGCGCGGGCCCATCAGGCCTGCTTCATGGGCGATGCGGCCGCAATCGACGCCGAGCCGGAATGCATTGGCCATGCTCACCGGATCGGCCGCTTTCGCCACCGCCGTGTTCAGCAGCACGGCGTCGTAACCAAGCTCCATGGCATCGGCGGCATGCGAGGGTGCACCGAGGCCGGCATCGACAATCAGCGTCACATCCGGAAGCCGCGCGCGCATCAGCTTCAATGCGTTGCGATGGATCAGGCCGCGGGCGCTGCCGATCGGCGCGGCCCAGGGCATCACCACGCGGCAGCCGGCGTCGACCAGGCGATGCGCCACGCCGAGATCCTCGGTGGTGTAGGGAAACACCTCGAAGCCATCCCGGATGAGTATGCCTGCGGCTTCCACCAGCCCGACGACATCGGGCTGCAGCGTTTCATCATCGGCGATGACTTCCAGCTTGATCCACGACGTTCCGAACAGTTCGCGCGCCATCTGGGCGGTGGTCACCGCGTCCCGCACCGAGCGGCAGCCGGCCGTATTCGGAAGTATGGCGACGTCGAGCTCACGGATAAGCGCCCAGAACTGGTTGCCGGCGCGGCCGCCCGCGGATTCGCGGCGCAGCGATACGGTGACGATTTGCGCACCCGAAGCGCGGATCGCCTGCTGCATGATGGCGGGCGAGGGATAAAGCGCGGTGCCGATCAGCAGCCGGGAGGTGAAGGTTCTTCCATAAAGGGTCAGCATGACGTTGGCATCCGCAGCAAAATCCGGTCGTCCCCGCGCAGGAGGGGATCCATAACCACGGCTGTTCGTTGCTGCAGAAAAGTTCTGCCATCGTGGTTGCTTGAGACGACACGGCGTATGGGTCCCCGCCTGCGCGGGGACGACGTACGGAGAGTGCGCGGGGACGACATGCAGAGAGATGGTGCGAATGGCATCATCGCGGCTATCCTCCCTGCCGCGGCGTCAGGATTTCGACCGTGTCGCCCGCCTTGAGTTCGATCTCGCTCCAGCGTGCGCGCGGTACCACACGATAGTTTACGGCGATCGCATAGTGCGTGCCTTCGTATTCGAGTTCCTGCAGCAGCGCATCCACCCGCCCGGACGTGATGTCCATGGATTTGCCGTTGACGGTCAATTGCATTCCATAACCTCAATGTCGATGCTGCCTTCGCGGACATAGGCCAGCGTCATCTCCGCAAGAGCCGGTGCGATCAGGAAGCCGTGTCGATAAAGGCCGTTCACCGCGATGCGGGAGCCGCGGATGTCGATGCGCGGAAGGTTGTCCGGATAGGCCGGCCGCAGGCCGGTGCCGGTTTCGACGATCCGCGCCTCGGCGAAGGCCGGATGCACCGCATAGGCCGCGCTCAGCAATTCCAGGGCCGACCGCACGCTCAGGCCGTCGTCCTCGCTCTCCAGCGAGGTGGCGCCGATCATGATGCGGTTGTCGGCGCGCGGCACCTGCTTGCC
>JBIQKQ010000069.1:0-7657 GCA_044506365.1 Hyphomicrobiales bacterium
GGTGTCGATCGGCAGCGGCGGCATGGTTGGCGCCGGCATCTTCTGGATCCTTGGCGTGGTCGCGCAGGCCGCCGGCAACATGATGTGGCTTGCCTTCCTGATCGGCGGCGTGGTGGCGTTGTTCTCGGCCTATTCCTACGCGAAGCTCGGCGCGGTTTATCCGTCCGCGGGCGGGGCCGTTCACTTCCTGGTCAAGGGATTTGGCGACGGCGTATTCACCGGCGGGCTGAACCTGTTCATGTGGGCCGCTTACATCATCTCGCTCGCGCTTTATGCAACGGCGTTTGGAAGCTACGCGGCGACCTTCATCACTAAAACGCCGTCGCCTCTGTTGCTGAAGTCGCTCGCGGTCGGTTCGGTGCTTGCGCTGACCCTGCTCAACGCCTTCGGCGCGCGCATCATGGGACGCGGCGAGACGATTATCGTCGCCATCAAGGTCGGCATTCTCGTCCTGTTCGCGGCGGTTGGCCTGTTCTTCATCGATGCGGGACACTTTTCACCGGCGCTGTCGCCGGAAGCGGCGTTCGTGCTGGTCGGAGCCGGCATCCTGTTCATCGGCTATGAGGGTTTCGACCTCATCACCAATGCTGCGTCCGACATGCGCAATCCCCGCGTCCTGCTGCCGCGCGCACTCTACACCGCCGTCATCCTCGTCATCGTGATCTATCTCGTCGTCGCAGTCACGGTGACGGGCAATCTGTCGAATGCCCAGATCGTGCAGGCGCGAGACTATGCGCTGGCCGAAGCTGCAAAGCCATTTCTCGGCGAGTCCGGTTTTCGGCTGATTGCGATCGCCGCCCTGTTCTCGACCGCGTCGGCGATCAACGCGACGCTCTTCGGTTCGGCCAATGTCTGCTACATGATCGCGCGCGACGGCGAATTGCCGGCCGGGCTGTCGCGCACCGAATGGAAGCAAGCGAGCGGTGGGCTTCTGCTCACGGCCGCGCTGGTCATTCTCGTCACCTTGCTGTTCGATTTGTCCGGCATCGCGATGATGGGCAGCGCCGCATTTCTGCTGGTCTATGCCGCGGTGAATGCCGGTCATCTGAGGCTCCTGAAGGACACCGGCGCCAACGCCGTCATCATCTGGCTGTCGCTTCTCACCTGCCTTGCCATGTTCGCGGTGCTCGGCGTCTATACCTGGAGGGAGCAGCCGGCCGCGATCGTGGCGCTGGTGGTCATCGTTGTCGCATCGTTTCTCGCTGAATGGCTGTATCGCCGCTGGACCGGGCGAAAGATACTGACCCGCACGCTGCCACAGGTCGCGTCTTCCAGCCGACCGCCAACGTGATCATGTTGAAGATGCTCGAGGCGATCTATGTAAACGGGCCGGCTCAATAGTTGCCTGGACTCCGAGGACAGGCGGGACTTCTGCCGATGCAGAGCCGCCCCGGAATGTGAGGCGGGCGGCGTTGCTTTTGCCGTTGCGGCGCGTGAAGCTGATACAGGGAGCATCCCATGCATCGGTTCACGATCCTTGCCGCCATCGCCGTCCTCACAGCCATCATCCTGACGCCGGCGGGTGCGATACGCGCGCAATCGCCTGCAACGACATCGGATATCCCGTATCAATCGGTGTCTGAGGCGCTCAATTCGCTGAAGGCCAAGCCGGGCGTCAAGTTTTCGACAGGCGACGGCTGGACACTCGCGGAGGACACGGACGGCGCGCAGTGGTCGTTCACGCCGCCCGGGCACTATGCCAATCCGTCGGTCGGACGGCGCGAACTCCGTCAGCAGGGGGGCCGGTTTTTCGTCGTGACCCGCATCCTCTGCGAGGCGCCGAAGCAGGCTTGCGACCGATTGCACAAGGACTACGAATTGCTGAATCAGCGCATGAACGAGGCGATCCAGCGTAACATGCAGAAGAAAAAGTAAGCCGCGTCAGTCATACGCGCTTGCTTCATCCGTTCGTCCCCGCGAAAGCGGGGACCCATATTCCAGAGTGGCGGCTATAGGTTCCCGCCTGCGCGGGGACGACCCGGTCTGTGTTTACGCCTTGTCCTTGAAGTACGGCTCCACCGGTCCCTTGAGCTTGATCGTCAGCGGCTTCCCGTGACGGTCCCTGGCATTTCCGGCCGCAACCCGGATCCAGCCCTCGCTGACACAATATTCCTCGACATTGGTCTTCTCCTTGCCGGCAAAGCGAATGCCGATGTCCCGTTGCAGCAGCTCCTCGTTGTAATAGGGGCTGTCTGGGTCATTGGAGAGGCGGTCGGGCAGGGCAGGATCAGGTGAAGGCGTGTCGGGCGAGTTCATTTGCCGCTACTCTTGCGTTGAGACGCGCTTCCCTAAGCCTTTGCTGCGGCCTTCGCAACGATGCGACGGCGCGCCACCGGGCTACTTGTCGCCAATCACGGCAACGGCCGATATTTCCAGCATCATGCCGACGGCCGGAAGGCTGTGGACCGTGATCGTGGTGCTTGCCGGGTAATTGCCCTCCGGCCAGAATTCATGGCGGATCGGCATCAACGGATCGATCAGCCGCGGATCGGTCAGATACACCGTGATGTTCACGACGTCCTTGATGCTACCGCCGGCGCGCTTGGCGACGGCGTCGATCGCGCGAAAGATGACGCGGGCCTGTCCCTCGAAATTGCCGGCCATCGACTTGCCCTGCTCGTCGACGAGTCCGGTCTGGCCCGAAATCCAGACGATCTTGCCGCCTTCGGTCACGACACCCGGTGTGAAGCCGCGCGATTGCGCGCGTTCGGATTTAAGGTAATCGCGCGCATCGGCGGAAGCGGCGCCAAGGCCGGCAGCGAGAATCGCGAACATGCAGGCGCGAAGCATCAAACCCTCCCGAACAGACAATCCGATATCGCTTCCCTGCAATTGTCGTGCAGATCGCCGGGTCAGTCCAGCGTGAACGCCTCGTGGATCGCGCTCTGGATCGAGCCGCCCATGATCGGTCCGCCGCCGGCCACGTGGATATAGTCGCCGATCGCGGCGGCCCCGAGCCCGTGACGCGGCGTCGGCATCGGCGCGTAGGATTCCCAGATGTCCCGCTCGATGTCGTAGCCCTCGTTCTGGCCATAGACGCGGTTGGTGCCTTCGCCGCCCATGACGAAAATCCTGCCGCGATACAGCACGGCGCCATGGCCGGAGCGCGCAGTCGGCAGCGGCGCGCGCGGCTCCCATTTGTCGGCCTTCGGATCGTAGGCATGATGCAGATTGGAGTTGGTGTGGAACGAGTCCACCCGCCCGCCGATCACGTGAATCCTGCCGTTCACCGCGAGCGTGCCGGTATGGTCGCGGCCGGTCGGCATCGGTGCGCGTGTCGCCCACTGATCGATACGCGGATCGTAGACGAGGTGCCAGTCGACCGATTTCTTGGTGGCGAAGGTGTCGCCGATCGCGCCGCCGATGGCATGCAGATAGCCGTTGATTGCGGCGCAGCCGATCGCCGCGAACGGCTTTGGCAGCGGTGCGATCGCCCGCCAGTTCTCGCCGTCCAGCACGAAGCAGAGATTGTCGGGCTTCCTGTTCTGCTCGATGAAGCCGCCGATGGCGTAGAGCTTGCCGTTCACCACCACGACGCCGACATGGTTGGCGCCGCGCGGCAGGAATGGCGCCTCGATCCACTTGTCGGCGGCCGGGTCGTAGACATGATGATAGGGCCGGTCGACCCGCTGCTCGCCATAGCCGCCCAGCACATGCATCCGGTTGTTGAGCGTGGTGGCCCAGGCCATTTCGCTGCGCGGCAGCGGAAGCGCCGCCCTTGTCACCCAGCGTCCCGGCTGCGCGGCGCGCGGCGCCGGCGAGTCGAAGACATGCTGCAGTTTCATCGTGTCGAGCGGCGGCGACTTGATCTTGGGATCGGTCAGATGCGAGTAAACCGGGTCGTGACCCGCATGGTGCTGGGCCGAGGCCTGTCCGGCAAAGGCGGCACTCGCGCCCAGCCCGGCCAGTATCGTCCGCCGTGAAATCATCCCCGTTCCCCGTGCTCTGCCCCCCGGCCCCTCTTGACGGGCTAGCTTGGCTTGGCGGCGGCACTATGACATGAAGCCGCAGGCGCAATGCAAGAGCCGGCGGGAGAGCTGGCCGGAGAGCGAGGTCTGGACCCGCGATGACCCTCGGAACCTGCGAAAATGCTTCATTTCATGGCGCGGCCGCCGCGGTCCGCCACGACTGGACGCGGAATGAAATCCGCAACCTGTTCGCGCTGCCCTTTCCCGACTTGATGTTCCAGGCGCAGAGCGCGCACCGGGCCAATTTCGATCCGGCCGAGGTGCAGGTCTCGACGCTGCTCTCGATCAAGACCGGCGGCTGCCCGGAGGACTGCGCCTATTGCCCGCAGAGCGCCAAATATGACACCGGCGTCAAGGCCGAGAAGCTGATGAGCCTCGACAAGGTGCTGGCCGAGGCGCAGGCCGCGAAGGATGCCGGCGCCAGCCGCTTCTGCATGGGCGCGGCCTGGCGCGAACCCAAGGACCGCGATCTCGACAAGGTCTGCGCCATGATCGAGGGCGTGCGCGCAATGGGGCTCGAAACCTGCGTCACGCTCGGCATGCTGACGAACGCGCAGGCGAAGCGGCTGAGGGCGTCCGGCCTCGACTATTACAACCACAATCTCGACACCTCGCCGGAATTCTACGGCGAGATCATCACGACACGGACCTATCAGGAGCGGCTCGACACGTTGGAGCATGTGCGCGACGCCGGCATCCACGTCTGCTGCGGCGGCATCGTCGGCATGGGCGAGGGGGCGGAGGATCGCGTCGGCATGATCCATGCGCTCGCGACGCTGCCGGTGCATCCGGAGAGCGTGCCGATCAACATGCTGGTGCAGGTCGAGGGCACGCCGCTCGCCGGCGGCGCCGCGATCGACGCGATCGAATTCGTGCGCACGATTGCCGTTGCGCGCATCACCATGCCGCGTTCGATGGTGCGGCTGTCCGCCGGCCGCGAGGACATGACCGACGAGACCCAGGCTTTGTGCTTCCTCGCCGGCGCCAACTCGATCTTCTACGGGCCGAAGCTGCTTACCACACCGAACCCGGCCGCCGACCGCGACCGGCAATTGATGGATCGGCTCGGCCTGCGCGCCATGCAGGTGTGAGCGGCTTCCCACGAGTGCGAGATTGAGACAAGCGCAGCCACAAACTCCGTTCACCTCCCCCCGTGAGGGGGAGGTCGAATGCCTTCGCTTGAGCGAAGGCATTCGGGTGGGGGGTAAGCCGCAGGCTCCGCTCACGCCGTTGACCCCGCTCCGCAACCCTCCCTCGCAAGGGGGGAGGGAGCGCACTGAGTCTGCGGCAACGGTTGAGCGCTAGCCGTGCCAGGACCTTTGGATTCGTTTTCCTGCAGCGCCACCTCCGACTGGTACCCGTCCGGCCTCGATCACATCTGGCTGCCCTATGCGCAAATGAAGACCGCGCCGGCGCCGCTGCCGGTGGTGCGCACGCAAGGCACGCGCATCCATCTCGCCGACGGGCGCGAACTCGTCGACGGCATCGCCTCCTGGTGGACCGCTTGCCACGGCTACAATCATCCGCATATCCGCGAGGCCGTGCAGCGTCAGCTCGCGGTCATGCCGCATGTGATGTTCGGCGGGCTGGTGCACGAGCAGCCGCTGACGCTTGCGCGCAGGCTCTGCGAAATCCTGCCCGGCGATCTGACCCGCGTGTTCTTCACCGATTCCGGTTCGGTCGCGGTCGAGGTCGCCATGAAGATGGCGATCCAGTACTGGCTCAATCGCGGCGCGACGAAGCGCGACACGTTTGTGTGTTTCCGCGGCGGCTATCATGGCGACACGCTCGGCACGATGGCGATTTCCGATGAAACCGGGATGCATCAGGCCTTTGCCGGCGTGCTGCATCGCCATCTCATTGCCGAGCTGCCGCGCGACGATGACAGCGAGTCCGCGCTTGTCACGCTGCTGGAGCGTCATGCCGGACGGCTCGCCGGCATCGTCGTCGAACCGCTGGTGCAGGGCGCGGGCGGCATGCGCTTTCACGATCCCGACGTGCTCAAGCGCCTGCGGCGGCTCGCCGACCGCTTCGACCTTCTGCTGATTTTCGACGAGATCTTCACCGGCTTCGGGCGGACGGGGACGATGTTCGCCTGCGAGGGGGCGGGCGTGGTGCCGGACATTGTCACGCTGTCGAAGGCGCTGACCGGCGGCACGCTGCCGCTCGCGGCAACCGTCGCGCGAGGCAAGATTTTCGATGCCTTCTGGTCCGACGATCCGATGCATGCGCTGATGCACGGACCGACCTACATGGCCAATGCGCTCGCCTGCGCCGCCGCCAACGCCTCGCTCGATTTGTTCGCGGGTGGCGAGCGGTTGCGTCAGGTGGCGCGGATCGAGCAATGGCTGGCCGCGGGCCTTGCGCCATGCCGCGATCTGCCTGGCGTGACCGATGTGCGCATGCGCGGCGCCATCGGTGTGGTGGAGCTGGACCGGATTGACGATCTGAATGCCTTGCGCCGCGCGTTCGTCGAGAAGGGGGCCTTCATCCGCCCGATCGGCAACGCGATCTATCTCGCCCCCGCATTCACGATCGCCGAGGAAGACGTCGCGGCTCTAACGCGCGTGATCGGCGAGGTGGTGAGGGAGCTTGCCGCTCGTTAAAGCCTCGTGTCCCGGACGCGGCGCAGCAAGAAGCGAAGTAAAATGGTGCGCCGCTGAGCCGGGACTTAAATGCTCCGTCGAACCACATGGATCCCGGTTCTGCAGCGCACCGTTCCACGCTGCGCTGCGCCCGGGACACGGGCTCACACCAGGCCGCAAGCCTTTGCGATCTGCGCAAAGGCCGGGTGATCGGCGCCGGGCTCCAGCCGCGGCAATGCAATCACCTCGACCGCCGGCAGGAAACGGGCGATGGTCGCGACCGTCTCGTAGAGCGGCACGTGGCTGCCTTCGCTTTCGCTCACGACGATGGCGCGCAGATCGCAGTCCTCCTGGTCCAGAACCTCGAAGGCTGTCAGCGTATGGCTGATGCTGCCGAGATAGCTGCCCGCCACGAGCACAACCGGCACGTCGAGTTCGGTGATCCAGTCCAGCACGGTGGTGTCCTGATCGATCGGCACCATCACGCCGCCGACGCCCTCGACCAGAAGCGATCCGTCCGCCTCCTTGATCGCGGTTTCGCAGAACGAGACGAGCTGATCGAAGTCGATCTCCTTGCCCTCGTGACGCGCGGCCATGTCGGGTGAAAACGGCGCTGCGAAACGCCAGGGCGAAATGTCCTCAAGTTCCTCGTCGGTCAGCGGCAAACCGAGCGCACGCAGCAGCACGCCGCAATCACTCTCTCCCGCCCGCGCCGGATCGAAGCCGCTGACGATCGGCTTGATCGCATCGATCGTCTCGCCTTGCGCGCGCAGATAGCGGATCAGGCCGGCGGCGACGAAAGTCTTGCCGACATCGGTGCCGCTCGCGGTGATGAAGACGGATGTCATTGACCGATGCCCCCCGGATACGACGCTAGCTCAGGATACGATGACGTACGATATTGGCCAGCCGATCGATTGCATCATCCGGCTGCATGGCATTGAACGTTATGCGCAGCCGGGCGGTTCCCTCCGGCACCGTCGGCGGCCGGATCGCGACCACAAGGAAGCCTTCGTCCTCCAGCATCGCCGAGACGCGCAAGGCCGCGTCGGCGTCGCCGATCGTCACCGGCACAATAGCGCTTTCCGCAGCCGGCAGGTTGGC
>JBIQKQ010000069.1:7667-17427 GCA_044506365.1 Hyphomicrobiales bacterium
GAATGCGCGCGCCTTTTGCACCGGCAGCGCGGCATAGTCGGGTTCGGTCTCGATGATGTCGAGGGCGGCAATCGCCGCACCGAGCGCGGCCGGCGGCAGTCCGGTCGAATAGATCAGGGTGCGCGCGCGGTTGTGCATTAGCTCGATCACCTCGCGCGAGGCGCAGAGATAGCCGCCATAGCTGCCAATCGCCTTCGACAGCGTGCCCATCTGCAGCGGAATGGCGGCGGGCGGATCGCTTATATAGGCCGAGCCGCGTCCGCCTCCCAGTACGCCGATGCCATGGGCGTCATCGCTCATCAGCCAGGTATCGTAGCGGCTTGCGAGGTCCGAAAGCGCGGACAGGGGCGCGAGATCGCCGTCCATGGAGAACACGCCCTCGGTGAGGATCAGGGCGTGCCTGAAGCGCGCGCGCTCGGCGTCCAGCAGGGCGCGCAGATGCGCGATGTCATTGTGACGGAAGCGCATGACCGAAGCGCCGCTCAGTCGCGCACCCGCATGCATGGAGGCGTGCGCCAGCGCGTCGATCAGGATCAGGTCATCCCGGCCGGCCAGCGCCGGGATGATTCCGGCATTGGCGAGATAGCCCGATCCGAACAGGCACGCCGCCTCCGTGCCTTTCAGCCGCGCGAGCCGCGCCTCCAGTTCCGCATGGAGCGGATGGCTGCCGGTGACGAGCCGGGACGCCCCTGCGCCTGCGCCATGCGTTTTCGCGGCCGCGGCCGCCGCCCGCTTCACCTTCGGGTGCTGGCTGAGATTGAGATAGTCATTGCTGCAAAACGACAGCAGCGTGCGGCCGCCCCGGACCACATGGATGCCGTCGCCGGCGGCCGTTTCCACGATGCTGCGCCGCAGACTCTCACGCTCGAGCCCGGCAAGTTTGTCCCGGGCGAACAGGTCGAGGGAACGCATGGCGGCCGGACCATGGACGCGGCCTTGGTTGGACGCAACCGGAAAGTCGGCGATAACCGCGCGTGGACGGGCGGCAGAACAATCCCGACCATTGCAGAAGGTCTGGCCGAATGAGCTATCTGCTGGTGTTTCTCGGGGGTGGTCTGGGCGCCGCTCTCCGCCATGGAATCAATATCGGGACGCCGCGGCTCCTCGGCAGCGGCTTTCCCTGGTCCACATTTCTGATCAACGTTACCGGCTCGCTTGTCATGGGCCTGTTGGCCGGCTGGCTTGCCTTCAAGGGCGACGCGTCACAGAGCTGGCGGCTGTTCCTGACCACCGGTATCCTCGGCGGATATACCACCTTCTCGACATTTTCTCTCGATGTCGCCGTGCTTTACGAACGTGGCGACATCGCGCTTGCGGCCGCCTATGGCATCGGCTCGGTGGTCCTTTCGGTTGCCGGCCTGTTTGCGGGACTGTGGCTCGTTCGCTCGCTGGTGTAACGAATCGCGCGGCGTGAAGGGCTGCACTTGTCCCGCCCAGGGCGCTGGCCCTTCCGGGTGTGACTTGAACCAAACGAACTTCGCAGGCATGTGTTGGACGCCATGCCCGATCCAGTCGAAACCGCAGCCCTTTTCAGCCGGGCACCGGTCGTCCCGGTGCTCACCATCGACGATTTCGAAATCGCGGTGCCGCTGGCGCGCGCCCTGTGCGACGGCGGCCTTCCCGTGATCGAGGTCACGCTCCGGACCCGCGCGGCGCTTGCGGCCATCGCGGCCATCGCCGTTGAGGTGCCGGAATGCACGGTCGGGGCCGGCACGGTTGTGCGGCATGTCGATGCCGCTTTCGCCATTGATGCCGGTGCGAAATTCCTGGTCAGTCCCGGCACCGATTCCGTCCTTGCCGAGACGTTCACCGAGATCGAAATTCCGGTCCTTCCGGGATGCTCGACGGTGAGCGAGGCCATGGTCCTGTCTGATCTCGGTTTTGAGGTCCTGAAGTTCTTTCCGGCCGAAGCGTCGGGCGGCGCGAATTGGCTCAAAGCGGTGGCGGCGCCCTTGCCGCATATCCATTTCTGTCCGACCGGCGGGATCAACGTACAGAACGTCAAAGACTATCTGGCGCTGCCAAACGTCATTGCTGTCGGCGGCTCCTGGCTGGTGCCCAAGGACGTGCTTGCAGCCAAGGATTTCAAGCGCGTCACGTCGCTTGCCCGCGAGGCCGCGGGTCTGCGCGGCTGATGCAAGCGGAAACGTCGCAGCCGCGCCGTAAACGCCGCGCGGTGGACTGGCCGACTGCCCTGCTGGTCGTGATCGTGGCGAGCGCCGCCGCTTTCGTGTTCTGGCGCGACGGCCCGGCGCGATTCTTCGACGTCGTTTGGGACGACTCCGGCCTGTTCGCGCGCATGCTGCCGAATGTGCTCGCCGGCTGCCTGATCGCGGCGCTTGTGACGATCCTGTTGCCGCGCGACACGGTAGTTCGGTGGGTCGGCAGGGATTCCGGTCTCAGGGGCATCCTGGTTTCGGCCGGTGTCGGCATTATCGTGCCGGGTGGGCCGTTCACGATCTATCCGATCGCGGCCGCCTTTCTTGGAATGGGCGCGGATGCGGCCGCAGTGGTCACGCTGATCACCAGTTGGACCACCATCGGCCTGAGCCGGACGCTGGTCTGGGAGATGCCCTTTCTCGGCTTTGATTTCGTTCTGTGGCGCTGGCTTGCGGCATTGCCTCTTGCGGTCATGGCGGGGCTGATCGCGCGAGCGATCGAGCGGTATTGGCGCCGCAGGGCGAACCCGTGATCGATCTCATCGTCACGAGCGCGCTCTGGATCATCGTCGTTGCGCTGGCGTTCGGCGTCGCGAGGCGCAGCCTTCCGCTGCTGCGCGAAAGCGCGCGCGGCGGCGCGACGGAATTTGTCTATCTGATCCCGCGCATGGCGATCGGTGTGCTCGGCTCTGGATATATCGCGGCGGCCCTGCCGCAGGACAGCGTCGCCTATTGGCTCGGCTCATCCTCGGGCGTGTTCGGAATCGCCGTTGCCGGGATCGCCGGTGCGATGACGCCGGGCGGGCCGGTGGTGGGTTTCGCCATCGCCGCGGCGGCGCTGAAAGGCGGGGCGGGGGCGCCGCAGGTCATCGCCTATTCGACTGCCTGGGCGCTGTACGCTTTTCCGCGGCTGCTGACCTACGAACTGCCGATCATGCCGGCGCGCGTGGTGTGGCTGCGGGTGATCGCGAGCCTGCCTCTGCCGTTCATAGCGGCATGGCTGGCGATGCTGATCGGAAAGCCGTAACCCGTCCCGCACACTCCGTTCACCTCTCCCCCAAGGGGAGAGGGAGCCCACCTGCGTTCGCGTTGAGAAAACTCAATGCACCGCGCTCTCGGCCCGCGGTATGATCGCGCCGCGATGGCGGATCACCTCCGACGCGAGCCGGTGGCCCGCCACCGCGGCATCGCCGGGATTCACGTCAGCCAGCCGGGCCGCTATATAGCCGGCATTGAAACTGTCGCCGGCCGCCGTGGTATCCACCGGCACCACGACATCGGGCACCGGCACGAATTCCTTGTGGCCGCCGGCCGCGACCAGCGCGGAGTTCGGACCGTTCTTGATCGCAATCTCGGCGATGCCGAAGGCCTGCAGCCGCTCGATGGTCGCGTCTGGAGAAGGATCGCCCCACAGCAGCGCCTCGTCGTCATAGGTCGGCAGCGCGATATCGACCCGCTTCAACGCTTCCATGAAGACGGTGCGGGTGCGCTGGACATCGCCGCGCCAGGCGCGCGGGCGGTAATTGCCGTCAAACACCACCTTGGCGCCGGCCTTGCGTGCAAGTTCCAGCAGCGCAAGGAAACGCCCGATCCCCTGATTGGAGTAGATCGACAGCGTGATGCCGGAAAAATAAACGACGCGCGCCCCGATGATGCTCTCGGCGATCCGGCCCCAGTCCGGCAGTTCGAACAGCTCGCGCGCCGGCGCAGTGTCGCGCCAGTAATGAAACGTGCGCTCGCCCTGTGAATCGGTCTCGATCAGGTAGAGGCCGGGCAGCCGGCCGGGCACGCGCACGATCAGGTCGGTGGCGATGCCTTCGGCCGCCGCCAGCGCGACGATCCGGTCCGAATAGATGTCGTCGCCGAGCGCGGTCGCATAGGCGACCGGCAGCCCGCGGCGGGCGAGATAGACCGCCGTATTGAAGGTATCGCCGCCGCAGGCCTGGCTGAACCGTCCGTCCGGGCCGCGCGCCATCTCGACCATGACTTCGCCGATCGAGACAATGCGTTTGGTCTGGTCATTCATGCGAAAAGCCGGGTTTTGGGGGGCGGTTGATCACCATGACCCGGATGGGCGCGGTTTGGCAAATCGCGGCGTCCCGGAACCAGCCAAGCCACAGCGGACGCTTCGCCGGCTTTCGCTCCTTTATTTCGGGACCCAACCCTGCCATGCCCCTTTGCAGCCTGAAATGTTATACTATAACAGTCAGGGAACGACGCCAGCCATGACCGAGCATCACCAGCATCATCATCCGCATGGCCACGCGCACCCGCCCGCGGCGATAGGGCCATCGATCCTGCGGCTTTCGACCGTGGAGCGCATCGCCATTGCGGCGGTGCTGATCGTGCTGGTCTGGACCTCGGTCATCTGGGTGATGCGCTGATGACCGTGCATATCGCCACGCCGCAATTGCGGTTCCGTGATCTGACCCTCGGCTACGACCGGCACCCGGCGGTGCACCATCTGAGCGCCGAAATTCCCAAGGGCGCATTGGTCGCCGTGGTCGGCCCGAACGGCGCCGGCAAGTCGACGCTATTCAAGGGGATTGTGGGCGCGCTGAAGCCGCTGTCAGGCCATGTCGATCTGCACGGCGTCGCAGCGAAGGACATCGCCTATCTGCCGCAGGCGGCGGAGATCGACCGGACTTTTCCGATTAGCGTTTACGACCTTGTGGCCATGGGGCTTTGGCGCCGGACTGGAAGCTGGCGCGGTTTCTCGAAAACGGATCACGCGAGAATCCGAGATGCGATCGCGTCGGTCGGCCTCACTGGCTTCGAGCGGCGTCCGATCGGCACATTATCGGGTGGTCAGATGCAGCGCATGCTGTTTGCGCGCCTTCTGCTCCAGGACGCTAAGGTCGTGGTGCTTGACGAGCCCTTCAATGCGATCGACGCCAAGACCTCGGCCGATCTCGTCGCGCTGGTTCGGAACTGGCACAAGGAAGGACGCACGGTTCTCGCGGCGCTGCACGATCTCGAACTTGTGCGCGCTAACTTCCCGCACACGCTGTTGCTCGCACGCGAGAAGGTGGCGTGGGGCGATACCGCTTCCGTGCTGACGCCGGACAATATGCGGAAAGCACGGACGATGTGCGAAGCCTTCGACGAGGAGGCGGCGGCATGCGCGGCGTAGTTTCTTTCTTACCTCTCCACGCGTGCGCTCTTTCTTTCCCTCTCCCCTTGGGAGAGAGGGTGGCGAGGGCCGCAGGCCCGAGCCGGGTGAGAGGGTGCTGTCCTCACGTCAGCCCTTTTACCCCTCACCCGCCACGCTCGCAGGCTCGCGTGGCACCCTCTCCCCCAAGGGGAGAGGGTAACGGAGCGCGTGGTTAATCTGATGTACGACACCCTCATCGCCCCCTTTGCCGAGTTCGACTTCATGCGCCGCGCGCTGGTCGGAGTGATGGCGCTGGCGCTGGGCGCCGGACCCATCGGCGTCTTCCTGATGCTGCGGCGGATGTCGCTGGTCGGAGACGCCATGGCGCATGCGGTGTTACCGGGGGCGGCGGTGGGGTTCCTGATCTCCGGACTGAATATTTTCGCAATGACGGCGGGTGGCCTGGTCGCCGGCTTCGCGGTGGCGCTGCTGGCAGGGCTCGTTGCCCGCTCGACCGAATTGAAGGAAGACGCCTCGCTTGCGGTGTTCTTTCTGATTTCTCTCGCGGTGGGCGTCACCATCATCTCCGTGCGCGGCACGAACATCGATCTCCTGCATTTCCTGTTCGGCTCGGTGCTCGCGCTCGACGACCAGACCCTTACGCTGATCGCTATCAATGCGACGGTGACGCTGCTGGGGCTCGCGATCATCTACCGCCCGCTGGTGCTGGAATGCGTCGACCCGCTGTACCTGCGCTCGGTCAGCAAGGCGGGCGGTCCGGCGCACCTGACCTTTCTGGCGCTGCTGGTGATCAACCTGGTCTCCGGCTTTCATGCACTCGGTACGTTGCTCGCGGTCGGCATCATGATGGTGCCGGCTGCGATCGGCCGGTTCTGGGCGCGCGACGTCACCGCCATGATCGTTGTCGCGGTCCTCGCCGGAATGCTGTCCGGCTATGCCGGATTGCTGCTGTCGTTCCATACCGCCGCGCCGGCTGGACCTGCGGTGATTCTCGTCGCGGGCATTCTCTACGCCGTCTCGCTGCTGTTCGGCACCGTCGGAGGGCTGCTCCGCCAGCTGTTCCCCGCACGCCATCTCGAAGCCTGACCAGGCGAGGCGCTCATGCTCATGAGACGTATTCTCCTTGCGGCGCTGCTCCTCGTTTTTGCAGCACCTGCGCAGGCTCAGGACAAGCTCCCCGTTGTCGCGACCTTCTCGATCCTCGGCGATTTTGTATCGAATGTCGGAGGCGATCGCGTCTCGGTACAAACCCTCGAGGGGCCGAACGGCGATGCGCATGTCTATTCGCCGTCTCCAGCCGATGCCAAGAGGCTGGCGGATGCGAAACTGATCGTGACCAATGGGCTCGGTTTTGAAGGCTGGCTTGCCCGGCTGGTCAAGTCATCCGGCGCCAAGGCACGCACTGTCGTTGCCTCAACCGGTGTCAAGCCGCGCAAGCGCGACGGCAAGCATGGCCATGGTCATGGTCATGGTCATGGACATGCCAATGGCGATCCACATGCCTGGCAGTCCGTCGCCAATGCGAAAACCTATGTGGCCAATATCCGTGATGCCCTGGTCGGCGTCGATCCCGCCGGGAAGGCGGACTACGAGGCCAATGCGGCGGCCTATCTGGACAAGCTCGATGCGCTCGAGCGCGACGTCAGGGAGACTGTATCCGCAATTCCGCTCGCGCGTCGAAAGGTCATCACGAACCATGATGCTTTCGGCTATTTCGAGGACGCCTATGGCGTGGACTTCATCGCGCCACAGGGCGTATCGACCGATTCGGAGGCTTCGGCGCGGGATGTGGCGCGGATCATCACGCAGATCAGGACGCAGAAAATTCCGGCGGTTTTCATCGAGAATTTGAGCGAGCCGCGGCTTCTCAATCGGATCGCGAGCGAGACCGGGGCAAGGCTGGGCGGAACGCTCTATTCCGACGCCTTGACCGACGAAAAAGGCCCGGCACCCACTTACATCGACCTCATCCGGCATAATATAAGGACGCTCAGCGCGGCGCTGATGGGCTAGAGCGATCCTGTGTCCGATCACCGCTTCAGACGTTTGGGAGCGCTCCTCGCTGCGGCTCTCCTGCTAAGCGCCTGTGTCCCGGAGAGCCGGCGAAGCGCCTATTCGGCTTGCCTTCATGAGCACGGGGCATATCTGAACTCCGATCGGCCACAGGGCGCTCCGCCGGAGGGGTTTGTTCTTGACTTGCTCTCGGTCTGCATGATGTCCAAGGGCTACACGTTGAATGCGCAAGGCGGGAACGCCTGCAAATCCTTGCGCGCGTTGACGGAGAACTGCTTTACGGCCGGCGTGCCGACGACCTGGTTGCGTTCACTGATCGACTGAAGAGGAAGTAACGAATTCCTATGTCCGAAAAAACCCCCGTCACGGTCCTGACCGGCTATCTCGGCGCCGGCAAGACCACGCTGCTCAACCGCATCCTCTCGGAACCGCACGGCAAGAAATACGCCGTGATCGTCAACGAGTTCGGCGAGATCGGCATTGACAACGACCTGATCGTCAATGCCGACGAGGAAGTGTTCGAGATGAACAACGGCTGCATCTGCTGCACCGTGCGCGGGGACCTGATCCGCATCATCGATGGCCTGATGCGCAGGAAGGGCAAGTTCGACGCGATCATCGTCGAGACAACCGGCCTCGCCGACCCGGCGCCGGTGGCGCAGACATTCTTTGTCGACGAGGAGGTCGGCAAGAAGACCCGGCTCGATGCGGTGGTGACGGTCGCCGACGCCAAGTGGCTGAAGGACCGCCTGAAGGACGCGCCGGAGGCCAAGAACCAGATCGCCTTTGCCGACGTGATCCTCCTCAACAAGACCGACCTTGTGGAGGAGCCCGACCTGCAGGAGGTTGAAGCGCGCATTCGCGGCATCAATCCCTATGCGAAATTGCACCGCACGCAGCGCTCGCAGATCGCGCTGGACGAAGTCCTGGACCGCAAGGCTTTCGATCTCGACCGTATCCTCGACATCGAGCCGGAATTCCTGCACGGCGACGGACACGATCACGACCATCACCATGATCACGGGCACGATCACGGCCATCACCATCATGGCGTGAAGCATTATCACGACGAGGAGATGCAATCGATCGCCCTTGCGACCGACAAGCCGCTCAATCCCGACAAGTTCTTTCCCTGGATTCAGAAGCTGGTTGCGGAGGACGGGCCCGCGATCCTGCGCTCCAAGGGCATCCTCTCGTTCAAGGACGATCCGCAGCGCTTCGTGTTCCAGGGCGTCCATATGATTCTCGATGGCGATCATCAGCGACCGTGGAAAGACGGCGAGAAGCGCGAAAGCCGGATCGTGTTCATCGGCAAGAAATTGCCGGAGGAGAAGATCCGCAAGGGCTTCGCGGAGTGTATTGGCTAGGCCGTTCGTCCCCGCGAAAGCGGGGACCCAGTCCTTTCCTTGCTGGATTCCCGCTTTCGCGGGAATGAGCGGAGATTGAAGCGATGTCTGACACCCGCCCCTCGAACATCCCCTCCGTTGTCGATCGCACGCGTCCGGTCGCCGCCGGCGGCTCGGCGATCGCCGCGCATTTTCTCGGCGACCAAACCGCCTTCGTGCTGGCGGAGGACGCTGCGCTCCTGGTCGGGCCTGACGGCAGTTCGCAACGCATCGCGCTGCATGAGGGCGGCATCCTCTCGTCGGCCGGAGACGGCACGCGCATGGTCACGGGCGGCGACGACGGCAAGGTGATGGAAATCGATCGCGCCGGCGCGGTGCGAACCATCTTTGCGGACTCGGCGAAAAAATGGATCGACCATGTGGCGCTCGGTCCGGATGGCGCGATCGCATGGTCGTCCGGCAAGATCGCACGCACCGCCAACCGGACGGGCGAAGTGAAATCGCTCGAGCTGCCCTCGACCGCCGGGGGGCTTGTCTTCATGCCGAAAGGCTTCCGGCTCGCGATCGCCCATTACAACGGCGCCTCCCTTTGGTTTCCGAATGCGCAGGCCAGGCCAGAGTCGCTTGAATGGAAGGGCTCGCATCTCGGCGTCACCGTAAGCCCGGACGGCCGCTTCGTGGTCACCACCATGCAGGAGCCGATGCTGCATGGCTGGCGGCTCGCCGATGGCAAGCACATGCGCATGTCCGGCTACGCCACGCGCGTGCGCTCGATGGACTGGACTGCCGATGCCGCCTTCCTTGCCACCAGCGGTTCGGACCAGCTCATCCTGTGGCCGTTCTCCGGCAAGGACGGGCCGATGGGCAAACAGCCGACGATCCTTGCGCCGCATGCGAAGCGGCTGGCAGTCGTCGCATGCCATCCGAAGCAGCCGGTGGTCGCCGCCGGCTACGAGGACGGTCTCGTCCTCTTGGTGCGGCTCGACGACGGTGCCGAGGTGCTTGCGCATCCGCCTGATCTCGATACGCCCGTCACCGCACTCGCCTGGAGCGGCGATGGTTTGCGACTTGCCTTTGCCTGCGAGGATCGCGCGGCGGGCATTCTGGACTTGGCTTGAACGGCGGTA
>JBIQKQ010000219.1:0-2548 GCA_044506365.1 Hyphomicrobiales bacterium
ACTTGACGACAATGCCGGTTTCGCCGGCGGCATCACTGAACTGGAATGCCGCGCCGGTCACTTGTGCGACCTCATGAATGGATGCCCCGGTCCAGATGCCGAACGCGCGGCCATCAAGCCCGAGCAACGGTCCCGCGCCGGGCAGGAGGAACATCAGCACCGTGCCGAGCACCGTCACGACTGCCATCGCATAGGTGACATCCTCCTCGCTGGCCCTGTTCACCGTGCTCATGGCTGCGACCGCCGACGCTCCACAAATGGACGTTCCGGCCGCAAGGAGGCCCGCAAGCCTGGCATCGACGCCAAGCAACGCGCCCAGCCGCAGCATTGCGATGAAGGTGATCGCGACCGCGCAGATCACAATGGCGAGACCGTCAAGGCCGACCGCGAGGATCTGCCCGGCACTGAGTTGAAACCCGAGCAGCACGATCGCAAGGCGCAGGATGCGCCGTCCCGCGAAGCCAATTCCAGCCTGAAAGGCGCGGGGCAAGCGATACAGATGTCCCAGCGTCATTCCCGTCAGCGCGGCGAGAATGAGCGGCGAAAGCATCGACAGACCCGGAAGCTGCCGCAAGATGATGGAGAAAATCGCCAGCGCCGACACGACTGCGAGGCCGGGAACGAAACGCTGGAAATCCCTGCCTCGATCAAACAGCGCAAGTACTGCGTCCATGAACCAGATCCTATTCCGCAACCTGAATACGAGGCTTGCGGCTTAGCGGTCCAAACGATAATTCTGTTCAGAATGATCGGCTCATCCAATTGGTTCGCATGACACTCGACCAACTCCGGATCTTCGTCTGTGTCGCCGAGCGTGAGCACATGACCCGTGCAGCGCAGGCCCTGCGGCTCACTCAGTCCGCGGTCAGCGGAGCGATCAGTGCGCTGGAGAACAGGCATGGCGTCGCGCTGTTTCACCGGGTCGGACGCAGGATCGAGCTGACGCAGGACGGCCGCAGCTTCCTGGACGAGGCGCGCGCGGTTCTACGATCGGCAGCGGCGGCCGATCAAGTGCTGAGCGAGCTGCGTGGCTTGAAACGCGGCACGATCAACATTCATGCGAGCCAGACCACCGCCAGCTACTGGCTTCCGGAACGTCTCGCGCATTTCAAGGCGAGGCATCCGAAGATCGCGATCAATGTCACGATCGGCAACACCACCCAGGTGGTTTCCGCCGTGATCCATGGAGCTGCGGAAATCGGGTTTGTCGAAGACACAGTTACGGCCGACGAACTTACGGCGTGGCCGGTGCATCAGGATCACTTGACGGTCGTCGTGCACGCGCAGCATCCCTTCGCGGAGCTGCGGCGCCGTCTCAGGCAGAGCGACATTCTTTCGGTCGACTGGGTGATGCGCGAGCGAGGGTCGGGAACGCGATCGGTGTTCGAAGAGGTGTTGCGGCGCGACGGCATCGATCCCGATCAGTTGCGCGTCTGTCTCGAGCTTCCCTCCAATGAGGCGGTCCGGGCCGCGGTCGAGGCCGGCGCGGGCGCCACGGCGATGTCGCACGCGGTCGTCCGGTCCGGCCTGACCTCCGGGCAGCTCAGCGCGATCCCGTACCGGCCGATCGAGCGCGCGTTCCTCGCACTGACACACCGACAGCGGCGGGCCAGCTCCGCCTTGCGCGAATTCATCGGAGGGATTTCGCCGACGCAGCAATGATGCGGCTTGCAACCCGTAGAGCGGGCGTCGGAACGCGATCCGGCTTATACGCGCGCGCCGAACGATCGTCCGGACCCTCCCGGCGGACGCGTGCGACGCGCGAAGCGATTAAACCGGCAACGCCCGCAAATTTTTGCGCTGGCGCAGCGCACAGTCCGCCTCTATCATTTCGTCATTGCCATCCTCAGTTCGTTGTCCCCGCATGCGCGTTCACGAAGCCTTGAGCCGGCGCGACATCGCGACGCTGGAGCGCGCGGTGAAGCGCTATCAATCGCTCGGATTTGAGGCATCGCTTGGCGTCACGCATGAGGCGCAGGGCCGGGCCGCCATATGGTATGTCGATCCCAATAGGCGGAGCTCGGATACCGTTCAGCTGGATATCGAGAAATACGCGGGCGACTTCGGGACGGCCGCCTGGGTGATTCAGATCGCGCGCAGCAATGGAATGCGGATGACCATGTCCAGCGTCGGACAAGTGTCATCGAATATCCTGCTGTTCGCGCTCGCGGATGCCGAGCGGGTGATCGGCGGTGAAACGTTGCCTGAAGCCAGACAGACGCAGCATGCGTCAGCCGCTGCAATCAAGGCCAGCCGTACCGAGCTCATATCGCTCAACAAGATCGCAGCCGGACTGTGACGCCCGGCCTGCATCTACCCGAGCGCGGGCGACGCCGGGCTCCCGTCGCCGCAACCGAGGGCTGGCCGGATCTCGAAACCCGAAAGGCCGGATAACCGAACGAAGCGCGCCGACGATCGGTCGTGCTTGGCCAACGATGCACTGCGCCGCTTCACAAGCTGTGCCAGCGAGCGGGCGAAACCGAAGAACGATGAGGGAGTGGTGCCCAGGGGCGGAATCGAACCACCGACACTGCGATTTTCAGTCGCA
>JBIQKQ010000070.1:0-2591 GCA_044506365.1 Hyphomicrobiales bacterium
CGAACGAGAAGTTGCCGAGCATCTCGAAGAAGGTGTGATGGCGCGCGGTATAGCCCACATTGTCGAGATCGTTATGCTTGCCGCCGGCGCGCACGCATTTCTGCGCGGTCACGGCTCTGGAATAGGGGCGCTTCTCGATGCCGGTGAACACGTTCTTGAACTGCACCATCCCGGCATTGGTGAACATCAGCGTCGGATCGTTACGTGGCACGAGCGGCGAGGACGCAACCCGCTCATGACCATTGCGCACGAAATAATCGATAAAGCCTGCCCGGATATCGTTGACGCCGCTCATGAAAGTCTTGCCGCCACGGCAGCCTGAAAGGCCGCGGCCCCTGTCTGCGCCCCGGGAGGATCGGCCCGGATCGGATTGATGTTTCGGGGAAATATGTAGCGATGCGGTCTCGCCAAGTCCAGAAAAGGCGGGCTTTCAGACCGAGGTGAGTCTTGGCCAGACCCTCGCCCTCAGACAGACCCCCGCGCGGCGGCGCAACCTGGGCGGGTTCCCCGGCAGAACAGGAAAAACCGGGGAGCGGACCGCGAGGCAAGGCGGTCTGCTCACCCGGGCCGCGCGGCGACGCGGCGAGAGGCACTCCGGCGGATCAAACACGCCGCGATCCAACAGGCGCGGTCGGTCGCGGCTCGTCCCTGCGGCCAGGGCTGCGCCGGGCACTCGGCGCACAGCCGGCAGCAGCGGGCGCGCGCAAACGCCGGGACTTTCGCTTTTGTGAAACTGGCGACGACCTCACTCGTCGTCGCCGTCATCCTCGTCCTCGCCGATGAGGATCTTCTCCTCGATCAGCCCGGAATTCTGCCGCACCGCCGCCTCGATCGCGGCCGCGACATCGGGATTGTTGCGCAGGAAGGTCTTGGCGTTCTCGCGTCCCTGGCCGATGCGCTGGCTGTCATAGGAGAACCAGGAGCCGGACTTTTCCACGACGCCGGCCTTCACGCCGAGGTCGATCAGTTCGCCCGTCTTGGACACGCCCTCGCCATACATGATGTCGAACTCGACCTGCTTGAACGGCGGCGCGAGCTTGTTCTTCACCACTTTCACGCGGGTCTGGTTGCCGACCACCTCATCGCGGTCCTTGATCGCGCCGATCCGCCGGATATCGAGCCTGACGGACGCATAGAATTTCAGCGCATTGCCGCCAGTGGTGGTCTCGGGCGAGCCGTACATCACACCGATCTTCATGCGAATCTGGTTGATGAAGATCACCATGGTCTTGGACTTGTTGATCGAGGCGGTGAGCTTGCGCAAAGCTTGGCTCATCAGCCGCGCCTGCAGGCCGGGCAACGAATCACCCATCTCGCCTTCGAGCTCGGCGCGCGGCACGAGCGCGGCGACCGAATCCACCACCACCACGTCGACCGCGCCCGAACGCACCAGCGTATCGGCGATTTCCAACGCCTGCTCGCCGGCATCGGGCTGAGAGATCAGCAAGTCGTCGACATTGACCCCGAGCTTTCGGGCATAGACAGGATCAAGCGCATGTTCGGCATCGACGAAGGCGCAAATGCCGCCCTTCCGTTGCGCCTCGGCGATTGTATGCAACGCGAGCGTGGTCTTGCCGGATGATTCCGGCCCGTAGATTTCGATGACGCGACCACGCGGCAGGCCGCCGACCCCGAGCGCGATGTCGAGACCGAGCGAACCGGTCGACACGGTCTCAATTTCCAGCTCGGCCTTGGATTTGCCGAGCTTCATGATCGAGCCTTTGCCGAAGGCGCGCTCGATCTGTGAGAGCGCGGCATCGAGGGCTTTTGACTTGTCCATGGATGAACCTTCAACCAAACGCAGGGCGGCCGGGGCCATTGTCGCTCCTTATGACTGAGGATTCGGGCGGCGTGAATGCCGGCGGCATTCCCTGACCGCACCGTCCGGTTTCAAAAACGGCTTTCTTCCAAGGTCGAAGAAGCGTACACTGTTTGTTCCGTGTTCGCAATATGTTCTTTGAGTGTTTTTGAACCCGCGGCCTGAGTGGAGCGATTTCGGTGTCGTCAGCGACAATGCGCTTTTGATAACAATCTTACAACTCAGCGCTTTTTCCTTTGTTGCACGACTAGGAAACTGCAGCGGCCGCATCAGAAGGCGATCTCATTCATCCTGCGGATGCCCTAAGTTCGATCCATGACTTTACCGCACGACCGCGGTCAGTCAGGACCGGCCTGATTTGACCCCTCGCCCCTGTTGAACCGCGGCGGCCCATTCCGCTTTAGGATGGCAGATGGTCGATGAACCAGACACAGAGCCGGAGCTGACGACCCCCGCGATCGGGCCGTGCTTGCGTTGTCATGTGGCCTATCGGTTGATCGGCATCGAGGGAACGGATCGGCCCCATCACGACCTGTACACTTTCGAATGCCCCAACTGCGGACACATCGAAACGCGAGTTGTACGGATTCAATAAGGCGCCTCGGCTGGCGGTCACTCGCTTCCACCTAGGTTACGGCCATCTTCGACCCCAACCTGCGCCTGCACCGCTGGGACAACCCCGGGCGCGCGGTCACGCTCGCGCGCGAGTGCCTGCCCGGCCTCTTCCTGCTGAAGTGCAACCGCCGCGAGGCCGAGCTGCTGTCGGGCGAGC
>JBIQKQ010000070.1:2601-17074 GCA_044506365.1 Hyphomicrobiales bacterium
TGTGTTCCATCCTTCCCACCGTCCGGCCTGCGGGAGCGCCGGAAGGCGGCGCGTTGGTTCTGGCTTTCTGCCTTCACGTGATCCCGTTCTGTTCGTCGCAAGCGACATCGGCAAGGCGACGCCGCCAAGCTTGCTCCTCCATCCGGCGACGGTTCGGCCGGTCGGCTTGGCGCGCTCCCTGATCGATCGCCCCCCGCGCCCTGGTCGCTTGCCCGCAAGCTCTGGCCGACGGGCGCGTTCTACGAACGTTCAGCACGCATATGGATAGGTGGATATGTTGATGCCGGTCCTCGGGAACCAGAAGCGCCGCGGCGCGTTGCTTCGGGCATGGCAACGAAACCTATTCTCCCCGAAGTGCAGGCTGAGCGGGCCAAGGCGACGGAAGACTACCGCCGCGCGCAGCAGGCCGCGATCGACCGGATCGCGACCTTGCGCGACGCGCGCCTCAAACGCGACGCGCAGATGAGCAAGCGGCAAGCCCGCAGGGCCTGACGCCTGGCTTCTCGCCCTAGGCGCTGGCGGAGGCGAGCGCGCCGGCCCTATCTCCGGCGCGCGCCCTGTTCATGGTCTCCCAAACCCGAGCCGGCGTCGCCGGCATGTCGATGGAATCGACCCCCATCGGCTTCAGCGCATCGAGAACCGCGTTGATCACTGTAGGCGGAGCGCCAATGGTGCCGGACTCGCCAATGCCCTTAACGCCAAGCGGATTGGTCTTCGAGGGCACCTCTTCCAGATGCGCTTCGATCTCCGGGAACAGATCGGCTCGCGGCATGCCGTAGTCCATGAAGGTGGCGGCCAGCATCTGCGCCGAATCCTTGTCATAGACGGCGTGCTCGATCAGCGCCTGCCCGATGCCCTGCGCGATGCCGCCGTGGATCTGCCCGCGCACGATCATCGGATTGAGCACGCGGCCGAGATCGTCGACGACAAAGTAACGGTCCACCCGCACCTCGCCGGTTTCCGGATCCACCTCGACCTCGGCCACATGCGAGCCGTTCGGATGGTTCGGTGGGTTCGTCGACCAGGTGCCCTGTGCTTCGAGGCCAACGCCCAACTTCTCCGTCAGAGGACCCATCGGCGCGTAAAACGCCTTGGCCACTTCGGTGAGCGGGACCGCCTTGTCCGTGCCGACGACACGGAACGAGCCCTCCTTGAATTCGAGGTCGCCTTCGGCCGCTTCCATGAGCGCAGCGGCCATTGGCTTGGCCTTTTCCACGATCGCATCCGCCGCAACCTTCAGCGCGTTGCCGCCGACCAGCGATGAGCGGGCGGCATAGGTGCCGCGGCCGAACGGCACCGAAGCGGTATCGCCCTGAATGTAGCGGATGGTCTCGAACGGCACGCCGAGCCAGTCGTGGACCAACTGCGCGAACACCGTGGCGTGGCCCTGCCCGTGCGAATGCGTTCCGGCAATGATCGACACCGATCCGCTCGGATCGAAGCGCAGATCCATGCGGTCGTTAAAGATGCCGCCCTGCTCGATATAGAAGGTCACGGCGCGGCCGCGCAGCTTGCCCTCGCTTTCCGATTTTTTCTTGCGTGCCTCGTAGCCGTTCCAATCGCTGACCTCGAGGCACTTGTCGAGCACGCGATGGAATTCGCCGGAATCGTAGACCCAGAAGGTCGGGGTCGTGTACGGCAGCTTGCTTTCCGGGATCAGATTGCGGCGGCGGATTTCATCGGACGCGATGCCCATCTCGCGCGCGGCCTGTTCGATCATGCGCTCCATCTGATAGGCGGCCTCCGGCCGGCCGGCACCGCGATACGGCCCGACCGGCGAGGTGTTCGTCAACAGCCCCTGCGCCATCACATGCAGCGCGGGAATATCATAGGCCTCCGGCTGGAAGCGCAGCGCGAACGCGGCCGGCACAAGGCCCGGACCGACGAAATACGCACCGACCTGATACAGCACCTTGGTGCGCAGCCCGAGGATCTTGCCGTTCTCGTCGAGCGCCAGCTCGCCATACATGACCATCTCGCGGCCATGACGGTCTGTGAGCAGGCTTTCAGTGCGGGTGGCAAGCCACTTGACCGGACGGCCGAGCTTCTTGGAGGCCCACAGCGTCACGCAATCGTCGGGGAACGGGCTGCCCTTCAGACCAAAGCCGCCGCCGACATCCGGCGACACCACGCGGATCTGGCTCTCCGCGCAATGGAAGATATGCGACAGCTCCATGCGCACGCCGTGCGGATTCTGCGAGCAGGTATAGAGCGTGTACTGGTCGTCGGCCTCGCTGTAATCGCCGATAGCGACACGCGGCTCCATCGCATTGGGCGCGAGGCGGTTGTGCGCGATGCGCGCCTTGACGACATGCTTCGCCTTGGCGAAAGCGGCATCGGTTGCGGCCTGATCGCCGAACATCAACCCGAACGCCCAGTTGCCCTTCTCATTGTTTTCCCAAACCTTGGGCGCGCCCTCTTTCGCCGCATCTTCGAGATCGGCGACCGCCGGCAATTCCTCATAGTCAACCTCGATCAGGTCGGCGGCATCGCGCGCCTGAATCTGGGTTTCGGCGATCACGAACGCGACCCGATCGCCGACGAAGCGGACGCGATCGTCGCAGATCAGCGGCTGCCAGGTGCGAAAGCCTGCGGGCGCCCCGACCTCTTCGGGCATCGGATGCGCGGTCAGTGCGCCGAGCTTGTCCGCCTTGGCATCGGCGCCGGTCAGCACCAGCAGCACGCCGGGCGCCGCCTTGGCCTTCGAGGTGTCGATGCTCCTGATACGGGCATTGGCATGCGGCGAGCCGACGGCGACGGCATAGGCCTGGTTCGGCAGGTTGATGTCGTCCACATACCGGCCTTTCCCGGTGAGGAACCGCTGGTCCTCCACCCGCTTGACCGCCTGACCGATGCCGAATTTCGCCATTCCGTTCCCCCAAAAACTACTGTCGTTTTTCGGACCAAGGTCCTGTTCGTTCCGGACGATACCGTCAAGCGAGGCGGTCAGACAATTGCTGAATTTACGCCCGAGCGGTGGGCCGCTACATGGCTTGGCGTGGGCGGCGCTTGACGTAGGCGCTTAGAGTGGACGTCTGTTTCGCAATTTGCCGCCTCAGGAAACCTTTCGCAGTGCAACGCGTTGTAGTTTCCAAAGCCACAAGCCCGCAAAGTCGCATCCATGCGTATCGCCCAGATTGCCCCTCCGATCGAAGGCGTGCCGCCACAGACTTATGGTGGCACCGAGCGTGTCATCCATTACCTCACAGAGGAACTTGTCGCGCTTGGTCACGAGGTGACCCTGTTCGCAAGCGGCGACTCCGTGACCTCGGCCGAACTCGTCCCCTGCGTGCCACGCGCACTGCGATTAGAGCCCCAGGTCAGGGATGTGATCCCCTACTACATGCTCCTCCTAGACCGCGTTTACCGTCGCGCGGACAGCTTCGATATCCTGCACTTTCATATCGACCAGTTCCATTTTCCGCTGTTTCGATCGATGAGCGGGCGGACCGTGACCACGCTGCACGGGCGGCAGGACCTGCCCGATCTGCACGCGCTGTATTCCGGCTTTCCGGAAATGCCTCTGGTGTCCATATCGATGGCGCAGCGCAAGCCGGTCCCGACCGCCAATTTCGTCGCCAATATTCTGCATGGCATTCCGCAGGATCTGCATCGGTTGATCGACCAGCCGCGGGGCGGCTATCTTGCCTTCCTTGGCCGTATCGCACCGGAGAAGCGGCCGGACCGCGCCATTGCGATCGCCCGAACCGCGGGCATACCGCTGAAGATCGCTGCCAAGGTCGACCGCGCCGACGAAGGTTATTTCAGGGAGAAAATCGTTCCCCTCATCTCGGACAGTCCGAATGTCGAATTCATTGGCGAGATCAACGAGCGGCAAAAAAGCGAGTTTCTCGGCGAAGCGAGCGCGGTCCTGTTCCCGATCGACTGGCCTGAGCCGTTCGGCCTCGTGATGATCGAAGCGATGGCCTTGGGGACGCCCACAATCGCTTTCCGCTGCGGATCGGTGCCCGAAGTCATCGAGAATGGCGTAAACGGCGCCATCGTGAGTTCCGAAGACGAGGCCGTCGCGGCCCTTCCAAGCGTCCTCTCTCTCGACCGCCGCAAAATCCGCCGCCAGTTCGAGCAACGCTTCACGGCAACCAGAATGGCGAAGGATTATCTCGATCTTTATCATTCGCTGGTGTCGCAGACCGAGGCCGGCAGCGAATTGAGAACGGTCGAATCGCCGGACCTGATGACCGCATCGAGACCGTAAATTGCCCCGCACACGGGAAAAACTCGCCACTCACACTTTGGTCGAGGAGATCGCGGAAGTCCCGTTCTACATTCCGGCGACGGGCCCTTCGACGCGGCCGCGTCGCAGCCTCAAGCATAACGACTGTTTCGCCATTCTGGACGATCACGGGGACATTGGCGCGACGCCCGGCGGCCCGGACGGGCTCTACTGTCGCGATACGCGGTTTCTGAGCTTGCTCGAACTGTTGCTGAACGGCTCGCAGCTCCTGGTACTCGGGTCGAGTCTGCGCGACGACAATGCCTTGCTCACCGTCGATCTTACCAATCCCGACATCTATTTTGATCAGAAGCTCGTCCTGCCAAAGGACACACTGCACATCGTGCGCACGATGTTTTTGTGGGCCAATACGGCCTATCAGCGACTGCGCATTCAGAATCACGGCAATCGCGCAGTCCATTGCGTGTTCGGCATGTCGTTTTCGAGCGACTTTGCCGATCTGTTCGAGGTGCGCGGGATGCGGCGGGCGCGCCGGGGCAGCGCCGGCAGCGCGCTTCAGGGCCGGGATCAGGTCAACCTGAAATATCTGGGTCTGGATGGTGTATCGCGCTGCACGGCCCTCTGCTTCAGTCCCGCACCCGACCGCATGTCTACCGGTGTCGCATCCTATGAGGTCACGCTTGGGCCGGGCGAATTCCGCGCGATCGATCTGGCCGTCGAATGCCGGGTCGATGACGGCCCGGTCAGCCCGATGCCATTCCGGCGCGCAATGCGGGCGGCGCTCTTGGATCGCAATCGCGCCAACCGGGGCACGACCGAGATCACGACCTCCAACGCGATCTTCAACGAGGTGGCGGGCCGCAGCCTGTCGGACCTTGCCATGCTCACAACCGAGACGGAGCAAGGACCCTACCCTTACGCCGGCATCCCCTGGTATTCCACAACATTCGGCCGCGACGGCATCATCACCGCGATGCAAACACTTTGGTGCAATCCGGGCATGGCGCGAGGCGTCTTGCGACGGCTCGCGGCACTGCAGGCGGACAGCCTTGATCCCGAAGCCGATGCCGAACCCGGCAAAATTTTGCATGAGATGCGAAGCGGCGAGATGGCGGAGCTGGGTGAGGTTCCATTCAAGCTCTATTACGGAAGCGTCGATTCAACCCCGCTCTTCGTGCTGCTGGCCGGCATGTATCTGGAGCGCACCGGCGACTTTGCGCTGTTGCGCGAATTGTGGCCTCACGTCGAGCGCGCGCTGGCATGGATCGATGGCCCGGGCGATCCGGACGGAGACGGGTTCGTCGAATATCACCGCAGGAACGATGAGGGGCTGGTCAATCAAGGATGGAAGGATTCGCACGATTCCATCTTCCACGCCGACGGCAGCCTGGCGCAAGGACCGATCGCGCTTTGCGAAGTACAGGGCTATGTCTATGCCGCCAAGAAACATGCCGCGTGGATGGCACGCTGCATGAAGCTGGATGAGAGGGCGAATGCGCTCGAACAGTCGGCTGACACACTGAAACAAAAATTCGACGCGGCCTTCTGGTGCGATGATATCGGCACCTATGCACTCGCGCTGGACGGGCAGAAACAAGCGTGCCGGGTGCGAAGCTCAAATGCCGGCCAAGTGTTATTCAGCGGCATCGCGTCTCCCGACCGCGCCGAAGCGATCGCGCATCAAATGATGCGACCGACATTCTTTTCCGGCTGGGGCATCCGCACGATCGCCCGCGAGGAAGCATGCTACAATCCGATGTCCTATCACAACGGCTCGATCTGGCCGCACGACAACTCCCTCATCGCCGCGGGTCTTGCGCGTTACGGCTACAAGGCCGCGGTGTCCCGCATTTTTCAGGGGCTGTATGACGCCGCGTCCTATATGGACCTGCGTCGGCTGCCAGAACTCTATTGCGGCTTCCAGCGCGCCCGCCGCCGGGGACCGACGCTCTATCCCGTAGCCTGCTCTCCCCAGGCCTGGGCCGCCGGTGCGCCGCTCCTGCTGATCCAGTCCTCGCTTGGCATCGAATTCTATCCGCGACGACGCGAAGTCGTGCTGCGCAATCCGCAGCTTCCGCCCTTCATCGAACAGATCACGCTGCGCGATTTGCGGATTGGCGACTTGACCGTCGACATCGCGGTGAACCGGGATGGCACCGGGATGGCGCTGCGTGTCCTGCGCAAGGACAACGACGTCAAGGTCACCATCCTGTTCGACTGATATTTGCTCCTCTGAAAGAGCAAGTCGCGCTCGACCGCGGCCCATGCGCCATTTAGGCTGCCGGAAAATACTTTGGGGGAACATGCCATGTCCGAGCCGCTCGCTACCCTTCTGCCGCGCGAAATGACCGAACTGCGCTTGCGCCCGCTGTTCCTGTTCGAACTTGCAGTCAAGCCAGCGAGCGTGATCGGCAGGACACCGGGCGTCGACCGGCGCGTCGGCGAGATCACGGGCGGCCGCTTCGAAGGCGAACGGTTGCGCGGCAAGATCCTGTCGGGCGGCAGTGACTGGCAAGCGGTACGGGCGGACGGCGCCTGGATGCTTGATGTTCGCTGCGTGATGGAGACAGATGACGGTGCACTGATCGGCATGACCTATCGCGGCATCCGGCACGGTCCGCAGGACGTGCTCGATCGCATCGCCAAGGGCGAGGTCGTCAACCCCGCGCTTTATTACATGCGTGCGACGCCCTATTTCGAGACCGCGTCGGAGAAATACAATTTTCTCAATCTGCTCGCTTCGGTCGCTTACGGGCACCGGCTGGCCAGCGGCCCGGTCTACAGCGTGTTCGAAATCCTGTAGCGCCAGATCAGCCACAAACCCGATCTGCGCCTCCGCGATGGCAGATCGCAAAGCAGCGCCGGACCGCGTTCGAGCCCCGTGTGGACGGCTGGCGGACCCCTGCGAATCCGGACCTCGACAGGCCGGGTCAACGCCGCTAAATAGCGCGGCCAGCGCAACGCTGGAACGCTAAGTGTCGGGTCTCGTTGCGGAAAATTCATCCGTCTTGCGGCCCATCGATAGATGATTTTTCTTCCGAACGGCCTCATGACCAGTCCTTTATCCAACCACCTCTCCAATCTCGAAACCGAAGCCATCGTCATCCTGCGGGAAACCGCCGCGGCATTCGAACGGCCGGTGCTGATGTACTCCATCGGCAAGGATTCGAGCGTTTTGCTGCATCTGTGCCGCAAGGCGTTCCACCCGGCGAAAATTCCGTTCGCCGCGTTGCATATCGATACGACCTGGAAATTCCGCGACATGATCGCCCACCGCGACCGGATGGCCAGGGAGCTCGACCTCAACCTGATCGTCCACACCAATCGCAACGCTCTCGCAGAGGGCATCCACCCGATCGCCTCCGGCTCCTCGGTTTATACCCGCGAAATGAAGACCAAAGCGCTGCGGGACGCGCTGGATGCCGGGAAGTTCGACGCGGCGATCGGCGGGGCGCGGCGTGACGAAGAGCCGAGCCGCTCGAAGGAACGGATCTTCTCGGTGCGCGGACCGAGCCATTCCTGGGATCCGCGGCGCCAACGTCCGGAACTCTGGCACCTGTACAATCCGCAGATCGGACCGGACGAGACCATGCGGGTCTTCCCGCTCTCGAACTGGACCGAGCTCGATGTGTGGGAATACATCCTGGCCGAGGACATCCCGGTGGTGCCGCTGTATTTCGCCAAGAAGCGGCCGGTCGTTGAGCGCTCCGGCAGCCTCATCATGATTGACGATGACCGGCTTGAGCTTCTGCCCGGCGAACAGCGCAAGGAAATCGTCATCCGCTTTCGCTCGCTCGGCTGCTATCCGCTGTCGGCGGCTGTGCTGTCGCAAGCCGCGAGCGTCGCCGACATCGTCGAAGAGCTGCGCACCACGCGCCAGTCGGAACGCGCCGGCCGCCTGATCGACGCCGATGAAGTGTCCTCGATGGAACGCAAGAAGCGCGAGGGTTATTTCTGATGCGCGCCCCGATGACCCAACGCGACCACCTGCGCTTCCTCGCCTGCGGCGCAGTCGACGACGGCAAGTCGACCCTGATCGGCCGCCTGATGGCAGAGACCGGATCGGTTCCGGACGACGTGATGCTGAACCTCGTGCATCTGTCAAAGAAGTTCGGCACCACCGGCAACGAGCTTGACTATGCGCTGTTGCTGGACGGACTCGAAGCCGAGCGCGAGCAGGGCATCACCATCGATGTCGCCTACCGCTATTTCGGCACGCCCAAGCGCGCATTCATCGTGGCCGATACGCCGGGCCACGAGCAATATACCCGCAACATGGTGACCGGCGCATCCAACGCCGAATTCGCGCTTCTGCTTGTCGATGCCAAGGCCGGCCTCACGCGACAGACCTTGCGTCACAGCCGGATCCTGTCGCTGCTCGGGATCCGCCGCGTTCTGCTGGTGGTCAACAAGATGGACCTGGTCGATTGCCGCGAGGCGCCGTTCAACGCCATCCGAGACGAATATCAGGTGTTCACATCGCAACTCGCCTTCGAACATGTCGAGGCGATCCCGATCATTGCGCGCGATGGCGACAACATCGTGCGCCGGAGCGAGCGGATGCCCTGGTACAAGGGTCCGACCGTACTGCAGCATCTGGAAACCGTGCCGATCTCCACGCATCAGCACGAACAGCCGGCCCGCTTTCACGTCCAGTCCGTGGTGCGAACGCAGTCTGGCGGGCGCGGCTATGCGGGCTATATGTCGTCCGGCGCATTTGCGCGTGGCGACAGCATCGTTGTTGGCCGCTCGCACCGTCCGTCCACCATCAAGGAAATCTACGTCTATCCGGATACGGTCGACGGCGTCGAGACCGGCGAGGCTGCGACCATCGAACTGGCCGACCAGGTGGACGTCTCCCGCGGCGATATCCTCGCGCCGACCGACGCGGCGCCTGAGGTCGCCGATCAGTTTTCGGCGCATGTGGTCTGGCTGAACGAAAATCCGATGCTTCCCGGCCGCACCTATTCGCTGCGGATCGGCACGCATCAGGTTGCCGCCACCATCACCTCCCTGAAATACGGCACCGACATCGAGACCGGCGAGCATGCCGCAGTGACGACGCTTGGCATCAACGATATCGGCTATTGCAACATCGCGACCACCGAACCGATCGCCTTCGATCCCTATGCGAAGAATCGCGAGACCGGCGCCTTCATCCTGATCGACCGGCAGACCGGCGCGACCGCCGCCGCCGGCATGGCCGATTTCGCGCTCTATCGCGCCAGCAATCTCGTCAGGCAGAGCTACGAGATCGACAAGACATTCCGCGCCAAGATGAAGGGTCAACGTCCGGCGACCGTCTGGTTCACGGGATTGCCGAGCGCCGGCAAGTCGACGATCCTCAATCTGGTCGAACAGAAGCTCAGCCGGCGTGGCATCCATACCTATGCCCTCGACGGCGACAACATGAGGCTCGGCCTCAATCGGGATCTCGGCTTCACCGAGGCCGACCGGGTCGAGAATGTGCGCCGCGCGGGCGAGGTTGCGCGGCTGATGGTGGATGCGGGACTCGTTGTGCTGTGCGCGTTCGTCTCGCCGTTCCGCAACGAGCGGCAATCCGTGCGCGAACGCCACGAGCAGGGCGAATTCATCGAGGTGTTCGTCGATACCCCGCTCGACATCTGCGAATCGCGCGATCCGAAGGGTCTTTATGCCAAGGCAAGGGCCGGCAAGGCATTTCATGTGACCGGCATCGACTCGCCCTATGAGCCGCCGTCCGAGCCGGAGATCTGGCTGCGCACCGAAACCGGTACGCCGGACGAACTGGCCGAGCAAGTGATCGCACAAATGGCCAAGCTCGGCGTGGTTGCGCGCTGATGCAAAGCTGATACACCGCCCGAGCCAATCTTCCCTGCGGTCCCCGAGGGGGAACAGGACTTGAGCGTCGGACTGATCGCACTGCTCGACGACGTCGCGGCCATCGCCAAGGTGGCGGCGGCGCAGCTCGACGACATTGCGGCCCAGGCGACGAAAGCGGGCGCCAAGGCAGCGGGCGTCGTGATCGATGACGCGGCGGTGACGCCCCGGTACATGACCGGCTTCGCCGCCGTGCGCGAGATCCCGATCGTGCGCAAGATTGCGATCGGCTCGCTGCGCAACAAGCTGCTGCTCCTCCTGCCGGCGGCGCTGGCGCTCAGCTATTTTCTCCCCTCCGCGATCACGCCGCTCCTGATGATCGGCGGCGCGTATCTTTGCTACGAGGGCACCGAGAAGGTGTTCGAAGCCGCCTTCCCGCATCAGGCGCATGCGCATGAAGCTGCGCTCGGATCCATCGCGATCGATCCACGGACGCTGGAAGACCGAAAGGTGGCGAGCGCGATCAAGACCGACTTTATCCTGTCGGCCGAAATCATGGCGATCGCGCTTTCGGTCATCCCGGCCGGCAACGTGCTGACGCAGGCCGCCGTGCTGGCGATTGTCGCCGTCGGGATCACCGCCCTTGTCTACGGGGCTGTCGCGATGATCGTGAAGGCCGACGATCTCGGCGTAGTGCTCGCCGCAAACCGGAGCGACTCAGTCCTCGGCTCTATCAGCCGCGGCGTCGGGCGGGGGCTGGTTTACGGCATGCCCGGCTTCCTCGCACTGTTGAGCATCGTCGGGACCGCCGCCATGATCTGGGTCGGCGGCGGGATCATCGTGCACGGGCTGGAACAGTACGGCCTCACCGCGATCGGTCATGCCATCCATCAGGTTGCGGAGGGGGCGGCGCATGCGGTGCGGCTGGCGCCCGCGGCGGTCGAATGGATCGTCAGCGCGGCGGGCGCCGGCTTGGCCGGGCTGGCTGTGGGCGCGGTCCTGATCCCCGTGGTCGGCTACGCGATCGCCCCGGGCTGGACCGCGGTGAAAGGCTTGATCCGGCGCGTACCGGCAGCCTGAAACGACATGAGCCCGCGAGGCGGGCTCTTGAATAGCGTGGCACGACCGGCGAGCCTTACGAATTGTATTTCACCACGCAGTCTTAGGCTCGGGTATGGGTGGCCGAGACCGGCTTGCCGTTTTCCCATTCGGTGACCGGCTTCGCCGCCTGAAAGCATGGCAAGCCAGACACCCGCATGATGCGCGCGCTCAGATGAGAATGTCGGATTGCTCAAGGTCGTGACACCTGCGACTTCAAAGACGAAGTCGGCGACATGCGGGTCCGTCAAGGTTCTGAAGGCGGGCACCAGATGGAAAGGTCCTGCCCCAAAGGCTGCGATCGCCGGGCAGGCAGATATGGCACAGGCGGCTTAGGCTCGCGGCAACGGCTTGGTGATTCAGAGAACCGCAAATAATCTGCGACGGAAGCGGCCGACGGCGGCCCCCAGAGAACGCCGCCGGGATTGCAGGAACGATTCTCATGCTGACGTCCCCCCAAAAGTCCTACTGGCTGGCCTCGCTGTGCAGCGACCAGGCTTTTGCCGCCGAACAAGGCCGGCTGGGCAGCTACTGGACCTTCATGGGGTTCACGTCAGACCTCCCCGGCCACAACGACTGGATCAGGCGTGACCTCTGGGGCCGCTCGATCTTCATCCAGAATTTCAATGGACAGTTACGCGGCTTTGCGAATTGCTGTGCGCACCGGCAGTTCCCAATCCGTAATGCAGACTGCGGGAATGGGCCGGTGCAATGCCCGTTCCATCACTGGACCTATGACAAGACCGGCAAGCTTATCGGTGTGCCGATGAGCAAGGACCTTTTCGGCGGTCCACCGAAAACGATCGGCGCGCGGCTGGAGACGGTGGAGGTCGAGACCTGCGGCAGCCTTGTTTTTGCAAGACGGCCCGCGGCAGGCGACCAGCCAGACCTCGCCACCTTCCTCGGACCTGCGGCGCCGATCCTGCAATATTTCACTGCGGGCGCAGACCGTCCATCGGCATCGGCGATGGAGATCGCGGCGAACTGGCGCCTCTCCGTCCACATGACGCTTGACGATTATCACCTGGTCGCGGTCCATCCCAGCACCTTCGGAAAGGACGGCTACCTGAAGGGAGACTTGCCGCGCTATTACCGGTTCGGGCCGCACAGCGCCTATTTCACCGAGGGCGGGCCCGACGAACTCGACAAAATGAGCAAGGCCTGCGCGGACGGCGGCTATGTGCCGGGCGGCTACCGGATTTTCTCATTCTTTCCGAACCTCTCGGTAATCCAGATCACCGCGATGTATCGCTGGTACATTGTCGTACTGGTGCACCAGCCGCTGGCGAAGGATCGCAGCGTCGTGCGCGCGGCGTTCTTCGAGGCGCCGTTCGCAAGACCCGCAAGCGCACTGATGCGCGTTCTGGACCTCCCCCAGCGCCCGTTCCGGAACTTCTTTTTCCGCTATTACTTCCACCGCATCCTGCGTGAGGACAACGGCATCTGCGAACAGCATCAGCGCATCGCCGGCCAGACGCACGAATTGCCACGGCTCGGCGCGCATGAGGAGCGGATTGCATGGTTCGAGAACACCTATCGCGATCTGGTCGGAAACGCGTCGGTGCCCGATCTCGCGGCCGTGTCCGGCCCGAACTCGTTCGGAAACGGCGTTAAAGCTCGTCCCTGACCTTGTAGCGGAACGGGCGCGACCCGAGCTGGCGCACCCAGTCGGGCAGGATGTTGCCGATCCGTGACAGCCAGGCGAGCGCGAACGGAAAGGCGATGATCGCGCGATTTTTCTCGAGCCCGCGCGCGATCCGCCGCGCGGCGTCTTCGGCACTCATCTCGAAAGGCTTCCAGCCGGTGAGTTGCCCGGTCATCGGTGTATCGACATAGCCGGGGCAGACCACGTTCACCCGTATGTTCGCCTCGCGCAGCGCCTCGCGCAGCGCCAGTCCATAGGTCATGACCGCCGACTTGCTGGCGCAATAGCTCGGGGCATCGGGCAGCGCGTTGAACCCGGCCAACGAGCCGATCAATACGATTTGCCCGTTCCTGCGACGCATCATCGGTTCGAGCAGCGGTTGCACGGTATTGAGGACGCCGTGAACATTGGCTTGCATCAGTTCATACGCCAAATCCGCAGGTTCCACCCGCGCGCCGGGGCGCACGCCGCCCATCACGCCCGCATTGGCGAAAACGAGATCGGTCGCGTGACGCCGGTCAAAATCCTCGATCCATGCGCGCATCGCCTCGCGATCACGCACGTCGATCGCGGCCTGCTCGGTGCGCGCGCCTTTTGCCGCACAATCGCGCGCCACCGCCTGCAGCCGGGTCTCGTCGCGCCCCAAAAGGCCGACCACCGCGTCGGCAGAGGCATAGTGAACAGCAAGCGCGCGGCCAATGCCGCTCGAAGCACCCGTGATCAGCACCGCCCGGTTCAATGCTTTTTTCTCCGCTCGCGGCTGGTCCGAAACCTGTGCTGTCCGCTCCAAAATCCGGCGCGGTAAGGCCTAATAGCCGGGAATTTTCATAGCCTTCATGGTCGCGTCGAGATTGCCGATCTCTTCGCACAGGATCGCGAGCCCCTGATCGATATCGTGCTGCGTATGCGTCTGCGTGAGGAAGAAGCGGAGCCGCGAGGCCTTGGCCGGCACTGACGGATACATCACCGGCTGGACATTGACGCCGCGCTGCAGGAGGCGCTGCGACAGCACCACGACCTTCATCGAATCACCGATGATGATCGGACAGACCGCCGTGCCCGCCCCGGTTCCGGTGTTGAGCCCGGCCGCCTGCGCCCGTTCCAGAAAGTAGCGGGCATTGTGCTGCAATTGCGCGACGCGCTCCGGCTCACGGTGCATGAGGCGGAGCGCATGAAACGCCGCGGTCGCAATCACCGGCGGCATCCCGACGCTGAACACGAACACGCCGGCCGTGTTCTTGAGATACAGGATCAACTCGGACGTCGCCGCGATATAGCCGCCACAGGCAGCCAGGGTTTTTGACAGCGTCCCCATCCAGATATCAACCTCGGCGCCGGCGACGCCGAAATGCTCGGCGATGCCTCGTCCGGTCTTGCCGAGCACGCCCAGCGCGTGGGCCTCGTCCACCATCAGCCAGGCATGATGGCGCTTTTTGATGTCGACCAGGCGCGGCAACTCGGGAAAGTCCCCGTCCATGCCATAAAGGCCTTCGACCACGATCATCACCCGCTCGTATTGCGAGCGCACCTTGGTCAGGAGCGCGTCCAGATCGTCGAGATCATTGTGCTGGAAGCTTAGCCGCGCACAGCCCGCGAGTTCGGCGCCCATGATCGCGCTGTTATGCATCACCGCATCATGCACCATCAGGTCTTTTGGACCGAGCATCTGCCCGATCACTCCAAGATTGGTGGCATAGCCGCTGACGAAAACGCAGCAATCCTCGACGCCGTAATGG
>JBIQKQ010000071.1:0-1537 GCA_044506365.1 Hyphomicrobiales bacterium
GCAAGCTCTCGTTGTCCAGCAGCGGCTTGAAGACCTGGTATTCGTCGGGATCGAGACTCGCATGATACAGCGGCTCGCCCTCGAATGTGCCGATGGCTTCGCCATGGGCCGGGCCGCTGGTGAACATCAGAGCGGCGCCCGGTGCGGCGTGTTCGTGGAAGACGGCAACCATGCGCCGCTGGGCGTCCGGCGTCAGGTGAAAGACGCTGTCCCAGGCGATCAGTCCGTCGAACGTCCGATCGAGCCGCAGGGTCCGCATGTCCGCGACGCGCCAGTCCTGTTCGGGGAACCGGGCCTGCGCCATCGCGATCAGTTCGGGCGAGCTATCGACGCCGCTGACGGCGAAGCCGCGGGCGATCAGGTCGCGCGCGATCGGCTCGCCCATGCCGCAGCCGATGTCGAGCACGGTGCCGCCGGCCGGAAGCAGATCCGCAAACGCATCGAGCCACGCTTTCTCGAACAGGCTGCGTCCGCGCAGCCGGTCATAGGCCTGCGCGTGACGCCGGTAGAGCGAAGTGATGGCGTCCGCGTCGGCGGGCATGAGGTCGCGTCTATCCATGTGTCGCCGCCGCGGAAGCGAGGGCCCATATTCCAGACTGGTGGTTATGGGCGCCCGCTTTCGCGGCGACGACCGTTATGCCTTCCCCGCCAGATATTGCTTTGCCAGCACCTTGCCTTCTTCCACGGCGGGTTGATCGAACGCGTCGACGCCGAGCAGATGCGCCGCGATGATCGTCTCCAGCATGAAATGCATCAGCAATTCGCCAAGGCTCTTCTCGTCGATCGTCTCGAGGTGAAGGGTGCGAACCGGGCAACCGTTCTTCGCCAGCGTCTGCGCGGTGGCTCTCCCCTGCGCCGCGACCAGATCGCCGATGGGGCGGCCGGCGAAATCCGCCTCACCGGCGCGGCTGGCGAGTTCAGGGTCGATCGCAGGCCCTTTGCCGGCAACGGCGGTCGTGATCACGGTGAAGAGCTTGTCGCGCGGGCCGGCGATGAAAAGCTGCAGCTGGCTATGCTGATCGACCGGGCCGAGCGCAGCAAGCGGCGTCGTGCCCTTGCCGTCCTTGCCGAGGCTCTCGGCCCAGAGCTGCACATACCATTTGACGAATTTCTCCAGCCGGTCGGCATAGGCCATCACCGCGGAGATGGTCTTGCCCTTCTCTTCCGCGAGGGCGATCGACAGGGCGGCGCCGAGCGCGGCGGGCACCTCGCGCGCAGGCTCGCTTGCCAGCACAGGGGCCAGCGCGGCGGCGGCCCCCTCGCGCAGCGCCACGATATCGAGGCCGAGGATCGCGGCCGGCAGGAGGCCGACATTGGTCAGGGCCGAGAAGCGGCCGCCGACACCGGTATCGTGATCAAGGAAGGCGACGCCTTCCGGCTCCAGCAGGTCGCGCAGGCCGTTGCGCCTGCCCTCCTTCCTAGGCTCGCTAAGCCCGAGGAAGACCTCGTCGATCGGAACATCCTGCGCCTTGCAGGCGGCCAGCGCGGCCGCCGTCTGCATCAGCGTCTCGCCGGTGCCGCCGGACTTCGAGATGGC
>JBIQKQ010000071.1:1547-4318 GCA_044506365.1 Hyphomicrobiales bacterium
AGCGCGATGTCGCCAGCGGCAATCGCGCGAGCAGCAGGGCGAAGCTCAGGGGATCAAGATTGTCCATGAAATGTATGCGCGGGCCGACACGCAGCGCACCGACCCCGGGCACCGCATAGCCGGCCAGCTGCGCCAGCGTCTGGCCGCCAAGGCTCGATCCGCCGGTGCCCAGAAAGACGATGTCGGTCGCCCCAGTGCTCAGCCGCTCCGCCGCGGACTGCACGGCGGCAATGTCGGCGCGCTCGGCCGGCAAATGCAGCAGTCGCAGGCCGCCATCGGCGTGGCGGCCGCGCAGCCACTCGAGAGCGCTTTCGCTGCGGGCGAGCGCCCGTTCGAGGGCTTCATCGGAAAGCCCTTCGCTGCCGACAGCCGGTTCACAGGCGAGGTCGATAGTCTGATTGATTGGCATGAGCCCATCCGCCATCGTGCGACGCCCTGATGGGGCGTCCCCGATCCTGTCTTAGACAGGACTGGGCTGGCCGGACAAGCCGGCCATGCCATGGGAGCGAACGATCGGGCCGGACCGTCAGCCGCCCTGCTTTGCGGCTGCCGCCTGCGGCGTGCGTCCGACCACCGTGAACAGCACGCCGCCATTGAGCAGGCGGTTGGCCACGCGTTTCACATCCGCGAGGGTGACGGCGTCGATCAGGTCATTGCGCCGCTGCCAGTAATCGATGCCGAGATCGTCAACCTGGAGCTGGACCAGCTGCGCGGCAATCTTCGTCGACGTATCGAAACTCAGCGGATAGGAGCCCTTGATATACGACTTCGCCCGCTCGAGCTCGTCGAAGGTCGGACCGTTCTCGGCGAGCCGCTTGATCTCCTGCTCGATCAGCCCGACCGTCTCGTCCGCCTTGTCGGCGCGCGTCTGGGTGCCGCCCATGAACAGCGCCGCCGCGTCGAGCGGCAGCAGATAGGAATAGACGGAATAGGCAAGGCCCCGCTTCTCGCGCACCTCGCTATAGAGCCGGGAGGAGAACGAGCCGCCGCCCAGGATATGATTGACGATGAAGGCCGGGATGAAGTCGGGATCCTTGCGCGGAATACCCAAGCCGCCGAACGCCACCACGGTCTGCGGCACGTCGAGCTGCACTTCGAGTCGCTTGCCCACCGATTCCGGGCGCACCGCCGGCACCGGGCGCAGGTCCGCGCGTTCGGGCAGCGAGCCAAAAACCTGATCGAGCACGGCACCGAGCGTCGTGGCGTCGATATCGCCGACCACGCCGACTTTCAGGTTGTCGCGCGCCAGCACCCGCCCGGCATAGCCGGTCAGATCGTCGCGCAGGATGCTCGGCACCGAGTCCAGCGTGCCGTTGGTCGGCTGACTATAGGGGTGGTTGGGAAACGCGGTGCGCCACCACAGATGCGAGCCGATATGATTGGGGCTGGTGGTCTCGCGCTTGAGCGCGGTCAGCATCTGCGCGCGGATCCGCTCGATCGGCTCCTGATCGAAGCGCGGCTGCGTCAGCGCCAGCCGCAGGAGGTCGAAGCCCTCATCCTTGCGATTGCTGAGAACCTTGAGCGAGCCGCGGATTTCGTCACGGGTGGCGCGAAACGACAACTCGACCGCGTTGCGCTCGGCGCGCGTCTGAAATGCCTTTGCGTCAAGGTCGCCAGCCCCTTCGTCGAGCGTCGCGGCGAGCATGTAGGAGACCCCGGGCTTGCCGACCGGATCCTGGTTCGCACCGCCCTTGAACGCAAATTCCATGGCGATCAGCGGCACCGACGGCTCGCGCACCAGCCACGCCTCGATGCCTCCGGGGCTTACCACCCGCTCGATCTTGGCCATGGCCGATGCGGGCGGCGCGAACAGCAAAACGGCGCCGGCAACCGCGGTGGCAAGGCCGGATGATACGCGCTTGAGGATCATGAACGGCGCTCCTGCGGCTTGGCGTGTTCCTTGAGCAGATAGCCGGTGACCGAGCGGCGCTTGTCGAGCCATTTCTTCGCCGCGTCGCGCACCTGATCGGAGGTCACTTGCTGGACGCGGTCCGGCCAGGTCTTGAGATGCTCGACGGTCAGGCCGGTGGTCAGGGCGACGCCATACCAGCGCGCCATCGTCGCCTGGCTGTCCTGCGCATAAACCACGTCGGCCACCAGTTTGATCTTGGCGCGTTCCAGTTCGTCGTTGGTCACGCCATTTTCGGCGATTTCGGCGATGACAGCATCCATCGCCTCTTCGAGATCCTTCAGCGGCACGCCGCTACGCGGGGTGCCGTAGATGCCAAAGCGCGTCTGATCGAGCGCCGAGCCCTGATACCAGGCGCCGATCGAGGTCGCCATCGGCTTTTCGATCACCAGCTTCGAATAGAACCGGCTGTTGTTGCCGGTGCCGAGGATTTGCGACAGGACCTCCAGCGCCTCGGATTCCCCGGGCCCGGCAGTCGCCGCCGAGGGCACCACGTAACTGCGCTGCAGGCTAGGCTGGGTCACGCGCGGATCGGCGAAGCTGACGGTGCGCACCGAGCGCTGCTCCGGTTCCTGCGGGCGCACCCGCGGGCCGATCTCGGCGCGCGGCGCGATCTTGCCGTAGGTCTCCTGCGCGAGCGCCTTCACCTCGTCGGCGGTGACATCGCCTGCGACGATCAGAACGGCGTTGTTGGGCGTGTACCAGCGATTGTAGAAATCGATCGCATCCTTGCGGTCGAGCTTTTCGATCTCGTGGCGCCAGCCGATCACCGGCCGGCCATATGGATGGTTGAGAAACAATGCGGCGATCACTTCCTCGCCAAGCTTTGCGGAGGGCGAGTTCGCCACACGGCTGTTCTGCT
>JBIQKQ010000071.1:4328-17005 GCA_044506365.1 Hyphomicrobiales bacterium
GGCAGCACCACCGCGTCGGTGAGCTGCAGGCCGGTCATGCGGTCGGCTTCGAACTCCATCACCATCTTGAGCCGGTCGCGGGTCACGCGCTGGAAATAGCCGGTATAGTCGCTGGAGGTGAACGCGTTTTCCTGGCCGCCAATGGTGGCGAGAACCTTGGAGAACCGGCCCGCCGGATTCTTCTCGGTGCCCTTGAACATCAGATGTTCGAGGAAATGCGCGATTCCCGACTTCTGCGGCGGCTCATCCGCGGAGCCGACGCGATACCAGACCATGTGGGTGACAACGGGGGTGCGGCGGTCGGGAATGACCACGACCTCCATGCCGTTGGCGAGCTTGAAATGCGACACGTCCGGACCGGACGCGGCGTGGTTTGGCGAAACAGGGAGGAAAGCCAGAGCGGCGGCGGCCGCACAGGAAGCGAAGAGCGTTCGTCGGGAGATCATGAATGTTCCCACAAGAGCCGCTGCCTAGCGAAGCAGGCGGCAAGCCATCCGGCAATCTGGGTGGCTAAACCCGAATAATAAGGCCTCGGGCGGGCGCACCCGATTAATTTTCGGAAATGTTATTCGCCGGTGCCGCGCTTGTTGATGTAATCGAGCGGTTTGGCCTGTTCCTGACGCGGCGACAGGCCGTAAGGATGGCTCGGCGACGGTGTCTGATAGCCAACCGGCGGCTGGGTCAGGTCGGTGCGGGTCGGTTCGCCCTTGAAGGTGGCGGCCTCAGGCTTGGTATTGTCCTTGAACAGCCGGCCAAGCAGACCACCCTTGTAGCCGAGTTCGCCCGGTCGCTGCGGCCGCTGCCCGTCGGCCTCGGCGTCCTGCGGGCCGGTGGGATTGAGTACGGTGCTGCCGACAGGCTTGCGGCCATAGGCGTCGAGCTCGGCCGGACTGAGCGCCCGGTCATCCTCCTCGGAGGTCCGGCGCCGCTCATTTTTTCTGGCCGCCGCGCGCCGCTTGCGCTCGACCACCTCGGGATCCTTCGGCCAGGATGGCGTGTTCGCGACCGCATTCGCTTCCGGCTGCGGCAGGCGGCTGAGATTGGGCGGCACGACCAGCGGCGGACGCTCCCGGTAATTGATCGAGCCGCTCTCGTTGATGCCGAACAGCTTCTTGAAGAACTTGCTTTCGAAGCTCTCCTCTTCCTCATCGTCCTGGGCCAAAGCCCCGGAAGGAACCGACACGGTCACGGCCGCAGCCAGCGCAACGGCGGCAAGGCAAGCCATCAGGCCCCGGCGCCAGCCGGCCCGGCGAAAGTCGAAACCATCGATCGCTGTTCGCAAGACGTGTCCCCGCAGGATGGATACCCCCGTCGCCCCCCCGGACCCGAAAATCATGTGGAATCAGGGCGCTTTTGCGGCGCGGCCGCCCAGGAGGGTTTCATACAACAAGCCCGCGACCCCGGCAACGATCGCCACATCCGCCAGGTTGAACACATACCAGTTGAAGGAAAACGAAGCCGTGGTGATGTGCAGCAGCGCGAAATCGACCACCGCGCCATGGGCCAGACGGTCGATGGCGTTGCCGATCGCTCCGCCGATGATCAGGCCGAGCGACAGGGCCGTGAGGCGGTTTTCAGCCTGTGACAGCCAGGCCCAGAGCACGATCACCACGACCGCCTTGAAGCCGAGCAGCATCCATGTCCCGAGGGCAGTGTCCTGCGCCAGCCAGCCGTAACTGATGCCCCGGTTCCAGACCAGGACGAGGTCGAAAAACGGCAGGATCACCACGCGTCCGAGCTTGCCGAGTTCAAAGCCGTAGAGGAGCCAGAGCTTGAGCGCCTGGTCCGCGAGCGCGGTGACCAGCGCCGCCGCGACGCCGTCGCGAGTGAAGGGACCGGAGAGGTAGGAAGAAATCGATTTTCCGGAAAGCACAGACGGTCGTCCCCGCGAAGGCGGGACCCATAACCGCTAATATCGCCGTGTTGCAAGTTCGCTTGATTGCGGGTGCAAGTTTTCAAGCGTGCCGCTAACGCGTTCGGGTCGCCGGTTACAGCGCAGTCGTTCCCGCGCAGGCGGGGAGCCATAGCCCCGGACCTCAATGGGTGGCGAGTTTTCCGCTCCAGCGTCGTCCCCGCGAAAGCGGGGACCTATAGCCACCTGTGCTCAGGGTTGGCTTAAGAGACCTCCGCGCAATGCCAGGTCGCCCGTACCGTTCGGTCACGGCGTATGGGTCCCCGCCTGCGCGGGGACGACTAGACCAGGTATCGGATTAGATCACGTCTCACGTCAGCAAATTCGTCCGGTCCGCCCAATCCGGATTGTGTTCCTCGATCAGCCTGATCTTCCAGTCGCGATTCCATTTCTTCAACCGCTTCTCGCGCTGGATAGCAGATTGCGGATCATCGAAGGTTTCGACGTGAACAAGGCGATGCACCTTGTACTCACGCACGAACTCCGACCCGACACCCAAACGGTGCTGCTCAAGGCGGCGCTGAAGATTGTTCGTGATGCCGACGTAAAGCGTGCCGTATCGGCGGCTGGCAAGAATATACACGTGGTAGGGCATCGCAGCACACAGCGCCGTCGTCCCCGCGAAGGCGGGGACCCATAGCCACCGATGCTCAAGGATAACCCAAGTGGCCCCTCACGCAATGCCAGGTCGCCCCTAACCGCTCGGTCACGGCATATGGGTCCCCGCTTTCGCGGGGACGACCAGACCAGAAGCGTCCGCAGCGCACTCGGTTTTTTTCCCTCTCCCCTCGGGGGGAGAGGGTGGCGAGCAGCGAAGCTGCGAGCCGGGTGAGGGGGCAACAGACATATGAGTATCGGTCACCCCTCGCCCGGCCGATCCTCGCCTGCTCGGATCGTCCACCTCTCCCCTCGGGGGAGAGGGAAAGCGACCACCCGCGCGCGTTGCTCACTCCGCGGCCTTGTGCAGCGTATCCCATTCGCGCAGCGCTTGGGCGTCGCGCGGCGTCACGTCGGGATATTGCGGGTCCTCGCCGACGCTCTCGGTGATCTTCCAGGAGCGCGCGCATTTTTTCCCGTGCGCGCGCATGGGCTCGACCGCGACACCGCGCACGTCGTCGAGCCGGAACGCCTCGGCCGGCCCCTCGCCTTCGGCAAGCGTCGCTGCCGAGGTGATGCAGATTTCGGCCAGGTCGGCATCGACGATCGCGCTGAACAGATCGGGATCGGAGACATGGACGACCGGCGCCGCCTCGAGCGAAGAACCGATGCGTTTTCCCGCGCGTTCGAGTTCGAGCGCGCCTGTCACGACGCGGCGCACTTGCCGGATCTTCCGCCACTTCTCCGCCAGCGCGTCGTCGCGCCATTGCGCCGGCACGTCGGGGAAAAGCTGCAAATGCACCGATTGCGCGTCCTCGCCATAGCGCGACAGCCACGCTTCCTCAGCGGTGAAGCACAACATCGGCGCGAGCCACGTCACCGTACAGCGGAACAGATGATCGATCACGGTCAGCGCGGCCTTGCGCTTCACCGACGAGATCGGATCGCAATAGAGCGTGTCCTTGCGGATATCGAAATAGAAGGCCGACAGGTCGCTGGTCATGAACGAATTGAGCATCGCGAAGATGCGCTTGTAGTCGAAGGCGCGATACGCCTCCTTCACCGCAACGTCGAGCTCGGCGAGCCGGTGCAGCATCAGCCGCTCCAGTTCGGGCATCTTCTCGACGGCGACGCGATCCTCTTCGCTGAAATGCGCGAGCGAACCCAGCATCCAGCGGATGGTGTTGCGCAGCTTGCGATAGGTTTCGACATTGGTCTTCAGGATTTCCGGACCGATGCGCAGGTCGTCGGCATAGTCGGACGCGCAGGCCCACATCCGAAGAATGTCGGCGCCGGAATTCTTGATCACGTCCTGCGGCGCGACGGTGTTGCCGAGGGACTTCGACATCTTGCGGCCGTGCTCGTCGAGCACAAAGCCGTGCGTCAGCACCATGTCGAACGGCGCGACCCCGCGCGTACCGCAACTCTCCAGCAGCGATGACTGGAACCAGCCGCGATGCTGGTCCGAGCCTTCGAGATACATCACGACGTCCTGCCCGCCGTCTTTCTTGCGGACGATACCCTTCAGCTGCGGGAAGTTCTTTTCGTCTTCCAGCACGAAGGCGTGCGTGGAGCCGGAATCGAACCAGACGTCGAGAATGTCGTCGACCTTCTGCCAGCCTTCCTCGGCGCGATCACCGAGGAAACGCGCCGCCGCGCCTTCGGCATACCAGGCGTCCGCGCCTTCCTGCTCGAATGCATCGCCAATGCGTTCATTCACCGCGGGATCGTTGAGGATCTCGACCGAACCGTCGGCCTTCTCCTTCACGAACACCGCGATCGGCACGCCCCAGGCGCGCTGACGCGAGATCACCCAGTCGGGGCGGCTCTCGATCATGCCGGTGATGCGGTTCTCGCCGGCGGGCGGAATCCATCGGGTTACGGCAATGGCGGCCAGCGCGCGGGCGCGCAGGGTATCGCCCTTGCCGGCGATATCCTTGTCCATCGCGATGAACCATTGCGGCGTGTTGCGGAAGATCACCGGCTTCTTGGACCGCCAGGAATGCGGATATTGATGCTTGAGCCGCCCGCGTGCGATGATGGTGCCGGCCTCGACCAGCGCCTTGATCACGGCGTCGTTGGCATCCCCCTTTTCGCCCCTGTCGTTGATCACCCGCTTTCCGGTGAAGCCGGGGGCGTGCGCGGTGAAGGCGCCGTTCTCGTCGACGGTGTAGGGGATCGCAGTGTTGATGCCATCCGCTTCGAGCGCGCGGGCGCTTGCGGTCCAGACCTCGAAGTCCTCGCGGCCGTGGCCGGGCGCCGTATGCACGAAGCCGGTGCCGGTGTCGTCGGTGACATGATCGCCGGCAAGCAGCGGCACGGTGAAGTCATAGCCGAGCGAGCGCAGCGGATGCGCGCAGCCGAGATCGGCAAGATCGTCAGCCGGCACGTCGGCGACCTTGTCATAGCCGGTGACGCGCGCCTGCTTGAACACATCGCCTGCAAGATTTTCCGACAGGATGAACAGATCGCCGAACTTCGCCCAGTTGTCGGGCGCAGCATCCGTCACCCTGTAGAGCGCGTAACTGATCTTCGGCGAATAGCTGATGGCGCGGTTGCCCGGCAGCGTCCACGGCGTCGTGGTCCAGATCACCACCGAGGCACCGTTATATTTCCGCTCCAGCGCCGCATGCCGCTTGCCGCGCGCGAAGCGCACCGGGAATTTCACCCATACGGTATCGCTGGTATAGTCCTCGTATTCGACCTCGGCTTCGGCGAGCGCGGTCTTCTCCACCACGCTCCACATGACCGGCTTGCTTCCACGATAGAGCGTGCCGTTCTGCGCGAATTTCATGATCTCGCGCGCGATCTGCGCTTCGGCCGGGAAGCTCATCGTGGTGTAGGGATGGTCCCAGTCGCCCTCGACGCCGAGCCGCATGAATTCGGAGCGCTGCACGTTCAGCCAGTGCTGGGCATAGGCGCGGCATTCCTGACGGAACGCGATCATCGCGGCCGGATCTTCGAGATTCGGCTTGGCCTTGTTCTTGGCCCGGTAATTCTCCTCCTCGACCTTCCATTCGATCGGCAGCCCATGACAGTCCCAGCCGGGCACGAAGTTCGAATCGAAGCCGAGCATCTGCTGGCTGCGCGTCACCACGTCCTTCAGGATCTTGTTGAGCGCAGTGCCGATATGGATGTTGCCGTTGGCGTAGGGCGGCCCGTCATGCAGGATGAATTTCGCACGGCCCTGCGCGGCTTGCCGCAACTTGCCGTAGAGATGCTCGTCCCTCCAGCGCTTGAGCAGCATGGGCTCGCGCTCAGGCAGCCCGGCGCGCATCGGGAACTCGGTGCGCGGCAGGAAAAGGGTCTCGGAATAGTCGCGTTCAGTCTTGGTCATGTCGGGAAATCGCCTCTGGCGGGCGTGGTGTAGCAGGCGTGACGTTGCGCGCAAAGAACCTAACCGCTCATCGGGGGAATGCGGCGCTCGGAGCCGGAAGCGCCGGATTGCCGCCCCCCCTTCGCGGGAGTGACCGGAGGTTAAATCGGCCCGAGCGATGGGAAAGCACCGGGGCTGCGCGCCAGCGCGTCGCGCGCCCGCTCCGCGTCGAACTTCATTTGCGCCATCAGCGCCTCGATGGAGGAAAATTTCTCCTCCGGCCGGATCCAGCCGATCAGCGCGACGTCGATCGTCCGGCCATAAAGGTCGCCGGAATAATCGAACAGGAACACTTCCAGCAGCGGCGCGCCGTTGTCGAAGGTGGGCCGGCGGCCGAAACTCGCCACCCCGTCATAGCGCGCGTCCCCGAGACCCACCCGCACCGCATAGATGCCGTGCTTGAGCCCGCAGGCGGAGTCCAGCCGCAGATTGGCGGTGGGAAAGCCGAGTTCGCGCCCGCGCTTCTCGCCATGGATCACCTCGCCGGAGACGAACCACGGATAGCCGAGCAGTTCCGCCGCCTCGACCACGCGGCCGGCCTCCAGCGCCGCCCGGATCGTTCCGGACGACACCGGCCGGCCCTCGTCCTCGAGTTTCGGCGCCACATCGACCGGAAAGCCATAGCGCCGCCCCGCCTCCATCAGGAAGGCGGGCGAGCCGCCGCGGCCCTGCCCGAAATGGAAATCGAAGCCGATCGCCACCCCGCTAACCGCGAGCCGCCCGACCAGGATTTCCGACACGAAGCGCTCCGCCGGGAGGCCGGCCAGTTCTGCATTGAAGGTCAGGACCACGGCGCCATCGAGCCCGGTCGCGGCCAGCAGCCGCAGCTTCTGGCGCGCGTCGGTGAGCCGGAACAGCGTCTCGTCCGGGCGGAAATAGCTGCGCGGATGCGGTTCGAGCGTCAGCACCGCGGACGGCCGGCCCGCCGCCACGGCGCGCTTTGTGGCAAAGTCGATGACCGAACGGTGGCCGCGATGCACCCCGTCGAAATTGCCGATCGCGACCACGGCCCCGCGCAGCTTCGCGGTTTCGGGACCGTCGTCGCGGACGACGGTAAACGGCTTGTGTGTCTGGAATTGCGGCATCCGGCGGCGTGCATTTCGTGTCGGCGGGGCGGCACGTGTCGACCTGCGGCCGCCGCAAGTCAAGTCGCTACTGCCGCGGCGGCCCCGGCACCGAGACGATCGCCTCGCCATCGAGCACGACCATGTTGTCGACCAGTGCCTCGCAGTGCAGGCGCACCTTGCGGCCTTCCGGGACGAGTTCGATCACCTCGACGATCACCGTCACCACATCGCCGATCTTGACCGGGGCGTGGAAGTTCAGGGTCTGCGAGCGGTAGACCGCGCCCGCCCCCGGCAATCGCGTCCCGAGCACCGCGGAAATCAGGCTGGCGGTATAGAGCCCGTGGGCGATGCGCTGGCCGAACCGCGTGCCCTGCGCATAGGTGTCGCACAGGTGGATCGGATTCTCGTCGCCGGAGATGTTGGCGAAGCCGACCACGTCGGTTTCCATCACCGATTTCATCAATGTCTCGCGCATGCCGACATGCAGGTCCTCGAAACCGAGGGTGCGGACCATACGCGGGTCAATGGCGGCTCTGGCGGGCGCTGTATTCATCTGCTTCTGTCGGGGCGGTTAACACGGTTTAAATTGCTGCAAGCTTCGGCGGCTTGCAATGCGCCTTTAGGCAGGCCGGAGCGCGTTGGAGCAGACCTGCGCCTGCACGCAGAACTTGCGCGCTTAACGGATGTTCAAGGCACCGGTGCTACCTTAGGCATACCTTGCGCCGAACGCTCAACGGTGCGGCGGGCGCCGGCCTGCCGCGAAGACGGAGCTGCGACAATGTCTGCCGATCTGTCCATGCCGGTCCTCGTGGTCGACGACTACAGCACGATGGTCCGCATTATCCGCAATCTGCTGCGTCAGGTCGGCTTCACCCATGTCGACGACGCCTGTGACGGCCTCAGCGCGCTCAGGCGGCTGCGCCAGCAGAATTACGGCCTCGTGATTTCCGACTGGAACATGGAGCCAATGACCGGATACGAGTTGCTCAAGGAAATGCGCGCCGACCCGGCCCTCGCCGCGGTGCCCTTCATCATGATCACCGCCGAATCGAAGACCGAGAATGTGATCGCCGCCAAGAAGGCCGGCGTGAACAATTATATCGTCAAGCCATTCAACGCGGCGACGCTGAAGGGCAAGATCGACGCGGTGTTCCAGCGGCAGCCGGACTACGCGGCGTAGCCTCGCAGCGTCCCCGCTTTCGCGGGGATGACAAAACAAGCTCACCACCGGAGCTTTCGTGCGATTGCCCGCGGCTTGCCGCCCGAGGCGATCAGCACACGTTCGACCGCGTCAGGATCGGGATCGTCGCGCCCGCCAAATTCCGCAGCGTGAATGCCGGCGGTCACGAACAGGCAGTCAATCCCGTAGGACGCGGCGCCCTTGAAGTCGGTGCGCACCGAATCCCCGATCGCCAGCACGCGCTTGCGGTCGACCGGCCTTCCGCGTGCCCCCTGCGCCAGCTTCAGCGCGAGATCGTAGATCGGCGCATAGGGCTTGCCGGCGTAAAGCACCTCGCCGCCCATGCGGGCATAAAGATCGGCGATCGCGCCGGCGCAATACAAAAGGTCCTCGCCGCGCTCGACCACGACATCCGGATTTCCGCAAATCATGAACAGCCGGCGCGTCAGCATCTGTTCCAGCAGCGCGCGATAGCTTTCCGGGGTTTCGGTCTCCTCGTTGAACAGGCCGGAACAGATCACGTAATCTGCGGCTTCGACGCCGGCAAAGGTCACGTCCAGCCCCTCGAAAATCGCGAGATCACGTTTTGGTCCGATATGAAAGATCGTCTGGCCAGGGCGCTTGGCGATCTCGTCGCGGGTGACATCGCCTGAACTGACAATCGCGTCGTAGATCGACCGTGGCGCGCCGAAATGCGCAAGCTGGGTGGCAACCACGCCGTTCGGGCGCGGCGCATTGGTGATCAGCACCACGGTGCCACCTCCCTCGCGAAAGCGCGTCAGCGCCTCGCAAGCTTCGGGAAAGGCGGCGACGCCGTTATGCACGACCCCCCACACGTCGGACAAAACCACGTCGTAGTCGGGCGCAAGCGCCGAGAAATGATCAGTGAAGATGGTCAAGGGGAAAGGCCGGGTTGATGGGGTGAGCGGCAGGGTGTACCGCGCGCGGCAAAATCATTCAATGACGCGGTTTCCGTGCCTTCGCTCTCCGGCGAGACATCCGGAGGAAGCCAGCCGCGTCACGACAATGTCAGCCGATGCGCGCGCAGAATTTCGAGGAAAGCGTCGGACGCGAAATAGGCGTATTCGCGCTCGCGCAGCTCCGTCAGCGGATCCAGCGCCCTGAGTTCGTCATCGACGAAGCCCGGATGGCACATCACAACGCCGCCCTGCGGCAGTCCATCGAGGAATTTCGGAAACAACGCGGCGAAATCGGCATCCGGACGGAAATCGTAGGAGCCGGCGAAGGCTGGGTTGAAGGCGACGCCGGCCGCCGCGGCGCGCCGGCGGAACCCCCTGCTCATGACGTCGAGCAGCATGCCCTTGCGATCGGCGAGGCGGGCGACGAGCGGCGTCACCCGCCCGCATTGCCGGATCCATGCACCGGGAAGCGCGTTTCGCACCACCGACAGCGTCGCGTCGCGAATCCGCGGAAAGACTTGCACATGCTGATGGCCGTCCACGTAATCTGGAAGACACCCAAACAAGACCGAGAAGGCGGCGATCTGCGCGCGCAATTCCCGTGCGACGCGATCACGATCGAGCCGCGCAGTCAGCGCACTGCCGAGCGTCTCCGGCAGGGTCATGAACGCATCCTGGCGAAGCGGCGCATACCCCTCGCTGAGCGGGCGGAACGGCGCCGTCAGCGTGAAATGCAGCCCGATCTGCAGATGCGGCGCCGCCTTCTTCAGCGCCAGAAGCGATGCAGCCTCTGACGGCGTGAGAGCGCGCGCGACCACCATCGCCGAAGTCGCGTTGAGGCGGCCGCGCGCAATCAGCTCGCGGATCGCCACATTGACGCCCGGGGAGATCCCGTAATCGTCCGCGCACAGGACGATGCGCCGGACACCTTGTTCGCTCATGCGTCAGGCGGCTGCGCCGGGCCGGCGCTCTTCACCGGCACCTTCGTCCGCCGCGCTGCGAGTCTGATGCTCGGCCACGAAATAGACCGGCCTCGCCTTCTGCTCGGACAGGATCTTGCCGATATATTCGCCGAGCACGCCGATCATGATCAATTGCACGCCGCCGAGCACCATCAGGCCGACCACCACCGACGGATAGCCCGGCACCGATTTGCCGTAGATCAGCGTCTCGTACAGGATCGCCATGCCGAAGATCAGCGCGCCGGTCGCGAGCAGCACGCCGAGCAGGCTCGCCACCCGCAATGGCGCGACGGAGAATGACGTCAGCCCCTCGATCGAAAGGCCGATCAGCGATCCGAGATTCCAGCTGGTGCGACCATGGCCGCGCTCGTCCGGCTCGTAATCCACGCGCAATTGCCGAAATCCTATCCAGCTTGCCAGCCCCTTGAAGAAGCGATTGCGCTCCGGCAATCGCTTGAGAGCATCAGCGGCACGCGGCGACAGCAGGCGGAAATCGCCGGCATCTTCCGGTATCTTGTGGCGCGCCCGGAAATTGACCAACGCGTAGAAGGTCTTCACGCCGGCGCGGCGCAACAGCGATTCACGATCGCGATGCGCCTTGGCGGTATAGATCACATCGTAGCCGTCATCGAGCCAGTGCGAAACCAGCCGCTCGATGAGCGCCGGCGGATGCTGGCCGTCGCCGTCCATGAACAGGAGCGCGGCGTGGCGTGCGTGATGCAGGCCCGCGGTCAGCGCGGCTTCCTTGCCGAAATTGCGCGACAGCGACAGCACCTGGACATCAAGCCCGATCGGGCGCAGCGCGCTTGCGACCGCGTAGGTATTGTCGCGTGAGCCATCATCGACATAGATGACCTCGACCTTCAGGCCGCGCTGCGTCCGCAGGGTCTGGGCGGTTTCGCACAGGCGCGCATGAAAGGCCGGCAGATTGTCGGCTTCATTGAAGCAGGGCACGATGATCGACAGACCCAAATCGGCCTGCTTGCGCGTCAGCGCTGCTGCTGCTGTATGTCCGTCCCGTCCTGATCTCATCGCGGTGATCGCGGTTGCGCGGCTCGTGTCCACCATATACCGCAACCAGCGGATGTTGCATGAGCTTTTGTTCAGAAAATGCCGCTTTTTCAGAAAGTTAACTCTGCAAAATGCCGGATTCGACGAAACCCCTGAGCCGGCGCCAGCGCATCGTGGCGGCTTTGCGGCGTCAGGCGCTGATGCTGAAGGCCGTGAGCTTCGCCTCGGTCGGTCTGGTCAATACCCTCGTCGATCTCGGCCTGTTCCTGCTGGCGCTGAAATACCTCACCTCATCGCTGGTGATCGCCAATCTCCTGGCCTGGACGATTGCGGTCAGCGGCTCCTACGTCATGAATTCCTACATCACCTTCGCCGCGGAGTCGGGACGGCGGCTGACACCAAAGGCTTATCTCGCATTCGTCGTCTCGCAGGTGGTCGGGCTAATCGCCGCCACCGCCACGCTGGTCCTTTCCGCGCTGGCGATGCCGGTGCTTTATGCGAAGCTGCTGGCCATCGGAGTGAGTTTCCTCGTGAATTTTTCGATCTCGCATTTCGTGGTGTTCCGGAAGCCGAAGGCCTGATCGCTCCTCCCGGGAACCTCGCCGCCCTCGCATCCGTTTGATCCTCGCCGCAGATGCGAGGACCCAATGGCAAATGCAGCAGCCGAAGACCGTTTTGCACGGGCCGCCGAGAAGACGGCGGCCGCCGAACGCGCAATCCAGGCCAACATCGACCGCAAGGACAAGGAAAAGGCGAAACAGGACGGCAATGGCGGCGCCATGCAGGCCGGGGCGCGCCGCTATCCGGAACCGCCGCTTCCGGAACAGCACCTGAAGAAGCCGGGCAACGAGTCCGATCTTGACCTTGCGCCGATGTATGACGCGCCGCACTACAAGGGATCTGACAAGCTGAAGGACAAGGTGGCGCTGATCACCGGCGGCGATTCCGGAATCGGCCGGGCGGTCGCAGTGCTCTATGCGCGCGAAGGCGCTGACGTCGCGGTCGCCTATCTGTCAGAGCACAAGGATGCGGAAGAGACCAAGCGCGCGGTCGAGAAGGAAGGCCGCCGCTGCATCGTCATCTCCGGGGATGTCGCCGACCCGGAATTCTGCAACGAAGCGGTTCGGCGCACGCTGAAGGAGTTCGGCCGGCTCGACATTCTCGTGAACAACGCCGCCTTCCAGGAGCATGTGCCGGACTTCCTCGATCTGACACCGGAGCATTTCGACCGCACGCTGAAGACAAATTTGTACGGCTATTTCTACATGGCGCAGGCTGCGGTGCCGCACATGAAGGAAGGCTCATCGATCGTCATGACCGGCTCGGTCACGGGCCTGCTCGGCAACGACAAGCTGCTCGATTATTCGATGACCAAAGGCGGCATCCATGCCTTCGTGCGCTCGCTTGCGACCCATCTCGTCGGCAAGGGCATCCGCGTCAACGCGGTCGCGCCGGGACCGGTCTGGACCCCGCTCAATCCAGCCGACCGGCCGGCGAAGAAGGTGGCGACATTCGGTGCCGACACGCCGATGAAGCGGACGGCGCAACCGGAAGAGATCGCGCCGGCCTTTGTGTTTCTCGCCGCCCCGAGCTGTTCGAGCTATATCACCGGCGAGATCCTGCCGATCATCGGCGGCTATTCGGGCGGGTGA
>JBIQKQ010000072.1:0-16821 GCA_044506365.1 Hyphomicrobiales bacterium
ACTTTCGAACACAGGTCGCCCTTGCGGCCGAGCGTGAACAGAATTCCTTGATAGACGCGCGAGGAGCCGCCGCGGCTGCGGCGCTGCTCGAAAACCCGGCGCGAAACCTGGTCGACCTCGGCGCCGATGCGCTCGAGAATGTCGGCATTGCGGTCGATCACCGCATCGAGAAGGTCCATCAGCACCGCCTGGCCCGTAATATTGGCGGGACAGAAGCGCGCGAGCTTGTGCCGCGTCATCGCGAAGGGCCGCGGCTCGCTGTAGCGGACCGTCACCAGCCGCTGACCGGCCAGAATGAACGAGACCGGTGTGGTCGTGGGCGAAGGCGTGTCCGATTGCGACATCAGCGTCGCGGTCATGTAGCGCGCGCCGTTCTCCACATAGAGGCGGCTGGAAATCTCGATTTCCTGCATTTCCTCGCGGGTCGGAATGGCGACCGCGACCCGCTGCTCGACCAGCTTGTCTTCCTCGATTGTCGGGTTGACCAGATCGAGCCAGACCGCAGCCTCCGGTATCGCCTGTCCGGGCTCAAGGACATGCGGCTCCAGAGTGGAACCTCGCGGGACATAGACGGTGAGCATGACCCCTCCGCTGATACGGCTGTCGCCGCAGCGGCGAAGTCATGGCCATTAGCCGTCAGGCCTTGCAAGAGCTATTTGGCGCCTGGTCCCGCAGGCGCGGCGCCGATCAGGCGGCGCGGTCCTTACGCTCGTCCGGCGAGTCGGACGCGGCGGACTTGCTTTCGCTGCTATAGGGCAATGCGGCGACCAACGCGGAAATGGCGATTCGGCCATAGCGGTGGTCGAGATCCGATTCCGACCGCCGGCTCTCATGCTGGACAGCGGAATGCTTGGCGGTAGTCATGATTCCTCCTGAGGGGAATTGCGTTTCGTCCCAGGGCGCACCCTGTCACGACGATTGGGAGCGAGTGCGGCGGAATTGGGCGGTTAATGGTAAGACTTGGCGGCGGCCCCGTCACAATAGCGTGCGGTGCGGGCGATCAGGCCGGCAGTTCTTTGACCGCCGCGGTAAACCGTCGCTTAATAGCGATGTGCCACGCTGACAGTGTGTCCCCGGCTTGCGGCTTTCCGGCAACACCTCCACAGGACCCGGCCCGAGGTCCGGCCGAATTACTGGATGGAAAGTGTTTTTCGGTTATGGTCCGCGAAACTCGCGGTGGCTGAATAGTAGGGAATTCGGATGCGCCTGATCGCGCTTTTCCTGATCGGGATCGGTTTGTCGGGCTGCGTCGCCACGACCAGCGCGACCTATGAGCCGGCATCCGAGGCCAATTTCAAGCCGCGCGACCGCGAATTGCTGGCCAAGGTTCCCTATGCCAAGGCGACCATTCCGGAACCGTACCGGCGCCACATCGTCAACTATCACCGCAAGGAAGCGCCCGGCTCGATCGTGGTCGATTCCGATTCGCGGTTCCTCTATTACGTTCTGCCCGAGGGCAAGGCGATCCGATACGGAATCACCGTTGGCGAAGAGGCGCTGACCTTCTCCGGCATCGCCCGGGTGCAGCGCAAGGCGGAATGGCCGACCTGGACTCCGACCGCGGCGATCAAGGAGCGGCTCGGCCCGAGCATCCCCAATCAGGTCGGTCCGGGTCCACATAACCCGCTCGGCGCGCGCGCTGTATCTTTATGCTGGCGGCAAGGACACGCTTTACCGGATCCATGGCACCAACCAGCCGGAATATATCGGCTCGGCCGTTTCCTCCGGCTGCATCCGCATGACCAACGAGGACGTGATCGACCTCTACAACCGGGTCAAGGAAGGCACCGTGGTCGTGGTGCTCGCGCCCAAGCAGGGCGACTCGCCGACCAATCCACAACTCGCGGTTCGCATGCCCGAGCGCATCCTTCCGTTCTGATCCGGCGAGCGTCGGCGGAATGCATCGTCACGGCGCCTTCGGGCGCCGTTTTCATTTGAGCGATCACCCGCCAAGGTCCACATGGACAATTTCCGGCGGCACGCCGATCCGCATCGGTATGACGCTCGTCCCCAACCCGCCCGAGACAATCAGGTCGCGCCCGCCTTCGGCGATATGTCCGTACGCAAAACGCGCGCCGTATCGCGATGGCACGAAAGCCGGCCAGATGATTGGAACCCGCATTTGCCCGCCATGGGTATGTCCGGCAAGGGTGAGCGCGACGCGATCGGGAACTCTTGTGAAGATATCGGGCTCATGCGCCATCAGGATCACCGGATCGTCAGTCGCGACCTTCGCCAGGGTGGCCGGCAAATCATCCGCCCCGCGGAACTGCCCGCGGCCGAGCGGGATCGCCAGCTGGTCGCCGAGCCCCGCCAGCCAGAAGCGCGCGCCGGCCTCGCCCAGCAGGACGGCATCGTTTTCCATCAGCGCAATGTTTGCGCCCGCCAGCGCCAGGCGGATTTCGGATTGATGGAACCACCAGTCGTGATTGCCGAGCACGGCATGCGTTCCGAGCGGCGCCTTGATCCGCGCGAGCTCCGCCGCCCAGACCTGTGCCGGCACCGGCTCGGTCACGAACCGATGGGTCGCGACGAAATCGCCAAGCAGCAGGACAATATCGGAGCGCAGCGCATTGGCGGCATCGGCGATATCGCGAATGCGCTGCAGTCCCATATTGGGTCCCCCCGCGTGCAGATCGGCGATGACGGTGATGGTCAGGCGCTGTCCAGCCGGCCAGCTGCGCGGCTTTAGCCGGTAGCGCGTGATGTCGAGAAACTGCGCCGCCTCGACGCCCGCATAACCGGCAAGGGCCGAGCCTGACAGGGTCGCAGCGCCGAGCCCGCCGAGTAACAGACCCCGGCGCGAAATGGCCAGCCGCCCGGGGCTTTCCGGCGGCACAAGGTCGGCGGGACGGACAGGTTTCATGCGGGGGGCATCTAGTCGATGGGGATGAAGGGACCGTTCACGCAATCCTCGAAATCACTGGGCGAGGCGGCATTCAACACGCTTACGTCGCCGCTTTCGGCCGAGGCCGCGGCAACGGAACATCGCGGGAAACCTCGTCGGCCGGATCGAGCACATTCCACTGGCAGAGCCGATAGCCACCCCTTCGCTCGGCAAGGTCAATGTGAATATGGTCCTCGTGATGGCCGTCGGAGCCCGGCCCCAGCACGGTGGTAAACCGGTCGCAGGCGCTCTTGCGGACCGCCTCGCGGAACGCGCGGGCAAGCCTGCGGTCGGTGAACGAGACGAACCGGCCGTCCGACAGGCGCAAGCCTCGGACATCCACGGCGTTGGCAAGCCCGTGCTGGCTGATCCGGGCGCCCGCGACGCGATTGCGTCCGCGGCAATCGTAGGATGCATAATTGTCGAGCGCCTGTGGCGCGGCGCCCAGTTGCGCGGCCGATGCGGTAAGGTCCTCGCGCACCCAGACCGCCACCGCTTCCGCCATCGTGCAGCGCATGGTGGCAGGCGGATTGACCGCGACCCGCGATTTGTCGGGCTGGATGATCGCCTCGAGCCGCACCACGTCGCTTGCTCCGCAATCGCCCGGCCCTCCGAAAGACGGCAGCGGCGCGATCACCGCGATCCTCCCCGCAATGCGCAGTTGACAGGCGGACGGCTGCTCCGGCTCGACATTCGCGGTCTCGGTCGCCCGCGGGTCGGGCTCGGCGGCGAACGCCTCCATCGGCACCGGTGCCATCGCCCGTGGAACGGTATCGGGCGCCCTACCGGATTTCGGCTTCGCCTGTTTGCGTCCATCAGGCTTTGCGGGCTTGTGTTTTAGCTGATCCGTGCCGGCGCGGCTGTCCGCTGCCGGCGAAGCAGGTTGCATCTGCGCGTACGCGACCGGCGCAAGCCAAAGAAGCATCGTCGCTGCAAGGATCGGAATGAAACGTCCCACCGTCGAGCATGTCCGGCCGAATGCGGCATTTGTGCGGATCGTTGCAGCAATGGCAATTTCCCTTTTTGAACCTTGTGATAGCGTCCTCGTGAAGGGTGTCCCGGAAGGCGAATGTGACGCATGACGTGATCGTGGTCGGGCTCGGCGCCATGGGCAGTGCCGCGCTTTACCATCTGGCGCGCCGCAATATGCGCGCGATCGGGATCGAACGCTTCGAGCCGGGGCATGACCGCGGCTCATCGCACGGCCGCACCCGCATCATCCGGCACGGCTATTTCGAACATCCGTCCTATGTCCCGCTGGCGCGTCGCGCCGCCGCGATGTGGCGCGACCTGGAAACCGCCTCCGGTCATCGACTGATGACGGTGACCGGCATCGCCGAGATCGGGCGACCGGATTCGACGCTCGTCGCCGGCACGCTCGCCGCCGCGCGCCAGCACGACCTGCCGCATGAGACGATCACCGCGCACGAATTGATGCGGCGTTATCCGGCATTCCGGCTGCCGCAGGACTATGTCGCCGTCATCCAGCCAGACGGCGGCTTCGTGGAGGCGGAGGCCGCAATCCGCGCGCATCTGCGTCTGGCGGTCGCGGCCGGCGCGGACATGCGCACGGGTGAACGCGTGCTGTCGATCGAGCAGCACGGCGAGCGCGTCCATGTCAGGACCGAACGCACCAGCTATGAAGCGGGCGCCGCCATTGTCGCGGCCGGACCATGGGCGGCATCGCTCGTTCCGGATGCCGGCCTGCCGCTGCAGGTGACGCGCCAGGTGCTGCTCTGGATTCGGCCAGACCAGCCGGAACTGTTCAGGACAGGCTGGTTCCCGGTCTTCATGATCGAGAGCGAACACGGCATCCATTACGGCTTTCCGCTGCATGACGACGGCCTCATGAAGATCGCCAAGCACCATCATGCCGGGGAGATCGTTGATCCGGACAGCTGCGAGCGGGTCGTGTCGGCGGCCGACGAGGCCATGATCACCGGCCCGCTGTTGCGGATGCTGCCGGCGGCGCGCGGCCCGGTGATGTCGGCCAAGACCTGCCTCTATACCATGGCGCCCGACGGCGATTTCGTCATCGATCGCCTCCCCGGCCGCCAGCGGATCGTGATCGCCTCACCCTGCTCCGGACATGGCTTCAAATTCGCGCCGGTGATCGGCTCGGCGCTCGCAGACCTCGCGCTTACCGGCCGCACCGCCGTCGACATCCACCGGTTCGGCCTGTCACGGTTCGCACAGGCACGGAAGCCGGATCCGGTGCGGTAGCGTGCACAAGCGAAGCGCGATGGGCGAGCCGCCGTCCCGCATGTCGCTGCGCTCATTGCGGGCGACATGCAACACCGTGCCACTTCCCGGCGCGGGCGCGGCTCGCTAACCTTCGGCACAACGGCAAAAAAAGATCAACGGGGAGTAACGCGATGCAGGGCTTGATGCAGGATTGGCCGCTTCTGTGTCATCGCATTCTCGATCACGCGGCGACCTTTCACGCGGAAAGGCCGGTTGTGTCGCGTCGGGTCGAGGGCGACATCCATCGCACGACCTACGCGCAATTGCGCAACCGCGCTCTCAGAGTCGCGCAGCGGCTCCAGCGCGACGGCGTGCGGCTCGGCGACCGGGTTGCGACACTCGCCTGGAACACCCACCGGCATGTCGAGGCCTGGTACGGCATTATGGGCATCGGCGCGGTCTATCACACGGTGAATCCGCGGCTGTTTCCCGACCAGATCGCCTGGATCATCAACCACGCCGAAGATCGCGTGATGATGACCGACCTTACCTTCGTGCCGCTGCTGGAGAAGCTTGCCGGCAAGCTTCCGACCATCGAACGATACATCGTGCTAACCGACGCGGCGCATATGCCCGACACGCCGCTGAAGAATGCCGTGCCTTACGAGGACTGGCTCGCCGAGGCCGACGGCGATTTCGCCTGGACGAGCTTCGACGAAAACACCGCCGCCGGCATGTGCTACACGTCCGGCACCACCGGCCATCCCAAGGGCGTTTTGTATTCGCATCGCTCGAACGTGCTGCATTCGATGATGGCCAGCATGGGCGATGCCATGGGCGTCTCCTCGCGCGACGTGATCATGCCCGTGGTGCCGATGTTCCACGCCAATTGCTGGGGGCTGGCCCTGACCGCGCCGATGAACGGCGCCGCTCTCGTCATGCCCGGCATGAAGATGGACGGCGCCTCGATCTATCAATTGCTGGACGAATATCGCGTCACCTGCACCGCGGCGGTGCCGACCATCTGGATGATGCTGCTGCAGCATCTGGAAGCGAGCGGGGCGAAGTTGCCTTATCTCAAGCGCGTGGTGATCGGCGGCTCCGCCTGCCCGCGCGCGATGACCGAGACATTCGAGAAGAGTTACGGCGTCGACGTCATCCATGCCTGGGGCATGACCGAAATGTCGCCGCTCGGCTCGCTCTGCACCATCAAGCCGGACTATGCCGCTCTCGGCGGCGACGCGCTGCTCGATCTCAAGGTCAAGCAGGGCCACCCGCCATTCGGCGTCGAAATGCGGATCACCGACGATTCCGGCCGCGACCAGCCATGGGACGGCAAGACCTTCGGCCGGCTCAAGGTGCGCGGCCCGGCGGTGGCGCGCTCCTATTTCAAGGACGACACCGCCATTCTCGACGACAGCGGATTCTTCGATACCGGCGACGTCGCCACCATGGATGCGCATGGCTATATGCAGATCACCGACCGCTCCAAGGACGTGATCAAATCCGGCGGCGAGTGGATTTCCTCGATCGATCTGGAAAACCTCGCGGTCGCTCATCCCAAGGTGGCGGAAGCGGCGGTGATCGGAGTGCACCACCCGAAATGGGACGAGCGCCCGCTCCTGATCATCGTGCTGAAAAAGGACGCGGCCGCCGATAAAGGCGAACTGCTCGCGTTCATGCGCGGAAAGGTGGCCGACTGGTGGCTGCCGGATGATGTGGTTTTCGTCGACGAGATTCCGCATACCGCGACCGGTAAAATCCAGAAAACGACGTTGCGCGAACGCTTCAGGGACTACATCCTGCCGGGATCGGTCGCGGCGGAGTAAGCGGGGCCGACCATATAATGGCGACACCTGTTTCTTTACCTCCTCCTGCAAGGGGGAGGTCGATTGCCGTTGCACTGGCAACGGCAATCGGGTGGGAGTCAATCTTGAATCACCGGGCGCGAACGAACCCGCACCCCAACTCTCCCCCTTGCAGGAGGGAGCGGACCCTTCGCGCTGACAGATTGAACACGTTCGCACCAGCGGTTGAAAGATGACGGCGGCGGAGGCGGGCACGGTGGCCGGCACGGCAGGCGGCGAATCGCGCCATGTGCGGTTCATCGGACCCGAGAAGGACTATTGGCGTATCATGGTGCGCGGCGCAGTGCTGCTCATGGTCACGCTCGGCTTGTACCGGTTCTGGCTCGCGACCGACATCCGCCGCTTTCTCTGGGCCAATACCGAAATCGACGGGGAGTCGCTTGAATATTCCGGCACCGCGCTGGAATTGCTGCAGGGCTTTTTGTTCGCGATCGCGCTGATCCTGCCGATCTATACCGTCTTCACCATTACGGTGCTCGACCTCGGCGCCTTCGGCAATGCGCTGTCTGTCTCGGCCGTCCTGCTGCTCGCCTTCATGAGCCAGTACGGCATCTATCTCGCGCGCCGATACCGGCTGACCCGCACGGTGTTCCGGGGCTTGCGCTTCCATCAAACCGGCAGCGCCGTCCGCTACTCCATCTGTGCGGTCTGGTGGTGGGGCTGGACCGTGCTGACGCTCGGCTTCGCCTATCCGTTCACGCGCGCCGCGCTCGAGCGCTTCAAGATGCGCAACACCTGGTACGGGGACCTCCAGGGCAGCTTCACGGGATCGGGCTGGCACCTGTTCATCCGCGGCTTTGTGATGTGGCTTTTGGTGCTGGTTCCGCTGCTGATGACGGCGGCGGCGCTGCTGTCGATTAACTGGTCCGCTGTGATGGCGGCGCTGCGCGGCGGCGGCGACGTGATCGCGCGGGTCGAAAAGGCAAATCCGGGCTTCCTCGGCCAGATCGGCTTCGCCATCACCACCTTTGCCGTCACCCTCGCGATGGTGGCGCTGTTGCTACCGGCCTTCCACGCCATGGTCATGCGTTGGTGGATCAATGGCATCCGGTTCGGCGAGATCGTTGCGGTGTCGCATCTGCGCACCCGCGATGTGTATGTCGCCTATCTGCGCTTCATCGCCTATCTCGTCGCCTTCGTGATCGTGCTTCTTATCGGCGTGTTTTTCGGACTGATCTTTCTCGGAGCCTTCGCGCAGGACGGCTCGCCGCTATCGGAATTCCTCACCGTCGCGATGATGGTCGGCACCTATGTCGTCTTCATGCTCGGACTGATCACGCTCTACAATGCGACCGTCACGCTCTCGGTCTGGCGGCTGACCGCAAACACCATCGCCTTGTCCGACACTGCGCCGATTGCACGCGTCAAAGCCAGGGGCGATGCGAGTTCGCCGCTCGGCGAAGGCATCGCCGACATCCTCAATCTCGGTGGCATATGACGGCCAGCCTTGCGAGCGCTGCGGTCTATTTCGACGGCCGCACCGCCGCGCGCCATGAGGTGACGATCGAGTTGAACGATTATGCCGTGGTGATTTTCGACCGCGCCGGCGAACTGATCGATCAATGGCCCTATCCGCGGCTCAAGCATCTGCCCGCGCCGGCGCACATCTTCCGCATCGGCCTGCGCAAAGCCGACAGCCTCGCGCGGCTGGAAATCGCCGATCCCGAGATGGCCCATGCCATCGACCTCGCCTGTCCCGATATCGACCGCACCGGCGCCAGCGCGCGCAAGGCGCAGCGCCGCGCCATCGCGCTCAGTTTTCTCGCGGCGGTTTCGCTGTTTGCCGTGGCGATTTACGGCGTGCCGGCACTCGCCGACCGTCTCGCGCCGCTGGTGCCGCAGGGGATCGAGCGGCGGCTCGGCAGCGCCGCCGATTCCCAGGTGCGGGCGATGCTGGACAAGGGTCCTCCCGAGCGCCCGTTCGAATGCGGCGGCGCTGCCGTCGAACAGGCCGGGCGCGCGGCTTTCGACAAGCTGATGGGACGGCTACAGGCGGCGGCCGGCCTGCGCGTCCCGCTGCGCGCCGCGGTGGTCCGCCGCGACGAGGCCAACGCCATCGCCCTGCCTGGCGGCCACATTTATGTATTCAAGGGCCTGATCGATCGGGCCGAGAGCGTGGACGAGGTCGCCGGCGTGATTGCCCACGAACTTGGCCATGTCGCCCATCGCGACGGCACCCGGGCAATTCTGCAGGGGACCGGGCTGTCGCTGATTTTCGGCATGTTGCTCGGCGATTTCGTGGGCGGCGGCGCCGTGGTGCTGGCGAGCGAGAAGCTCCTCAAGTCGTCCTATTCGCGCGGCGCCGAAAGCCGCGCCGACGCCTTCGCGGTCCGCACGATCGCAACCGCCGGCGGCGACCCGCGCGCGCTCGGCCGGTTTCTTGCCCGAATCACTGGCAAGGCTCGGACCGGATCGATTTTCCTCGACCATCCGGCGACGGCGGATCGGGTCGCGCATATCGATGCCATCGCCCCGCCGCAAAGCGCTGGCGCAACATTGCTTGACGCGGCCGAGTGGAGAGCCTTGAAACGTATCTGCGCCGGCTACCGCTAGGATCGGTAGAATGGATTTGATCCGTTCGTGCCCGTGCAAGCGGGGACGAAGTCAGGATCCTGGACTTCCGTCGCGGCAATGAGCGGACTTCAGGGCGCTTCTTCGCGCAGGCAAATTGCAAGGCATCAGATGGCACGCCGCCGGCTTCCCGACGAACCCAAATCCAGGCTCGCGATCTGGTCGCGGCGGCTCGCGCTATTTTCGGTGGCGGCCGCGCTGATCGCGATCATCATCGTGCGCGCCGGCCTGATCGAGGCCTTGCCGGGCATGGTAACCTTCGGCGGGACACTCGCCTTCGCGGTGATCGGCATCCTGCTGGCCCTGGCGTCCTTCGTCACCATCTGGCGGCAGGGACTGCGCGGTCTCGGATACGCCGTCACCGCGATCTTCGTCGGCGGTCTGCTGCTCGCCTATCCGGCCTATCTGGGCTATCAGGCCTACAAGCTGCCGCCGATCTACGACATCACCACCGACGTGCTCGACCCGCCGGCCTTCGATGCCGTGCGCCGCCTGCGCTCGCGCACCACCAATCCGGTGCAATATGCCGGCCTTTATGCCGCGGAGATGCAGCGCGAGGCCTATCCGGACGTGGCACCGCTGGAACTGTCGGTATCGCCCAAGATCGCCTATGACCACGCGCTTGAGCTCGTCAACAAGCGCCGATGGCTGGTGCTGGACGCACGCGAACCGCAGGCCAAACGGCGCGACGGGCGCATCGAAGCGGTGGCGCGCACGCCTGTCATGGGCTTCCGCGAAGACATCGTGATCCGGGTGCGCGGCACGGACGAGGAATCGCGCGTCGATATGCGCTCGTCCTCGCGCTACGGCTTTCACGATCTCGGCGGCAACGCCTCGCGCATCCGCGCCTTTCTCGAGAGTCTGGACGAGAATATCCAGGCGACCCTCGAACGCGAGGAACGCCGCCGCCCGCCGGAGAAAAAGGCGCCGGCGCCCAAGACGAAGGGGCCGCAGGCGGCCCCGCCCCGAGGCACGCCTCAGGCCAAGCGATAATGACCCGCGATCGAGGGCGGCCCCTCGGTCAGGACCCGGCCGCGCGCCACGAGGTCCTCCAGATGCGCCAGCACCGACAGTCCGGCGGCGCCGACCAGCCGTGGATCGATGCCGATATAGATCGCCCGCACCAGCGTCGGGATGTCGGCTGCGCCTTTCGCGAGCCTGTGCAGGATCGATTCCTCGCGCCCCAGCCGGTGGCGGATATAGCTTTGCACGAAACGCGGCGCGTCCCGGATGATGTTGCCGTGGCCGGGGAAATAGACCGTCTCCGGGCGTGCCGCGATCTTGTAGAGCGAGGCCATGTAATCGCTCATCGCGCCGTCCGGCGGCGCGACGATCGACGTCGACCAGCCCATGACATGATCGCCGGAAAACAGCGCGTTGGTCTCTTTCAGCGCATAGGCCATGTGGTTGGCGCAATGGCCTGGCGTCGTCACCGCTTCCAGCGTCCAGCCCGCGCCTGAAATCACATCGCCGTCGCCGAGCTTGAGATCGGGCCGGAATTCGGTGTCGCCGGCGGCATCGAGCGGATTGATCTCGCCAATATGCAGCGGTCGCGAGGCACGGTGCGGCCCCTCCCCGCAGGTCGGCGCGCCGGTCGCCGCTTTCAGCATCGCCGCCGCGGGCGAGTGGTCGCGATGGGTATGCGTCAACACGATATGGCTGACGGTCTCGCCACGAAGCGCGCCGAGCAGCGCGGCGACATGCCGCTCGTCATCCGGGCCCGGGTCGATGACCGCCACGCTGCCGCGGCCGACGATGTAAGTCACGGTACCCATGAAGGTAAACGGTCCGGCATTGCCGACGCAGATGGCGCGCACCATCGGCGCGATCTCTTTCACGACGCCGGGTTCGAGGTCGAAGCTCTTGTCGAAGGGAATATCGTCGGCCATGCCAGTCTTGCTTACACCATGCGAGGGGTCGCCCCTGGAGGCGCTCATGCGAGCGCATGCCTGCGACCGGACATGGCGCATTTACAGATCATTTTAATCACACACAACGCAATCAAGGCAAAAACCCTTCAAGCCTTTTTGCGTAGAGTGCGGCAGATGAACCCTGCAATGACCTTTCAAGTCGGCGGAACGGAAGCGAAATGTCGGATAGCCCCACTCTGATTCAGGAACTCGAACACGCGATGGCGGAGGGCTCTCCGGCCATGCGGCTCAACACGCTGACCCGCATCACTGACCTGTTTCTCTCCGGCTCGGGTCGCCATACCGACGAGCAGATCGCGCTGTTCGATGACATCCTGTTGGTGCTGATCGACACCATCGAGATCAACGCCAAGGTGCGGTTGTCGCGCCGTCTCGCCTGCCAGGCCGATGCGCCGCCAAAGGCCGTGCGCACACTCGCCTTCGACAGCTCGATCGCAGTGGCGGCGCCGGTGCTGATGCGCTCGGAGCGGCTGACCGATGGCGATCTGGTCGAAAATGCCGGCACCATGAGCCAGGAGCATCTGCAGGCCATCACCCAGCGCCGCACCCTGAGCGAACCCGTCACCGATGCGCTGATCGCGCGCGGCAACGATCGCGTGATCCAGCTGGTGGCGCAGAATGCCGGCGCGCGCTTCTCCGAGGACGGCTTCGGCAAGCTGGTTTGCAGGGCCGCCCATAACGAAGGACTGACCCGCTATGTCGGCTCCCGCGCCGATATCCCGCGCCATCATTTCCTCAAGCTGCTGCAGTCCGCCTCCGCGGAAGTTCGCGCCCGGCTGATCGCGGCCAACCCGAACCTGATCGACGTGATCGAGACCACCGTCGCAGGCGTCACCGCCTTGATCAACGACGACGTGCGCAGGACCTCGCGCGAGCACAGCCGCGCCCTGGCCCGCATCAAGCGGCTGCACCGCACCGGGCAATTCAGCGAAGCGGACCTGCACGCCTATGCGAGCGCCAACGATTTCGAGCGCGCCGCGGTTGCGCTTGCGGCGCTTGGCGAGTTTCCGATCGACATCGTGGAGCGCGCGCTGCTCGACAAGGCGACCGACCCGGTCCTCATTCTCGCGCGTGCGGCGCAATGTTGCCGCGCCACGGTGCGCGCGATCCTGACGATGCGTATCGCGGATCGCAGGCTCTCGCCGATGGATTTATCCGACGCACTTTCGCAATTCGATCGCCTGCAGCTCGCCACGGCGCGCAGCGCGATCGAATTCTATGGTCTGCGCCGTCAGGCTGGCGACAAGCCGCATGTGCCGACCAGCCTGTCGCTGGAATGGTATGCCGAGTCGCTGCCGGCGCGGCCGGGACAGGCGAGACGGTAACGGCGTTGTAATCCGAATGGTCTTGTAATCCGCGTGGTCTTGTCGCTCGGATGAGCGAAGCGATATCCGGGACCGCAACACCCGCATGTCGCTATCGCTCATGCGGACCACGACCGCGAGAACGCCATCAATGTATCTCGGGCTCGGACGTCGCCGCGCCCGCGAGCAGGAAATCGAAATCGCAGCCTTCGTCGGCCTGGCCTATATGCTGCGCGAACATCGCGCCATAGCCGCGCTGGTAATGCGGCTTCGGCGGCGTCCAGGCGGATTTCCGACGCGCCAACGCGTCATCGCTGACATGCAGATGAATGCGCCGGTTCTTCACATCCACCTCGATCTCGTCGCCGGTCTGCACGAAGGCGAGCGGTCCGCCGACGAAGCTCTCGGGCGCGACATGCAGGATGCAGGCGCCGTAGCTCGTGCCGCTCATGCGCGCGTCCGAGATGCGCAGCATGTCGCGCACGCCCGCCTTCACGAGTTTCTTCGGGATCGGCAGCATCCCCCATTCCGGCATGCCGGGGCCGCCCTTCGGTCCTGCGTTCTTCAAAACGAGAATATGGTCGGGCGTGACATCGAGGTCGTCGCGCTCGATCTCGCCTACCATGTGGTTGTAGTCTTCGAACGCAATGACCTTGCCGCGATGCTGGGTCAGCCGCTGCTCCGCCGCCGACGGCTTCATCACGCAGCCGCGCGGCGCGAGATTGCCCTTCAGCACTGCGGTCGCGCCGCCCGCATAGATCGGATCGGAGAGCGGATGGATTACCTCAGGCAGATGCACCATCGCGCCCGCGATATTCTCGCCGACCGTCTTCCCGGTCACGGTTAGGCATGACAGGTCGAGCAGGTCGCGCAATTGCGCCATCAGCGCGCGCAGGCCGCCGGCATAGTAGAAATCCTCCATCAGGAATTTGCCCGACGGCGTGATGTTGGCGATCACCGGCACATCGCGCGAAATCGCATCGAACCGCTCCATGTCGAGCGCAATGCCGGCTCTGCGCGCCATCGCCACCACATGCACGATGGCGTTGGTCGAGCCGCCGAGCGCCATGTGCACTTTGATCGCGTTATCGAATGCCGCCGGTGTGAGAATGCGATCGGGCGTCAGGTCCTCCCACACCATGTCGACGATGCGCCGGCCGACCGCCGAGCACATGCGCGGATGACTGGAGTCGGCTGCCGGAATCGACGAGGCGCCCGGCAGCGCAAGGCCCATCGCTTCGGCGATCGACATCATCGTCGCGGCCGTGCCCATCACCATACAGGTGCCGAAGGAGCGAGCGATGCCGCCTTCGATCTCGTTCCAGTCATCCTCGGTGATGTTGCCGGCGCGCTTCTCGTCCCAGTATTTCCAGACGTCCGATCCGGAGCCGAGTGTCTGCCCGCGCCAGTTGCCGCGCAGCATCGGTCCTGCGGGGACATAGATCGACGGAATGCCCATCGAGATCGCGCCCATGATCAGCGCGGGCGTGGTCTTGTCGCAGCCGCCCATCAGCACAGCGCCATCGATCGGATGGCTGCGCAGCAATTCCTCGGTCTCCATCGCAAGGAAATTGCGATAGAGCATGGTGGTCGGCTTGATGAACGGCTCCGACAGCGACATCGCCGGCAATTCCACCGGGAAGCCGCCGGCCTGCCACACGCCGCGCTTCACGTCCTCGGCGCGCGCGCGGAGATGCGCATGGCAGGCATTGAGGTCGCTCCAGGTATTGATGATGCCGATCACCGGCTTGCCGTCCCAGTCGGCCTTGTCGTAGCCGAACTGGCGCAGCCGCGAGCGGTGTCCGAACGAGCGCAGGTCGCTGACCCCGAGCCAGCGGTGGCTGCGGAGCTGTTCGGGACGCTTTCTGTCTTTCATCTCAGGGCAATTGCTTTGCGGGCGCGGACTCGGCGGCTTTTCCGGTGGCCTGCCGCCGCTCGTATAGTTGAGCCAAAATCACGACGCTTGCAATCACGGCTCCGGCAATGTCCGTCACCAGTCCAGGGTCGATCAGCAGGAATCCGCCCACGATCAGCAGGGCACGCTGCCAGAGGTTGGCCGCGGTGATGAAATAGCCGTGCAGGCCGGCCGCGAACAGCAGGATGCCGCAGGAGGCCGTCACGAACGCGCCGGCGATGTGGAGCCAGGATCCCATCATCAGCAAAGCCGGCTCGTAGATCAGCATGTATGGAACGATGAACCCGGCCGCGCCGATTTTCACCGCGGCCCAGCCGCTCTTCCACAGATCGGCCTTGGCGATGCCGGCCGCCGCGAACACCGCGAGTGCGACCGGAGGTGTGATCGCCGACAGCACCGCGAAATAGAGCGCGAACATATGCGCGGCCGGCGGAATCACGCCGAGCTTGATGATGGCCGGAACCAGCAGCGCGGTCATGATGATATAGGCGGGCGTCGTCGGCATGCCCATGCCGAGCACGATGCCGGCGATCATGGTGAGGACGAGAGCAAGGATCAGCATGTCCTGCGCGAGACCGACCACGAATTGCGTGAACACGATGCCGAGCCCCGACAGTGTCACTACGCCGATCACGATACCGGCGCAGGCACAGGCGAGCGCGACCCCGAGTGCGTTGCGCGCACCGTCGATACAGGCCGCCACGATGTTGGGAATGTTCACGTATTCGCGGGTCGACTTGCGCAAGGCCGCGACCGGGAAGCACAGCGCGGTGCCGACCAGCGCGGCCATCGGCGCGCTGTAACCGGAATACATGACGACGAGAATGCCGATCACCGGAATGAACAGATGCCCGCGCTCGCGCATCACCATGCCGAGACGCGGCAGTTCAGAGCGCGGCAGCCCCATCAGTCCGCGCCGCTTGGCCTCGAAATGCACGGCCGCGAAACAGGCAACGTAATAGAGGATCGCAGGAATGACGGCCCAGATGATCACCTGCCCGTAGGAGACGGCCAGAAACTCCGCCATCACGAAGGCGGCGGCGCCCATGATCGGCGGCATGATCTGACCGCCGGTGGAGGCCGTCGCCTCGACGCCGGCGGCGAAGTGCGGCGGAAAGCCCGAACGCTTCATCAGCGGAATCGCGATCGGCCCGTCCACCATCACGTTGGCGACCGCGCTGCCGGAAATCGTGCCGAACAGGCTCGACGACATCACCGACACCTTGCCCGGCCCGCCCGCGGTGTGGCCGGTCAGCGCCATCGCGAAGTCCATGAACAATTGCCCGGTGCCGGTGCGCTCCATGAATGCGCCGAACAGAACGAAGATCAGCACGTAGGACGCCGACACCGACAGCGGGATGCCGAAGATGCCCTCGGTCGTCATGTAGAGCTGGTCAAGCATGCGCTCCGGTTCGAGCCGCGCGATCAGGAGCCCGTAGAGCAGGAACACCACGGCGGTGATCGGCAGCGCTGCCCCGATCACCCGCCGCGTCGCTTCCAGGACGACCAGCACCATCAGCACGGCCATGGCCTTGTCCATGAGCGTGAGGTCGTCGATGTAGAAGATGCGGGTAACGATGTAGTCGTAATTCACGAACAGATAGAGGATCGGCACCGCGCCGGCGATCATCAGTCCGTAGTCGAACAGCGTCGGCAGCCGCTCGTCGGCGCGGCGCTGGTCGTCGGACTTCGGTCCGTCATCCTTCGCGATGGTCCAGCGATACAGCAGGAACACCAGCACGATCGCGAACAGCAGATGCGTGGCGCGGAACAGCACCGCCTCGGGCGTGCCAAAAGCGATCGCGTGGACGTGATAGGCGGCCATCGCGATCGAGATCGCGACCAGCGCATAGCCGAGGATGCGGCGATGGTAATGCTCGAAGTTCACGGGTCGTCCCCTCAGCGCCGATGACGCTCAAGCGGCTCGGGTGCCCGCGCGAAAGCGGGCACCCATAACCGCCGCTCTGGACAATGGGCCCCCGCCTGCGCGGGGTCGACACGTCGTACGTTGCTGCCCGTCAAGCGCGATCCGTCACATCTTCAGATCAACGCCGGCTTCCTTGTAGAATTTCGCGGCGCCCGGATGGAACGGCACGCCGATATCCTCCGCCATCTGCTTGGGCGTCAGCCCGGTCATCGCCTTGTTCACCGCGGCCATGTT
>JBIQKQ010000073.1:0-16605 GCA_044506365.1 Hyphomicrobiales bacterium
CTTCAGTCGTTCGTCGCCGGTACAGAGCGGGAGCGTCCAGTCCGAACGCATCTGCACATCGTCGTTGCCGGCCTTGAGCGCTTCGTAGTTGAAGGTGTAGCCCTTGCCGCCGGGATCGCGCGCCGCCCAGATCATGGTCTCGTGCGCATTGGTGAATCGGCGGCCGCGAAAGTTCGGCATCGGGTTGGACTTGCGCCACACCACATCGTTCAGAATCCAGAAGCCGAGATCCTGCAGGATCGCGCCGACGCGGAAAATGTTGTGATAGGAGCCGATCACCCAGAGCGTCGCGGACGGCTTCATGACCCGCTTGCAGGCTTTCAGCCAGCGGTGCGTGAATTCGTCGTATTCCCTGAAGGAGCCGAACTTGTCCCAGTCGTCCGTGACGGCATCGACTTTCGAGTCGTCCGGGCGCTTCAGATCGCTCTGCAATTGCAGATTATAGGGCGGATCGGCGAAGACCAGATCGACGCATTCGGCCGGCAGCGTCGCCAATTGCGCGACGCAATCGCCCACCAGCACGCGCGGGCCTTTCTGAACTTCAGAAGTCAAACGGGGCGTCCGTCTGGACGCCCCGCGACGCGATTCTACCATGAGTAAGAACTCTGACCCAGGCGACGCGGTCGGTGACGCGGGACCTACAACCGACTTTCTTGATACTGCCGGCCCAAGGTAAAAATCCCATTAAATTGCAATCAGTTTTCGCAGTCGGGCGTTTACGCCAGACCGCAACCTTTTGGTAACGAACCTTCTGGCGTTGCCGGCGTTCTGAGCCGTGGACGGGAGCCGTCCGATCGGCGAAACTCGCACGACGCGAGGAGGATGGGATGCGTTGGGACGATTTCCGCCGCAGCGACAACATCGAAGATGTGCGCGGCGAAGGCGGCTTCGGCGGCGGGCGCGGCTTCCCGATACCGGGAGGCGGCGGCGGACTGGGCATCGGCACCATCATCATTCTGGGTCTGATCGGCTGGTTTCTCGGCATCGATCCCCGCATCCTGATCGGCGGCGCGGAAATTTTCCAAGGCCCCGGCCAGCAGCAAACGCGCCAGGCCCCGCCGGCAAAAAAGGGTGCACCGTCCGACTATCAGGGCGAGTTCGTTGCCGCGGTCGTCGGCTCCACCGAAGATGTGTGGTCGGACATTTTCCACGCGAACAACATGCAATACCGGGCGCCGCGTCTGCGACTGTATTCGGGCGCGACCAGCGGCGGCGCCTGCGGCATGGCTCAATCGGCAATGGGACCATTCTACTGCCCGCCCGACAGGCGCATCTTTCTTGACACAGCGTTTTTTCGCGAGATGGAGCAGAAATTCCGCGCCTGCAAAGGCAAGCAATGCGAATTTGCTCAAGCCTATGTGATCGCACACGAGGTTGGCCATCACGTGCAGAACCTGCTTGGCATCCTGCCGCGCGCGCAACAGATGCAGCAGGCCGCCGGCAGCAAGGCAAGAGCCAACAATATTCAGGTGCGCGTCGAGTTGCAGGCCGACTGCTTTGGCGGCGTGTGGGCCAATCACGCCAGGCGCAAGAAGGACTTCATCGATCCAGGCGATATCGAGGGCGCGATCGGCATCGCTTCGGCGATCGGCGACGACCGGCTGCAGCGGCAGACAACCGGACGCGTCGTGCCGGATTCCTTCACGCACGGTTCGGCCGAACAGCGCGTGCGCTGGTTCAAGCGCGGACTGGAAAGCGGCCGCGTTGCGGACTGCGACACGTTCCGGACGGCGAATTTGTAACCACAAGCGTCATTGCCCTCAGGGGAGGTCGGTCCGCCCGGACCGGTGGGGTCAGCACACGCATGTTAAGGCGATTACAAAGACGGCCCCTCGCCGATTCTCATCGCTCCGCGATGACAATCGGCCTCCACTTTCAACCGGAGGGGAAGGAGATCGAGAATGCCCGGCATCGACGAATCGCGCGAATTCATCCCGCTCAACATCGCCGTGCTCACCGTCTCGGACACACGCGAGCTGGCCGACGACAAGTCCGGGGACACGCTGGTCGAGCGGATCGAAGCGGCCGGGCACAAACTTGCGGCGCGGGCACTCGTGAGCGACGACGTGGAGAATATTCGCGCGCAGGTGAAGGCTTGGATCGCCGATACCGGCGTTGACGTCGTGATATCCACGGGCGGCACCGGCTTCACTGGCCGCGACGTGACGCCCGAAGCGGTCGAGACGCTGTTCGAGAAGCGGATGGAGGGCTTTGCGACCCTGTTTCTGATGATCAGCCACGCCAAGATCGGAACCTCGGCGATCCAGACACGCGCAACCGCAGGCGTTGCAGGCGCGACCTACATCTTCTGCCTGCCGGGCTCCCCTGGCGCCTGCAAGGATGCCTGGGACGGTATCCTTTTGCACCAGCTCGACTACCGTTACCGGCCGTGCAATTTCGTCGAAATTTTGCCGCGGCTTGACGAGCATTTGCGACGCCCCAAAACGCGCAGCCAGGCCGCAAGGCCGCGCTAGACAGGACGCCCAACCACCCGGAAGCACCCACCCGACCCAAAGTGACGGCGTGTCTGCGGGAACCAACGCGCTCCATCCGCGCTTGCAGGTTTGATCCCTTCACCTTGAAGTGAAGGGTCGCTGCACCGCCTGCACGACCACAACATTGCCGTCGTAGCCGGTCAGCATCGGTCTCCAGAAGGACAACCGTGTCGGCTGTTCGCAGCAAGAAGGATGTCTTCCATGTGCGACTATAGTCTGCACCAGGTGGCCTCACGCCCGGCCAAAGTGGGCGACAAGGTGAGAAGCACGACATTCGAGAGTTCGATCACCGGCGGCTTTGCGGCCGTCGGGGAGCCCGAGGTCGCGATCTGCATGCGGCCTGGGACCGAACTCGCGTTCGACCGGGACGTGGTCTATTCGCAGGGCTTCGGGTTGCTCCCGCCGCGCTTCGGATATGCCACGATTCCGCACAGAGTGGCGCGCTTCCGCCAGATCAACACCCATCGGCCAAATGTCCATCACGACGCCCTGGAATTTCCGGATGGCAAGGTCGTGCTGGTTACGACGCTCCGCGGCGGGCAGACCGCCACGGTGTTGCAGTTGCCGGCCGATCCGGAGCACGCACCGGCAAACCCCGCCGTGACGACGCAGGGCGAGCCGTTCGCGGTGTAGGATCGCCTCACCCGCGAGGCGGTCCGCAAGCATCGACCCGGACCCGCCTTGCGGGAGAGCAAACGGCCGTGCCTGCCGGCGCATGCAGTCGACCGTCAGGTTTGGTCATGCGCAAAAATGCCGGCCGGCAAGGTCGCCAGCCGTCGCCTGCCGATGCGCCGCAGCAAATCGGCCTCTGAGTGGTCGCAATCGCGGTGGCCGCCGAGTTCGCGATAGAATGTCTTGCCGATCAGGAGCCCGCGTCCGGGCGACAGGCCGGTCCGGGACGCTCGCCAGACCGCGAGCATGGCTCGCAGCATCGAATCCTGGCGCTGGGCGTGTACCGCAGTGAAAACCCCCGCAAGGCTGTCCCGAGCCCGCTCGGTGAATTGCTGCACATCCGCGACCCAACCTGATTCTAGGACCGCGCCCGCCGGCACGAACATCAGCCAATCCCCGCGCGCCGCATCCACGGCACGAGCGAGCCGCGGGCCCATGGGCCCCGGCAAGGGCAAGAACCGGCAGCCCGCGACATCGCCGATCTGCTCGGTCTCGTCGGTCGAGCCGGCGTCGGCGAGGATCACCTCGCGGATCAGGCCGGCTGTCGCGCCCGCCACCAGACTGGCCAAGGTCCGGACCAGCACGGCCTCTGATTCGCTGGTCGGGACGATCACACTGAGCATGGGAGCTGGAACCTGGAAGAGTCTGCGGGCCTTCAGTGTTTCAGGACGGCCATATGGTGGGGCTGTGAATAGCGAATGCCACGACATTCAGCCATCCCGATCAACTTCCACTATGTTCTTGTTTTGTTCGTTTTCTTTCACTAGATATCCGCTATGGCACGACCATCCGCAGCCCTGAGACACCCGCCGGCGCATGTGCCCTCCGCGCCTGCGGGTGACTTGGCGAGGCAGGCTCCCGACCGTTCGCAAGACCAGTCCGGCCTCCTCGGCGCCGGCGTTGACAGACAGCGCAGGCGCGGCCGCGGAACGCTTTCCAATGCGTCCGGCCGTTACGAACCAATCGCCCGTATCGCCTTCGACGACGGCTGGCAGAGCCTCGACGAATTGCCGCCGTTCAAGACCAGCGTGCAGGTCGACGCGACCCGCAAAATCATCACCCGCAACGATTCGCCCGATATTTCCTTCGATCGCTCGATCAATCCGTATCGCGGCTGCGAGCATGGTTGCGTCTATTGCTTCGCCCGGCCAACGCATGCCTATCTCGGGCTGTCGCCGGGGCTCGACTTCGAGTCCAAGCTCTTCATGAAGCCGGATGCGCCGGCGCTGCTGGAGCGTGAACTGGCGTCGCCAGGCTATACGCCGCGCACCATTGCGATCGGTACCAATACCGATCCTTATCAGCCGATCGAGAAGCAGCACCAGATCATGCGGCGCATCCTCGAAGTGCTGGAGCGCGCGGGGCACCCGGTTGGAATTGTGACGAAATCGGCGCTGGTGACGCGCGATATCGACATCCTCGCCCGCATGGCGAAGCGCAATCTCGCCAAGGTCGCGATTTCGGTGACAACGCTTGACGGAAAACTGGCGCGCACCATGGAGCCGCGCGCAGCAACACCGGCAAAGCGGCTCGAAGCCCTGCGGCAATTGTCGGAAGCCGGCATCCCGACGGCCGCAATGATTGCCCCGGTGATCCCGGCGATCAACGATGCCGATATCGAGCGCATTCTGGATGCGGTCGCGTTCGCGGGCGTAAAGAGTGCGGGCTATGTGATGCTGCGCCTTCCGCTGGAGGTGCGCGACCTGTTCAAGGAATGGCTGTTCGCCAATTATCCGGACCGCTTCCGCCATGTCATGAAGCTCGTGCGGGAGATGCGCGGGGGCAAGGACTACGATTCGAGCTGGGGCAAGCGCCAGACCGGCGAAGGCCCCTATGCCTGGCTAATCGGTCGGCGTTTTGAGGCTGCATGCGGCCGGCTCGGGCTGAATACGGAAAGGGCGAAGCTCACCACGGAGCATTTCCAGAAGCCGGTGAAAGGGAGCGAACAGTTGAGTCTGTTCTAGCTTTTACTCCGCTCCCTCGCGAACGAAGCGAGTGGTGGCGAGGTCTGGGCGAAGCAATCGCACGATAGTAGATTACCTCCCACCGCCGGTTCGCCTCCAACAGACCTTTCCCACCGCTATCCGGGGGGAAGCAGCATCGGGTTCTTCCTCATGCAGCACGCCCATATCAGTCTCATTACGCTCGGCGTCAGCGACGTGCCGCGCGCCGCGCGCTTCTATGAGACGCTCGGCTTTCAGCGAAAGATGCGATCCGCGCCGGAACGCGAGGTCGCATTTTTCGATGCAGGAACGCTGGCGCTTTCGCTTTATGTGATGAGCGGACTTGCCGGCGACGCGGCATTTGCCACGGAGACCAAGCCCTCCGCATTCCGCGGGTCGTCACTCGCCTGGAACTGCGGCAGCGAAGCCGAGGTCGATGCAGTCATGGCGCTCGCCGTGAAAGCGGGCGCAACGGAACTCGTTCGAGCCAAGCGGGCTGCCTGGGGCGGCTATCACGGCCATTTCGCCGACCCGGACGGGCATATCTGGGAGGTCGCGCACAATCCCCAGTTTTCACTGTCCGCCGACGGACGCCTCGCTTTGCCCGATTAGCCATTGCGCCCGGCCGCGCCTCTCGCGCAAATGTCCGGGTCATGAGTCGAAAACCGCAGCCTACCCGCCTGCCTCTCAAGGAAGAGATCGTCCGCCCGACCTTTCGGCGCGAGCGGAGCGCCTACAAGCGCGGAATCTGGCCGGTAGCAGGCTGCGACGAGGCGGGGCGGGGACCGCTGGCGGGACCTGTGGTGGCGGCCGCCGTGGTGCTCGACCCCGATCGGGTGCCGCGCGGCCTCAACGATTCAAAGAAGCTCACACACGCGGAACGCGAAAGGCTTTACGCGCGCATCTGCGCCACCGCCGAGGTCGGGGTGGCCTTCGCCTCGCCAGCCCGGATCGATCGCGACAATATCCTGCAAGCCTCGCTTTGGGCGCTGGCGCAGGCGGTCGCCGCCCTGCCCTGCCGGCCCAAGCTCGTCTATGTCGACGGCCGCGACCGGATCAAGGTGCCCTGCGACTGTGAGCCGGTGATCTCGGGCGACGCGCTCGTCCTGTCGATCGCCGCAGCCTCGATCGTCGCCAAGGTCACGCGCGATCGCCTGATGATGCAGATCGGCGCCGCGCACCCGGGCTATGGATTCGAGCGTCACATGGGCTATTCGGTGCCAGAACATTTCGCCGCCCTGCAGCGGCTTGGGCCGACCATCCATCACCGCCGGAGCTTTTCGCCGGTCGCGTTCGCCGACGGGCTTGTTGCTCCGCCCGCCGCTGACGACCCGGCTGTCGGGTTGCCTCTCTGACGCAGGCAGGCTTATCTCTGCCGCCCCACATGGCTCTGCGGGGCGCCAGCACCATTCCTGCGGCACGCATGCGCACCGTCTCCCTGCCCATCGAAATCCTGCGGACCAAGCCCGAGCTGGTATTCTGGCTCGCGACGATCGCACAGGCTCTGCTCTGGCTGCTGGTCCCGACGCTGTTCTATTCGGCCCCGCCGGGTGGCCTCGCCGACGTGCTCGCGGTTGGCCGCGAACTGTCCTTCGGCTCCGAGATGGGACCGCCGCTTGCCTTCTGGCTCGCCGAATTCGCCCTGCGCCTCGCCGGCGGGCATATGATCGGGGTGTATCTGCTCTCGCAGATTTGCATCATTGCGACCTACTGGGCGGTGTACCAGCTCGGCCGCGCGACGGTCGGAGACCGCCACGCGGTGCTGGCGGTGCTGGTGATGGTCGGCATTTCGGTCTTCACCATCGGCTCGCCGGATTTCGGACCCGACATTCTGATGATGCCGCTCTGGGCGTTCGCCATCCTGCATCTGTGGCGCGCGACCGGCGAGAACCGTCCGTTGTACTGGCTGGCGCTCGCCTTCGACTTCTGGCTGCTCCTGCTGACGTCGCACCTTGCCCTGCTGCTATTCGCCGTAGTGGTGGCTTTCGTTCTGATCAATCCGCGGGCGCGCCAGACAGCGGCCAATCCGGCGACCGGCATGGCCGCGATCACCGTCGTCTGCATGATGCTGCCGAACATCGTGCTAATCCGCGACTACGGATTCGGCCTGACGCCCAATCTCGCCAGGCTGCGCAATTTCGAGGCGATCGATCAGAACATTCTCGACTGGTTGCGTCTGCTTGGGCTTGTCGCGATCGCGCATGCCGGCGCCGCCATCCTTGTGGTGCTGGCGAGCAATCTTGCGCGCACCAAAGCCGTCGAAGCTGCGGCCCTGACCGGCCCGCCGGCCGCCTCCTATGCGCGCAGCTTCATCTTCACCTTCGCACTGTCGCCGCTGATCGTGGTGACGGCCTTCGCGGTGATTTCGGGCAAATCGGACTTCTCCGGCATCCCGCCGCTCCTGGTGCTGTCCGGTCTCGCAATCGTCGCGGCAGCCGGCGATACGATCAGGCTGCATCATCAGCGCATCCTGAGCCTCGCCTGGCTCGGTCTGCTGCTGGCGCCGCCGGCGCTCGCAGCGGCGGGCGTCCTGCTGCTGCCGTCGGTATTTGCGGTCGATCTGAAGATCGCGCAGCCCGCGGACGATATCGCGAAATTCTTCACCGACAATTTCGAACGCCGCACCCAGCTCAAGCTGGAGGTCGTGGCCGGCGATCCGCGGCTCGCGGCGCTGGTATCGGCTGCATCGACGAGCCGGCCGCGGGTCTACTACATTCCGCAGACTGGCAAACCGCAGCTGGCGACCCGCGCGGATGCGCTCCGGCATGGCGCGGTCGTGCTGTGGCCAGCAACCGACACCGCCGGATCACCGCCGCCGGAGATCAAGGCGCAATTCCCCGACATCGTACCGGAAGTGCCGCGCGCATTTGAACGGATTCTGCCCGGACGCGCGCCTGTGTCCCGCATTGGCTGGGGCGTGGTACGGCCGCAGGCGACAACGGCGTCGCCGCGGTAACGGTTTGTGGCGGCGGAAACGGGAGCACCTGGTCCCCGAGCAACGGGTCTCACTCGCTGCTTTTCGCGGGGACAAGGGTCGCGGCGCCGGCGCTCGGCTCTGACTCAATGATAAGTCTCGCCTTCCCTGACCTTGCCGCGGAACAGCCAGTAGATGAAGACGATGTAGCCGAGGATGATCGGCAGGAGGCAGATCGTACCGATCAGCATGAAAAGCTGGCTCGACGGCGCGGCTGCGGTGTCCCAGACCGTCAGCGTCGGCGGCACAAGATATGGATAGCTGGAAATCACCAGCCCCAGATACCCAAGCAGGAACAGCACGATGGTCGCGATGAAGGGTAGCGAATCGCGGTGGCTTTCGAGCCAGCGCCACAGCAGAAAGGACACCAGCGCGGTCACCAGCGGCACCGGCCACAGATAGTAGAAGTTCGGCAGCGAGAACCAGCGGTCGGCAATCCGCTGAAACGCATAGGGCGTATAGAGCGAGACCAGCGCCATGAAGCCGAGCACGATGAACAGCAGGATCCTGGCCTGATCCCGCGCGCGCTCCGCGACCTCGCCTTCGGTTTTCATGATCAGCCATGTGGCGCCAAGCAGCGCATAGCCTGCAACCAGCGCCAGTCCGCACATCAGGGCGAACGGCGTCGCCCAGTCGAAATGCCCGCCGGCGAATTCTCCGTTCTCGACCGTGATTCCCTGGATCAGGCCGCCGAGGATGACACCCTGCGAAAACGTCGCGATCGTCGAGCCGACCGTGAAGGCCGTGTTCCACCCGACCTTGCTGTACGACACGATGCGGAATTCGAATGCCACCCCGCGAAACACCAGTGCCAGCAGCATCACGATGACCGGCAGATACAATGCCGGCATGATGACGGCATAGGCAGCCGGGAAGCCCGCCAGCAACCCCGCGCCGCCCAGCACCAGCCAGGTCTCGTTGCCGTCCCAGAACGGCGCGATCGAACGCATCATCTGGTCGCGCTGCATCTCGTTGCGCGCGAACGGGAACAGGATGCCGATGCCGAGGTCGAATCCGTCGAGGATCACATACATCGCGACTGCGGCGCCGATCACGCCGGCCGATATCACGGGGAGCCACCATTCCATGACTACCTCCCGCTGCCGATCGCTTCGCGCGCTGCTTCTTCGGCGGCGGTCAGCGGCCGGCTCGGCAGCCCTTCCGGCTCTTCCAGCGCACGGCCTTCCGGTCCCCTGTTGATCAGCCGGTTGATGTAATAGATGCCCATCCAGAACACGATGCCGTAGCAGATGACGAACAGCGTGATGGTGCCGAGAAGGCTCGCCGCCGGTACCGGCGAAATGCCGTCGGCGGTGCGCAGGATGTCCTGAACCAGCCAGGGCTGACGCCCGCTTTCGGTCACCACCCAGCCCGCGATCACGGCAACGAAGCCGGTCCACCATGTGGAAGCGACAACGCGCAGATACCATCGCGTTTCGAACAACTGGCCGCGCCACCATAGGAACGCGCCGAAAAGGGCCGCCGCGATCATGTAAAATCCGACCGCGAGCATGATCCGGAAACTGAAGAATACATTGAGCACCGGCGGGCGCTGGTCCGGCGGCACCGATGTCAGGCCCGGAAACAGGCCGTTCCAGCTATGGGTGAGGACCAGGGACGCGGCATTCGGGATCGCAATTTCGAACCTGTTGCGTTCGTTCTCTTCGTCCGGCCATCCGAAGATCGTGAAATCGCCGGGTTTCGATCCGTCCCAGTGCCCCTCCATCGCCGCGATCTTGATCGGCTGATGCTCGAGCGTGTTGAGGCCGTGCAGATCGCCGATGAGAAGCTGCAGCGGGGCGAGAATTGCCATCAGCCCGATCGACATGCGCAGCATGATGCGCCCATCTTCGACATGCTTGCCGGCCAGCAGATAGCGCGCCCCGACCGCAAGCACCACGAAGCCGGTGGTGAGATAAGCGGCATTCAGCATATGCGCGAAGCGGTAGGGGAAACTCGGGTTAAAGATGATGGCGAGCCAATCCACCGGATGGGCGATGCCGTCGCGCATCTCATGGCCGGTTGGCGTCTGCATCCAGCTGTTGGCAGCCAGAATCCAGAATGCCGAGATAGCGGTCCCAAGCGCGACGATGGCGGCCGACAGCACGTACAGCCACGGCGGCACGCGGTTGAAGCCGAACAGCAGGACGCCGAGAAACGTCGCCTCGAGAAAAAAGGCAGTCAGCACCTCGTAGCCGATCAGCGGACCGACGATATTGCCGGCGACAACCGAGAACCGGCTCCAGTTGGTGCCCAGCTGGTAGCTGAGCACGATACCCGAGACCACGCCCATCGCGAACGAGACCGCGAAAATCTTGGTCCAGAACCGCATCAGCCGGTGGTAGCGCTCGTCATCGGTGCGTAGCCACATCACGCCGAGCGTCGTGATGTAGGCGGACAGGCCAATGGTGAAGCTCGGGAAAATAATGTGGAAGGCGATCGTGAATGCGAACTGGATACGGGCGAGAAGGACGGGATCGAGATCCATGGGTCTGCTTCCGTGATCCGCTTCCGAAGACGGTCGCGCCGGCCTCGGCCCGATCCGCCGGCTTCGGCGGGCATTGCGGAACAATAAACAGGCTCCGCATTCGGTTCCACACCCTCCCTCCGGACGGTTGAACGGTTGCCAGCCTGTGCCCGTTTGGCACGGAATTGGCCTTCGGCGGTGGACAACGTCACAATCCTGCGCGAACCGCGACCCTGACGCGCTAATCTCGAAGGCTGCTACGGGGCTTGCAGGGGGCAACCATGGACGCGAACAACCAGCCTGCCGGAAAGGCAGGGCCGGACGGCTTTCTCGACAGCTATTTCGGCCTGACGGCCAACGGAACGAACGTCAAGACCGAGGCGCTGGCCGGCGTCACCACCTTCCTGACGATGGCCTACATCATCTTCGTCAATCCGAGCATCCTCGCCAAAGCGGGCATGGACCAGGGCGCGGTGTTCGTCGCCACCTGCATTGCCGCCGCGGTGTGCAGCATCGTGATGGGCCTCTACGCCAATTATCCGATCGCGCTTGCGCCGGGCATGGGGCTGAACGCCTTCTTCGCCTTCACCGTGGTGCTGACCTACAAATATTCGTGGCAGCAGGCGCTGGGTGCGGTGTTCCTATCGGGCGTGCTGTTCTTCCTGCTGTCGGTGACCGGCCTTCGCGAATACATCATCAACCAGATCCCGCGTAACCTGAAATATGCGATCGGCGCCGGCGTCGGGCTGTTCCTCGGCATCATCGCCCTCGAGAACGCAAAGATCATCGTCGCCCATCCCGCAACGCTGGTCACCCTCGGCCCACTCAACGTCCCTGGTGCCCTGCTCTGTCTGCTGGGCTTCGTCCTGATCGTGGCGCTTCATGCGCGCAGGATCCACGGCGCAACGCTGATCGGCATTCTGGTCGTCGGCATCATCGGGCTTCCGCTTGGGCTCTCGGAGTTCAGGGGCATCGTCTCGATGCCGCCGTCGATCGCTCCGACATTCCTGGCATTGGATTTCTCGCGCACATTCGAGCTGTCCTTCCTGATCGTCGTATTCTCGATCCTGATGATCGATGTGTTCGACAATGCCGGCACCCTCATCGCCGTGACCGAGAAGGCGGGCTTTGTCGACAAGGACGGCAATGTGCCGCGCATGAAGCAGGCGCTGATCTCCGACAGCTTCGCGGCGATGTTCGGCGCCTCGATCGGCACCTCCACGACGACAAGCTATATCGAGAGCGCGGCCGGCGTCGAAGCCGGCGGACGGACCGGACTGACGGCGGTTTTCGTCGGCATCCTGTTCCTGTTCGCCCTGTTCTTCTCGCCGCTTGCGGGCCTGATCCCGGCCTATGCCTCGGCTGCGGCGCTCCTGTTCGTCGCCGTGGTGATGGCGGGCCTGATGGCGAATATGGACTGGGACGACATCACGGAGTCGGCGCCCGCGGTGATTGCCGCGATCACGATGCCGCTGACCTATTCCATCGCCACCGGAATCGGGCTTGGCTTCATCACCTACGCTCTGATCAAGCTGATCGCCGGGCGCTACAAGGATGTCACCATCGCGGTGGCAGGACTGGCGATCATCTTCGCGGTGAAACTGATCCTGGTGCCCGGCGGATGAGGCGGCGGACCGGCTTTCGCAACATGCTCGCGCTCGTCGCGGGCATGTACGCCCTTTTCTCAAGCTGCTCCGGCATGACGTGATCGCCGGGTCAAGCCCCGCCATGTCAGTGAACGGGCTTACTCCGCCAGCGCCCGCTTGATCGCGAGGAAGTCACGCCAGGCGAAGCGCTTGTCGATCGGATTTCGCAGCAGATAGGCCGGATGGAACATCGGCATGGCGCGGATGTCCCTGGTTTCGGCCTTGTAGGTGACCCAGCGGCCGCGCACGCGCTTGATGCCGTCCAGCCCGAGCAGCGTCGCGGTCGACGGCTTACCGAGACAGACCAGGATTTGCGGATCCACCAGCTCGATCTGGCGCCGGATGAAGGGCAGACAGATCTGCGTCTCGTGGACCGAGGGTTCGCGGTTTCCCGGCGGCCGCCATGGCACGATATTGGCGATATAGGCCTCGGACCGCGCGATCCCGATTGCTGCCAGCATCTTGTCGAGCAACTGCCCGGACTTTCCGACGAACGGTATGCCGACCTGATCCTCCTCGAATCCGGGTGCCTCGCCGACCAGCATCAGGCGCGCCTGCGGATTGCCGTCGCCGAACACAAGCTGTCTTGCGGTGGTACGGAGCGCGCAGCCGTCGAACGCGCTCATGATCTCGCGCAGCGCTTCCAGCGATTCGGCGGACCGCGCCGCGGCCCGCGCTGCCATAATCGCCTCCTCCGGCAATGGTGGAGCCGCGTGAGCTGCGATGGGCGGTGCCTGACGGGGCTCCGGCCGCGGTCTTGGCGCCTCGGCCGGCGCCGGCCCGGCGGGATCCGCCTGCGGCGCCAGCGTGACCGGATCGGCGAAGCGGTCGGCCGGAACCTCGTCCAGCGCGATGTCGACGCCAGCTTCAATGTAAAACGACAGCAGATCGCGGACAGATTTGGCCTGATCAGGGGTCATGCGCGGGACCTTAGCACGCGGATATTGCGACGCTGATTGTCGGAATGCCCCAAACATGAAAAAACCAGGGCCCGATGAGAGGAGGTCTAATGTCCGAGCTGCCGCCCCGCGAAAGTATGGAATTCGACGTCGTCATCGTGGGCGCCGGGCCTGCCGGGCTGGCGGCGGCGATCCGGCTCAAGCAGCTCGCCCCTGATGTCAGTGTCGTCGTGGTGGAGAAGGGCTCCGAGGTCGGCGCTCATATCCTGTCCGGCGCGGTGATTGATCCCTCCGGCCTCGACCGGCTGCTGCCCGAATGGCGCGAGGACCCGGAGCGTCCGCTGAAGACCGAGGTCACGGACGACCGCTTCTACTGGATGACGCCGAGTGCGGCGATCAAGGTGCCGCTGTTCATGGCGCCGCCGCTGATGAGCAACCATGGATGCTTCATCGGCTCGCTCGGGCTCGTCACCAAATTCCTGGCGGCCAAAGCAGAAGCGCTCGGAGTGGAAATCTATCCCGGCTTCGCGGCCGCCGAGCTGATCATCGGCGAGGATGGCGCGGTGCGCGGCATCGCCACCGGCGATATGGGCATCGGCAAGGAAGGTGAGCCGACCGCTGGCTTCACCCGCGGCATGGAATTACTGGGCAAATACACCCTGTTCGCCGAAGGCGCGCGCGGCTCCCTGAGCAAGATCCTGATTGCGAAATTCGGCCTCGCGAACGATCGCGAGCCGCCGAAATTCGGCATCGGCCTGAAGGAGCTCTGGCAGGTGGATCCGGCCAAGCATAAACCGGGCCTGGTGCAGCATTCCTTCGGCTGGCCGCTCGACAATGCGACCGGCGGCGGCTCGTTTCTCTATCACTATGACGAGAACCTGATCTCGGTCGGCTTCGTCGTCCATTTGAATTACCAGAACCCGTATCTGTCGCCATTTGAGGAATTTCAGCGCTTCAAGACCCATCCGGCGGTGCGCGATATATTCGAAGGTGCCAAGCGCATCGCCTACGGCTCACGCGCGATCACCGAGGGCGGCTACCAGTCGGTGCCCAAACTCGTCTTCCCGGGCGGCGCCCTGATCGGTTGCGCCGCGGGCTTTGTCAACGTGCCGCGCATCAAGGGCACGCACAACGCGATCTCCTCGGGAATGCTGGCGGCCGAGCATGTGGTCGAAGCGCTTGCGGCCGGCCGCGCCAATGACGAACTGTCCGGTTACGAGGCCGCATGGCGGACCTCGCCAGTCGGCAGGGACCTCTGGCCGGTGCGCAACGTCAAGCCGCTGTGGTCCAGGTTCGGCACCGTGGTTGGGGTCGCTCTGGGCGGCCTCGACATGTGGACCAATACGCTCGGCTTCTCGCTGTTCGGCACGCGACCGCACGGCAAGGCGGATTGGGAGACCCTGAAGCCGGCGCGCGACTGCACCCCGATCGCCTATCCAAAGCCGGACGGCAAGATCACCTTCGACCGGCTGTCATCGGTGTTCCTGTCGAACACCAACCACGAGGAGAACCAGCCGCCGCATCTCAAGGTGGCCGACATGGCCCTGCAGAAATCCTCGGAGCACGACATCTATGCCGGCCCCTCCACCCGTTATTGCCCGGCCGGCGTTTACGAATGGGTCGGCGAAGGGGCCGACCTGCGATTCGTGATCAACGCGCAGAACTGTGTTCACTGCAAGACCTGTGACATCAAGGATCCGAACCGCAACATCACCTGGGTTCCGCCGGAGGGCGCCGGCGGCCCGAATTACCCGAATATGTGAGCCACCGCTGCGGAAAACCACGGTGGACCTTCAACCCGGCGCGCAACCGTGACGGAATGTCACGATAAAGCCCCCATTGAAGCGGAAACGCGTGTACGGGCCCGCATGGCGGCCGTTCTTGCGAGGCAGGCCCAAAAAGGCCATCCTGAATTCGAGCCGATAGGGCGGCCTTCGCGTTGCCCATAATGGAGATTTTCGACGTGAAGATGTCGACCCTGTTCAAGCCCGCAGCCGTCGCGGCCGCCGCCTTCGGCATTCTCATGCTGCCCGGGCTGCTCGCGGCGCAGGCACCCACCAAGCGCGATCACTCGCGGACATCGGCGTCCGGAAACTATCTTGCCGCGCGCCACGCGCTCCAGCAGCGCGATGCCGCGTCCGCATCGGCGTATTTCCGCGCGGCGCTGCGCTCGGATCCCAAGAATCCCGATCTGCTGCAGCGCGCCTTCGGCGCGGCGCTGACCGAAGGCGACATGGAAGAGACCTTCCGGCTCGCAGAACGCATCATCCAGATCAACAAGAACGATCGCGATGCCCGGCTCGTCCTCGGCGTGCGCGCGCTCAAGAACAAGCAGTGGCAGAGCGCCCGCAGCAACCTCACGCAATCCGTGCGCGGGCCTGTCACCGATCTGACCGCCGCGCTGCTGACCGCATGGACGCAATTCGGGGCAGGCGATTCGAAGGCGGCTGTCGAAACCATCGACCGCCTGCAAGGGCCGGACTGGTACAATATCTTCAAGGATGAGCATGCCGGTCTGATCCTTGACCTCGCGAACAGGAAAAAGGATGCGGCGCGCCGCTTCGAGAGGGTGCACAAGCTTGATGCCTCCAATCTGCGGGTGGCCGAATCCTATGGCAGCTTCCTGTCGCGGCAGGGCAGCAAGCAGCAGGCGCTCGAGGTGTTCAGCGCCTTCGACAAGGCGCTCCCCCGCCATCCGCTGGTGACGCACGCTGTCAAGCAGGTCGAAGCCGGCCAGAAGCTGCCGCCGATGGTGCAGAATGCCCAGGCCGGCGCCGCCGAAGTGCTCTACGGCATCGGCGCGGTGGTCGGACGCCGCGGCGGCGAGGAACTCGGCCTCGCCTATCTCCAGCTGGCTCTTTATCTCGAGCCGCGCCATCCGCTGGCACTGCTGTCGCTCGCCGATCTCTACGAGACGATGAAGAAGCCGCAGCTTGCCATCGACATGTACCGGCGCGTTCCGGCGGATTCGCCGCTGCACCGCAATTCGGAAATTCAGCTCGCCGCCAATCTGGACTCGCTCGAAAAGACCGAAGTGGCCAAGGAGCATCTGCGCAAGCTGATCGAGGAAAATCCCTCCGATATCGAAGCGATCATGATGCTCGGGCATATCGAGCGGTCCCGCAAGCAATATGCCGAATGCGCGAAGACCTATACGCAGGCGATCGACGTGCTGCAGAAGATCTGCCACGACCTGCTGTGCGTGGGGCAGGGCGCTGCGCCGCGCTTTTTCGCGCCGGCCGACCTGCCGCCGCCCGCGCCGGCCGCAGCCTTGCTGCGCTGGTCGCGCAAGCTGCAGGACAGCGCGCGCATTGCAGAACACCCGCTGAACGCCGGCCTGATGCTGGAGTCGCTTGTGGCGCAGGCGCGAACAACCCTAAACTTTCGACCATGAGCGCCAACCCCATTCCCGCGCCGCGGCCCAGTGTCATCCAGTTGGCGATCAAGGAGAAGGCGGCCTTGTATGCCGCCTACATCCCGCTGTTTGCGGATGGCGGCTTGTTCATCCC
>JBIQKQ010000074.1:0-16298 GCA_044506365.1 Hyphomicrobiales bacterium
GGGGGCATGACCCGCTTGAAATTGGCAGGCATGAAGACCCCGACCCGACGGCCTTCGCTCCGCTCGGCCCTCGACCTCCCCTTTCAAGGGAAATGTGAAAGAGAGGTGTCATGAAATTCGGTCCCGTCCCGCCCGAGGAAGCCCTTGGCGGCACTGCGGTCCACACCATCCGCGAAGGCTCGCTGGTGCTCAAGAAGGGGACGGTGATCGAGCCGTCCCACGTGGCGGCGCTGAAAGCTGCGGGCATCTCCGAGATCGTGGTGGCGCGGCTCGAGCCGGGCGACGTGTCGGAGGACGAGGCGGCGGCCGCCATTGCGCAGGCTGCAACGGGGGCGCGGGTTCGCACTGACCGGGCGTTCACCGGGCGCTGCAATCTGTTCGCGGAGATGGCGGGCGTCCTTGTGGTCGATCGCGACCAGGTTGATGCGATGAACCGTATCGACGAAGCCGTCACCGTGGCGACTCTGCCGGCCTACAAGCCGGTGGTCGAGGGCGAGATGATCGCAACGGTGAAGATCATTCCGTTTGCCGTGCCGGAAGATGTTTTCCGCAACGCGATGCAGACCGTGCAATCCGCAGGGCCGCTGGTGAGCGTCGCGCCCTACCGGATCAGGAAGGTCGGCGTGGTCTCGACCATGCTGCCCGGCCTGTCGCCGAAGGTGATCGACAAGACCCTGAAGATCACCCGCGAGCGGCTGGCGCCCGCCGGTGCGAACATTGTCGCCGAGCGGCGCGTGCCCCATGACGAGGCACTGCTTGCGAAAGCCATCCGGGAGATCGAGAACGAAGGCGCGGAAATGGTGATCGTGTTCGGCGCGTCCGCCATCGCCGACCGCCGCGACGTGATTCCCGCCGCGATCGAGGCGGTCGGCGGCACGATCGAGCATTTCGGCATGCCGGTCGATCCGGGCAACCTGATGTTGATCGGCTCCACACATGGCCGTCCCGTGCTCGGCGCACCGGGCTGCGCGCGATCGCCGAAGGAAAACGGGTTCGATTGGGTCCTGATGCGCCTTCTTGCTGGATTGCCCGTCACCCGCGCGGACATCACCGGCATGGGGGTCGGCGGCCTGCTGATGGAGATCGTCACGCGGCCGCAGCCGCGCGAGGAGCCGCTGCCGCCGCAGCGCGGCCGCTTCGCTGCGGTTATCCTGGCGGCCGGGCGCTCCACCCGCATGGGCGGACCGAACAAGCTTCTGGCCACGGTGATGGGCAAGCCGCTGGCGCGGATTGCCGCGGATGCGGCGTTGGCCTCGAAGGCGAGGCCGGTTGTGGTCGTCACCGGCCACCAAAGCGAGACCATCGCAGATGCTCTGCGAGAACTGCCAGTACAACTGGTCAACAATCCCGAATTCGGGGATGGTCTGTCCACGTCACTGCGCGCCGGCCTTGCCGCCTTGCCGGAGGATATCGACGGCGCCGTGGTGATGCTGGCGGACATGCCGCAGGTTGATGCCGCGCTGATCGACCGGCTGATTGCCGCTTACGATGCAGAAAAGGGCGCACTGATCGCGGCGCCGGTGATCGACGGTAAGCGCGGCAATCCGGTGCTGTGGTCGCGGCGCTTTTTCCCCGAATTGATGGCTCTTACCGGCGATGTCGGCGCGCGCCAACTGATCGCGAAATACAACGAGGCGGTGGTCGAAGTGCCGGCGACCGGCAGCGGCGCGCTCATCGATGTCGACACGCCCGAAGCACTCGATGCGGTGAAAGCCGAGCTCGAACGCGGCTGAATGCCGCGCGCCGGTGCGCGCTGCTGCCGACTCATCGTTCTGTCCGGCGGGGAAACTCCGGGGAGGAGAGGGGGATGCGTGCGCTCAGCGCGACGATTGGTGCCGCGCTGCTGATTGCCCCGACGCTCATGCCCGCAGCGGTCCTTGCGGATGGCGCGCTCGCGATCGGTGGGTGCGGCGCCTATGGCTATGCGCGCGGCTATGCCAGCCCGGCGCTGGCGAAAGCGGCTGCTCTGGCAAAATGCAGCGGCCGGAACTGCAAGGTGGTCGCCACAATGAAAAGCTCCTGCATGGCTTTGGCGGTCGAGCTCTCGAACGCGTGCGGACCGTACGGCTAAGCGACTGGCGGGGCGCTGGCCGCCATCAGAACCACGCGCTGCGAGAGCGCCACCGCAATGGCGGGAAGGACTGCGTCATCCGCACCTTTGCGTGTGACTAAATTCGCGTGGGATCGGTAACTGACTGATTTTAAAGGGATGTTATGGGTCACGGCATCGTGTAGGTGACGCTGCTTGCCTGACCGTGGGGCCATAATTATGACTGACTGGTCAGTCAAATTTGGTTTGAAATCATGGCCACCAAGGCTCGACGCAACGCTGCTCCCAAGCCCGCTGGTACGGCACCCGTAAAGCCGCGGGGCGAGGCAGACGCGCCGCCTCGCACCGCGCGTGAAGTCCGCAGCGCCGCCCGGCGTGAGGCGATCCTGGCCGCGGCGCTGGAGGAGTTTTCATCGCAGGGCTTCGCCGCCGCGCGTCTCGATGACATCGCCAGGCGCGCCGGCGTCGCCAAAGGCACGATCTATCTCTACTTCGCCGACAAGGAGGCGTTGTTTCAGGAATTGGCGCGCTCGATGCTGTCGCCGCTGGTCGGAAATCTGGAAGGGCTTGCGCATGTCGACGTCCCGTTCCGCGAACTGGCGCACGGTCTCGTCGATATCCTGGCGCGGGAAGTGCTCGGCACGAGGCGCAAGGACATCATTCGCCTGGTCATCTCGGAGGGCATTCGCTTTCCCGCTCTTGCGGAATTCTACCATCGGGAAGTTCTGAGCCGGGTTTTCATTGGTCTGCGTGCGATATTGCAGCGCGCGGTGGATCGGGGCGAATTGCGGCACCGTGCGCTGGTCGAATTTCCCCAGTTGCTGGCCGCGCCGCTGCTGGTCGCGGTGGTCTGGAACAGCGTGTTCGGACATCTGCAGCCGCTCGATGCGTGTGCGATGCTGAAGGCACATATCGACATTCTCCTCGAACGTGACGGAGACGAGTCATGAACGGCCGGCGATGGCTCGGTGCGGCCTGCGCCGCGCTTTGCATGCTGGTTGCGGCCTGCAGCGACGGCAACGACGACATCGTGCAGGGCTGGATCGAGGGCGATTTCATCTTCGTCAGCCCCGACGAGCAGGGTCGCATCGAACAGATGCTAGTGCGGCAGGGGGATTCGGTGGACAAGGGACAGTTGCTGTTCGTGCTGGACGAGGATTTGCAGCGAGCCGATCTCGGGATCGCGCAGGCGACGCTCGCAAATACGAAACAGGCTTTCGAACGGGCCCGGCAGCTGCTGCAAAGCAAGTCAGGGACGCAGAAGGATTTCGATGTCGCGCAGGCGCTCTATCTGGAAGCGCAGGCGCGGCTCGACGCGGCCAAGACGCGCCTTGCGCGCCGGCGCGGTCTCAGTCCGGTCGATGGGCTCGTGCAGCAGGTCTATTACCGAGCCGGCGAAACGGTGCCGGCCAGCCGTCCGGTCGTCTCTCTGCTGCCACCCGGCAACGTGAAGGTGCGTTTCTATGTAGCCGAGCCGATGCTGGCTCGCATTGCGATCGACGATCCGATCAGCTTCAGCTGCGACGGCTGCCCGCCGGACTTGACCGGCAAGATCAGCTTCATCTCGCAATATGCCGAATATACTCCGCCGGTGATCTATTCGGTGCAGGAGCGCCACAAGCTAGTTTACCTGATCGAGGCGCTGCCGAACGAACCAACGGCACTGCGGGTCGGGCAGCCCGTCGATGTGACGCTGGCGCCAGGGGCTACTCCGAAGTGATCACGGGGACGAGATGACCGTCGACCCGGATATCGCAATCGACGTGCACGGCCTGACGAAGGCGTTCGGCAGCCGGGTCGTCGTGCGCGATCTCTCGATGCAGGTGAGGAAGGGCACCATCTACGGTTTCCTCGGGCCGAACGGGTCGGGCAAGACCACGACCATCCGCATGCTCACGGGCCTGCTCACGCCCGACAAGGGTGACGGCACGTGTCTCGGCTACGACATCCGCACGCAGGCCGACCAGATCAAGCTGCATGTCGGTTACATGACGCAGCGTTTCAGCCTATATCAGGACCTGTCGGTGCGCGAGAACCTGGAATTCGTCGCGCGGCTGCATCTCATGCGCAATCCGGCGCAGGCCGCGCGGGACATGATCGCGCGGCTTGGTCTGAACGGTCGCGAGGAGCAGCTTGCCGGCGAATTGTCGGGCGGCTGGAAGCAGCGGCTCGCGCTTGGCGCCTGTACGCTGCCGTCGCCGCAGCTCCTTCTGCTCGACGAGCCGACCGCAGGCGTCGATCCGAAGGCGCGGCGCGAGTTCTGGGATGAGATCCATGCGCTCGCTGCGGAAGGACTGACGGTGCTGGTCTCGACCCATTACATGGACGAGGCCGAGCGCTGCCACGAGATTGCGTATATCGCCTATGGCGACCTGCTCACGCACGGCACCGTGGACGCGGTGATCCGCCAGGCGGGGCTGACCACCTACGACGTCACCGGGCCCGATGTGAATACTCTCCTGCACGAATTGCAGGGCAAGCGCGGCATCGACATGATCGCGCCATTCGGCAACAGTCTGCATGTCTCGGGCCGCGACGCCGCGGCGCTCGAGGCCGCGATCAAACCCTATCGCGACCGGCCGGGCCTCACTTGGAAAGCCTCCGAGCCGACCCTGGAAGACGTGTTCATCGATCTGATGAGCCGGGCCAGGGACAATTTCCAATGACCGCGTCGCCTCCTAGCGCGCCGTCGGTGGCGTCAGACGCCAGAGTCCCGCGCTGGACCGCGTTCTGGCGGCGCACCGCGGCGATGCTGATCAAGGAATTCATCCAGCTTCGCCGCGACCGGGTGTCGTTTGCGATGATCGTGATGATCCCGCTGATGCAGCTCGTCCTGTTCGGATATGCGATCAATACCACGCCGCGCAATCTGCCGACCGCGGTACTGCTGCAGGAACATAGCGATCTCGGCCGCTCGGTGCTCAAGGCGCTGCAGAACACGCGCTATTTCAAGGTCACACATCAGGTTGAGGACGAGGCCGAATTTGATCGCCTGTTGGCGTCCGGCACCGTTTTGTTCGGTGTCGAAATTCCGCGCGGCTTTGAACGGGCAATTCGGCGGGGCGAGCGGCCATCACTGCTGGTCGCGGCCGATGCGACCGATCCGGTGGCCTCGGGCACAGCGCTGGGTGCGCTTGGCCAACTCGTGCGGACAGCGCTGCAAAACGATCGCGCCTTGCCGCCGAGCAGCGCCCCGCTGTTCGAGTTCCGCACCCATGCCCGATACAATCCCGCGGCGGAAACAGCGCTCAATATCGTGCCGGGGCTGGTCGGCACCATCCTGACCATGACGATGCTAATTTTCACGGCCCTTTCGGTCACGCGCGAGATCGAGCGTGGCACGATGGAATCGTTGCTGGCGATGCCGATCACGCCGCTGGAGATCATGCTCGGGAAAATCATTCCATATGTGTTTGTGGGCTTCATCCAGGCCTCTCTGATCGTGGGCACCGGCGTATTCCTGTTCGCCGTGCCAATCTATGGCAGCCTGATGCTGCTGGCGGCGCTGTCGACGCTGTTCATCGCAGCCAACCTGTCGATCGGCTACACGTTTTCGACGATCGCGCAGAACCAGCTGCAGGCGATGCAGATGTCGATGATGTTCTTCCTACCGAACATCCTGCTTTCGGGATTCATGTTTCCGTTCGCAGGCATGCCGGCCTGGGCGCAATGGATCGGCGAGGCGCTGCCGCTGACCCATTACATCCGTATCGTGCGCGCAATCATGCTGAAGGGCGCGACCATCGAGGACTTGCGCTATGACACGATCGCGCTGTTCGTGCTGATGCTGATCGCCATGACCATTGCCGTGATGCGGTTTCGGCGCACGCTGGATTAGAGAATTCACCGCCGCACGTGCAATCCGATCCTGGCGTAGAAGCTGTCGCGGTCGTCCGAATCCAGCGCCCAGCCGGCCGCCGCAGACCATTCGACCCAGGCGAACCGGAACCCGGTGATGTGCAGTCCGGCGCGGATCTGCGAATAGGTATCGCGGCTCGCGAACCCGCCGACTTCCGGCCCGAGATAGAAGGCATCGGCGACCCGCCACCCGAAGGCTGCGCGCGCGGCATAGCTTGGTCCGATCGACGACACCGTCGCGTCTGCTGCAAGCATCGTGGCGGCATTGGGCTCATGCCAGAACTCGATGGCGCCACGAATACCGGCATGGCCGCCGTTGAGGTCACTGCCCGGATCGTAGGGCGATGTCCGGTGATGCTGCAGGTCGAGGCCGGCGAAGACCGTCACGAAGGTCTTATCGCGCACAAAGCGCCAGCCGGGGAGGAGGAAGCCGGTGAACTGGACTCCGTTCACGAGGGCATCGCCGAGGGCCCCGGATTTGTACTGGTAGGAGCCGCTGCCGATCAGCGCCTTGAAGGTCAGGCCGCCGCGGTCTAGCCCGTCGGGCGACCACAGGATTCCGCCATATGAGAAGCTGCCGTGGCGCCAAAGGTCGGCGCCGCTGAAAAACAGGAATGTATCCTCGCTGCGTGCGAAGCCGTCACCACGCACGCTGGCATTGCACAATCCAACTAGTGTCGCAGCGGCGGCAAGCCGCGCGACGACGCCACGCACGCTGACCATGGAAGAGTACCCGATACTGACGCCGTCCGGTTACTTAGCCGGTCCGGTATCATGCTACGAGAAAACAATTGCAGGTTGCAACAGAATTTCCGGCACTATCGCCGGACCATGCGTCGCGGAGGCTCGCCGAAATTGCGCCGGACCATTGCGGAGAACGCGCTTGGACTGGCGTAGCCAACCGCAGACGCGATTGCGCCAACCGGTTCGCCCGCAGACAGTCGTGCGAGCCCATCAATGGCGCGAAGGCGCGAGCGCCATTCGTTGAAGCTGAACCCGGTTTCCGAGCGAAACAGCCGCGCCAGGGTGCGGCGGCTGGCCCCGGCCCGCACGGCCCACTCGTCGAGGTCTCCCGATGCGTCCGGCTGATCGAGCAATGCCCGGGCAACGCGTGCGGCTCTCGGATCGCGCGGCATCGGCAGCTGCATTCTGCGACCCTGCATGCGCGCAAGTTCGGCAAGGATCAGCTTCGCAATCAGACCGCCGCGTCCGTCCTCGTCATAGGCGAGAGGCTCCTCAAGGGCCGCAAGGATGAGTTCGCGCAGCAGGCCCCCGATCTCGACTAGGATCGGCGCCTGGGGCAGGTCGCGGCAGGCCTGCGGATCAATGTAGATCGTGCGCATGGCGAGTTCACCCCGCATGACGATCCCGTGTGGAAAGGCGGGCGGCATCCAGAGCGCGAGCGCCGGCGGCACGATCCAGGCGGCGTCGGCGGTCTCGACTTTCATGGTGCCGTGGATCGCGTGGATGAGCTGGCCGCGCTTGTGAAGATGTAGCGGAATGCGCTCGCCGTCCGGGAAGGTTTTGGCCATCGCGGCCACCGGACGCGGCGCATCGTCGCGGTTGTTGCGGTATTCGGGAGACATGACAAGGCTCCGCTGCCGGCCCAAACGCGGCGATTGTGGGTCTGTTACCGTCACCTCGCAAGAGCGGCTGGCGCAGTGTTCGTCCAGCGCACGGCCGCCTCGTGGCTCCGAGGAACAATTAGGGCTCCGCCACGCGCAATTCATTCGCGCGATCGCTGCGCCGCAATCTTTCGATTTCAGCCTGCATGCGCTTCATGTTCTCGAACAGCCGGCGCGCGCTGAGTTGCATGAAGTAATAGCCGAATTTCGGATTCTGGAAGATCAGCTGTCGGACCTGATCATAGGTGATGACGAGGATCTGACCGCCATCGACGCAAACTGCCGATTGCGTGCGCAGGCTGCCGGACATGATGAAGATGATCTCGCTGGCCGGATCACCTTTGCGGAACAGCACTTCGCCGGGTTTCATATCGCGCGTCCTCGTGAAGGGTTTGATCCAGTTCATGTCGAGATCGCTGTCATGCGCCGCCGCGGTCTCGCGCACCAGCGCCAGCATCTGCTGCAGTCGCCAGAGATTGAGCGGCAGCAGCGCCAGGTGCAGGACCAGAACGGGATAGGCAGGATGCAGATAGCCGTAGAGGAGGAAAAGAACGTTGCTCGCGATCGCAATCACGCGCAGCGGCACCATGGTCTTCATCGAAAACGTTGCGAAGACCAGACCCGCGGCGGCGTAGCCGAGCCATTCGCTGATTTGGACATCCGCGATCTGACTCAACATGCCGGCAAGAGTCATTGGTTTGTTCCCCCCTCATCACAGGCAGATTTCCGGCCGCCGTCGCCCAAGCCAATGTCTTACTTTCGGTGAGTTTGAGTCAGTGCTCCGGGATCAGGTCTTCGACCTTCGGACCGATGCGATCGTGAACGATCGCGGCAACCCGGCTGCGATGGCAATGCGATGGCTCCCGCTCGAAGCACATCAGGCAAACCCGTTTTCCGGAGCCGACGATTGCAAGCAATTCGTCCATCGCCTCGATCGCATCCGGCGTCTTCAGATGCTTGTCGTATATGCGCCAGAGCGTCTCCATCCGGCCGGCACGCGCCGCGGCGCGGCCCTCCGCAGGAGTACCGAGTTTCTGCAGGTGCAGATAGGCGATGCCGACCTCATCGAGCGCGGCTGACAGCGCCCGCTTGGAGAATCCCGGCTTGCGCGAGGCGGCGACCGCCCGGATATCGACCAGGATCTGGATCCTCGCTTTCTTGAGCGCCGCGAGAACGGCACCCGGACGCGATTGCTCGTAGCCGATGGTGAAAATCTTACGCGCTGCCATGTTTGGACTTGCTCGGTGAACCTGCGGAGGGCTTGCGGTCACAAAGGGTGGATGGCGGGCCTTGCGCTCACGCGAAAGGCACACCATATGGGCTTGAGCAGCGTCGAGTTGTAAAACTCCGCCGCTTTGGCCACGAATGTCGCAGGTGACGCCGGATGTACGCGCACCTGCTTCATTTCGTGGCTTTTATTTTGATCCTCGATGCGGGACCTCAATGCTTTGTCAGGGGTGAAGGTTGGGGCATGATGCGGGGCGGCCGTGTCGCCAGTTCCGCTTCGAGACGGGCAATGTTTTCGAACAGCCGCTTGCTGGTCAGCTTGAGGAATCCAAGCCCGAATTCTGGATTCTGATAGTACAGCTCTTCAAACTTCTCGTAGGCGAGCGACAGCACCTCGCCGTCATCGAGGGAAATCAGCGTCGCGGTTCGCACGCCATCCGGCGACAGCAGACCCAGCTCGCCGACGACCGCGCCGGGTTCGAGGGAGACGCCGATTTCCTGAAGCAGGAACTTGCCCGAGACGACGAGATACATCGCTTCGGCGATGTCGCCCTTGCGGAAGATGATCTGCCCCTTTCTCGTCTTGCGCCGCGTCATAAAAGGCTGCAGCCAGGTCATGTCGAGATCGGACCGCGCCGCACGCTGGGTGCGCCGGATCAACTGGCGCATCTCGTGCACCCGATAGAGGTTGAGCGGAAGCACAATGCAGTTGAGCACGATGGTCGGCCAGATGCCGGCAAGACCTGCATAGATCAGAAACAGTACATTGCTAACGATGCCCACGACCCTGAGCGGGATCATGGTTTTCATCGAGTACTGGACCACTGTGAGGACGATGCCAGCGGTCGCCGCGGCTTGGGCAATCAGCGGAATATCCATATCGGCTCCAGGCCGGCTGCGTTTGCCGGCTCCAGGCGCACTATCGCCGCACGGCGGGCCTTGGATCAACTCCCGAGCCGAGACGCTCGATCAGCGCCATCGCCGCCGCCGGCGCCCGAATCTTTCCCTCATGGATGAAATAAACGAAGACGTCGCGTGCCTGCTTTATTGGTCGTAGCGATGGATCGGCGCAGGGCAGATCGTCAGGTGCGCCGCCGCTTGCCCACAGCTTGACCCTGCCGGTCCAGGCATCCAGCGCCTTCGGCGGATAGCCGGCCCTGATCGAGTCCTCGCCCTTTTGCAGCCGGGCATAGACGAAATCGGACGTCAGATCGGCGATCGCCGGATAGGTGGCATGCTCGGAGAAGCAAACCGCGATGCCGAATTGCCGCAGGAGCGTCACGAAGGCGGGAATGCGAAAACTGTCATGACGCACCTCGACGACATGGCGCAGCCTGCGACCGTCGAAATTGTCCGGAAGAAGCTCGACGAACCTCCCGAAATCGACTTCGTCAAATTTCTTGGTCGGCGCAAATTGCCACAGCAGCGGTCCCAGACGGTCGCCAAGTTCGGTGACGCCTGAATTGAGGAAGCGTTTGATCGAATCACCGGCCTCCGCAAGCACGCTGCGGTTGACCGCGAAGCGTGGCCCCTTTAGCGAAAACACGAAGCCATCCGGCACCTCGGACGCCCATTTGCGATAGCTCGCGGGACTTTGCGTGCGATAGAAGGTGCCGTTGATCTCAATCGAGGTCAGGCGGCTTGCAGCATAGCGAAGCTCCTGGGCGTGCGGCAGGCCTTTCGGATAGAATTCGCCGCGCCAGGGCTCATAGGTCCAGCCGCCGATGCCGGTATAGATGCGGCCGTGCTTTGTTGGCATGGGATCCTCCCGCCTGCATTGAGCAGCGAGCGGAGTAGCGCGTCAATCAGGGAATTGCTCCGGAAGGCGAGGGTGGGCGGCGGTTTGACGCCGACGGAACAGCGAAACGCTGACGCCAAATTGTCCGCGCAAGAGGACCGTATCCAAACAGATGCGGTTCACCAGCCGTCTGCCGATGCCGTAGCATCTAATCGCAGGTCACAAAGCGCAAGAGATCGGATGCGAGACGGTTAGGCCGCCGATCTGCCGTGTTCACCTACTCAATAGACTGCTGGGTGCGGCGGCTGCGATGTCTGAAACAATATCCGCCACCTGTTTGATTGGCCTGCCGGTGACGCGGGTTCGGATGCGGCTGACCTGGGATCGCCCCTATGATACTCTTAAAATTGGAACCATTCGCCGCGTCAAACGTTCTCGGCCGCGCCGGCTTAGAATGCGGCTGGTGCAACTGATCGGGGGATGCACCGGGTGCCGCGGCGCGAGCCAGTTTGTCACAGTGGCTCCGTGTTCCGAATCGGCCTTTCCCTCAATCTCCCGAATTCTGACTCCCTATGCTGAAAGGATCTCCCATGCGCTCATTCCTGCTCTCGGCAGTTGCGGCTGCGTCGCTCGGTCTTTCGATAACGTCGGCCGACGCGCAAACCCGGGTTCGGGCCGGTGGCCTGGTCTGCGACCTTGCCCCGACGGTAGGTATGGTCGTGGGATCGCGACAGCAGGTGCGTTGTACGTTTCGCCCGACCTACGGAAAGCCTGAACGCTACTACGGTTCGATGTCCCGGCTCGGCGTCGATCTCGGGGTCAAGGAAGGCGGTCGGCTGTATTGGGCGGTGTTCGCGCCGACGCGCGCCGTCCCTCCACGCACACTGGCTGGCAACTATTTCGGCGCGGCCGGCGATGCCTCTTTCGGTCTCGGTGGTGGCGCCAACGTCCTGATCGGCGGCTCGCGCCGGACGATTTCCCTTCAGCCGCTCTCGTTAACCGCGCAGCGCGGCGTGAATGTTGCGGGTGGAATCGCAAGCCTTGTCCTGCGCTGAGGACCGCGATTCCAGACCAAAGGAAGGCCTGGCCTGCGCCAGGCCTTCGGCTTGAGGAGGTTTGCGCTTCGAACGTTCCGATCAGCCGGCCCGCGACGAGACCTGCGCAGCCATTCTCAGTCGAATGGACGGAATACCGGCTTGACCGGTCTGCCGACAAGATAATCGGACACATCGCCCTCCAGCGCCTTGCGATAAATCCGAAAGGCATCCGCCGCGGCCTCGATCGTGTGTTCGATATCGGCATCGGAATGTGAGTAGCTGACCACGAAGGAGGGCGCCAGAACGCCGCGACAGATCATCTCCTGAAGAAACAGCGCACGAAACGCCTGGCTTGGCTGGCCCTGGGAGTCCTTCGTTGTGAACAGCAACGCGCAATCCCGGCCGAGGCATCGCACATGATCCGCAACGCCCGCGTCCTCCGCCGCGGCTGTCACGCCCTCACGCAGCTTGCGACCCTGCCTGTAGAGGTGGCCGATAACTTCCTCATCCCGGTACGTTTTCATGGTTGCGATGCCGGCCGCCAGTGCATGGGTCTCGGCGCCGTGCGTCGTCGACAGCAAGAAGACGCGCTCACGATCGTGATCATAACCGCCGAGCTGCATGATCTCCCGCTTGCCGGCAAGCGCGGACAGCGAGAATCCGTTGGCTATGCCCTTGCCGAAACTGGAGAGATCCGGCGTCACGCCATAGACATGCTGAGCACCGGACTTGTGCCAGCGGAATCCGGTAATCATCTCGTCGAAGATCAGCAGCGCACCGTTGCGATGACAGAGCTCTTTCAGCGATGCCAGGAAACCCGGCGCCGGTTCATCAAGTCGCGCCGGCTCAAGGATGGCGCAGGCGATCTGACCGGGATACTGCGCGAAGAGATCGGCAACGCTCTGCAGATCGTTGTAGCGGAAGCCCAGGGTGTGTGAGCGCACCCGCTGCGGTATGCCGCCCGGCATCTGCGTCGCCCCGATGAACCAGTCCGACACCGAGAAGAAGGGATGATCGCGGCAGACCGCAATGTGATCGCGGCCGGTATGTGCGCGCGCCAGCCGCACCGCGCCATCGAGTGCATCGGAACCATGCTTCCCGAACTTGACCATGTCTGCGGTCGGGAGGAGTTCGAGAAAATGCTCGGCACACTCGACCTCGATCGGTGCCGGGCGCACGAAATTGGCACCCATCTGCATCTGTTCGGCGGCCGCCTCCACCACCGGGCGATAAGCGTGTCCCAGCGTGACCGAACGCAGCCCCATGCCGTACTCGATATATTCATTGCCATCGAGATCCCAGACGTGGGAGCCCTTGCCCCTGACGATGAAGCCGGGCGCAAGTTCAGGATACTGATCGTCTCCCTTGGCATAGGTGTGAGCGCCGCCCGGAATCAGTTCGTGCGCGCGCCGGCTCAGGCTGCGGCCCTTGTCGAACCGTGTTCCGCCCAGTCGAGCAGCAGGCAGGCCGACCCTCTCCAGGCTGTAGCTCTCGGCCATGAAAGTCTCCCAGAGACCGCTCCTGACGCCGTCTTCGCTAAGTTGAAAGCTCCATTCCATGCGACCGTGGGCCGCACCCGGGCAATTACAGGCTTATTAGGCCCTGCTTACAGTATCCTTCTATTGGTAAACTTAACGCCGAAGGCAGATTGCCGAGCATCTGTTCCGGTTCCGGCCGGCTTCCTGGCCTCTCGAGAGCGTTGCAATGGCTGAGGCCGCACCGTTGGGGTGCCCGAAGCTCCGGCCTTGGCCGGATCACTGAAACGCGACCTCGGTAAAGCTTCGCAGTTTGCGCGAATGCAGCCGTTCCCACTCCTGGGATTTCAGCTTCTCGATCGCAGCGAGGCCGATGTCGAGATGCTGGCCCACGCGCTGTCGGTAGAATTCCGCGGCCATGCCGGCGAGCTTGATTTCACCGTGCAGCGGCTTGTCTGAAACGCACAGGAGCGTGCCGTAGGGTACACGGAAGCGGAAGCCGTTCGCGGCGATGGCCGCCGATTCCATGTCGAGCCCGACGGCTCGGGAGAGCGACAGACGGTGCATGACGGTGGCGTGATTGCCGAGCTCCCAGTTGCGGTTGTCGACACTCGCCACAGTGCCAGTGCGCAAGATTCGCTTGAGCTCATAGCCGGACAAACCGGTGACTTCTGCGAGCGCCTGCTCGAGCGCGACCTGAATCTCGGCGAGCGCGGGGATGGGCACCCAGAGGGGCAATTCTTCGTCGAGAACGTGATCTTCGCGCACATAACCGTGCGCTAGCACATAGTCGCCAAGCTTCTGTGTGTTGCGCAGGCCGGCGCAATGGCCGAGCATCAACCAGGCATGCGGGCGCAGCACGGCGACATGGTCGGTGATATTACGTGCATTTGAGGGGCCGGTGCCGATGTTGATCATGGTGATGCCGCGACTGTTCGGCGCCACAAGATGATAGGCGGGCATCTGCGGCAGTCGTGCCGGTGGTGCCACCGGTGTGGTGCCGGGTTGGAGGCGATGGGTGATGAGGTTGCCGGGCTCCACGAACGCCTCGTATGAGGCATCGCCCGTCGCCACCCGTTCGCGGCACATGCGCACGAACGCATCGACGTAAAACTGGTAATTGGTGAAAATCACGAAATTCTGGAAATGCTCGGGATCGGTGCCGGTGTAATGGACGAGTCGGTGCAGCGAATAATCGACCCGCGCGGCGCGGAACATCGCCAGCGGCGCTGGTGCGCCGGGCGGCAGACGGAGCGTTCCGTCCGCGATCGCGTCGTCCATGGTCGCGAGGTCGGGCACGTCGAACCGGTCGCGGAGCGGCGAAGCGGCTGGAAGACCACCGGTCACGAGGGCTGCAGCGATACCGGTATCGGATGAATAGGCGAAGTGAACCGGAATCGGCTCGTGCGATTCGCCGACCTCTACCGGCACGCGATGATTGGCGAGCAGAAGTTCGATCTGCTCGGTGAAATAGTCGCCGAAAAGATCGGGACGGGTGACGCTGGTCTCGTGCGTGCCCGGGCCTGCCACGAAGCCGTAGGAGAGGCGGGAATCCATCCGCCCATGCGTGTCGGTGGTGATCCGAACGAACGGATAGGTAGCGCGCACGCGGGCGTCGAGCGGAGCGCCACCCGCGAAGGCCTCGAAATGCTCGCGCAGGAACTTCGTGTTGCGCCGGTAGATGTGCTGAAGCTGCGCGACGGCCGCTTTCGCATCCGTGAAGCGCTCGGTTGCGAGATGAGGCGGGGTGAGCAGGTGTGAGCCGTCTTGCATGAGCGTGAGAGTCTACCGCGTCGAGGCGAAGTCAAGCGGGGGCGTAGCCCAAAGCAAAAGGGGCCGCTTGCGCGGCCCCTTCGCGTTTCCCCTGGCTGGTGGGGATGGTCTTAGAAGTCCATCCCGCCCATGCCGCCGCCCGGCATCGCTGGAGCAGCAGCCTGCTTCTTCGGAAGCTCGGCGACCATGGCTTCGGTCGTGATCAGAAGGCCGGCAACCGAGGCGGCGTTCTGGATCGCGGAGCGCACGACCTTGGTCGGGTCGATGATACCCTTGGTGAGCATGTTGCCATACTCCGCATTCTGGGCATCGAAGCCGTAGGCATACTGGTCCTTCTCGAGGATCTTGCCGACGATGACGGAGCCGTCCTCGCCCGCATTCATGGCGATCTGACGCGCCGGGGCCTGCAGGGCTCTGCGCACGATCTCGACGCCGGTCTTCTGGTCGTCGTTCTGGGTGCGGACCTTCTTGAGGGCCTCGGTGGCGCGCAGCAGGGCGACGCCGCCGCCCGGCAGGATGCCTTCCTCGACCGCAGCGCGGGTGGCGTGCATGGCGTCGTCGACGCGATCCTTGCGCTCCTTAACCTCGACCTCGGTCGCGCCGCCGACGCGGATCACCGCGACGCCGCCCGCGAGCTTCGCCAGACGCTCCTGCAGCTTCTCACGGTCGTAGTCCGAGGTGGTCTCCTCGATCTGCGCCTTGATCTGCGCAATGCGAGCGTCGATGTCGGCCTTCTTGCCGGCACCGTTAACGATCGTGGTGTTTTCCTTCTCGATCAGCACCTTCTTGGCACGGCCGAGCATGGCGAGGGTGACATTCTCGAGCTTGATGCCGAGGTCTTCCGAGATCGCCTGGCCGCCGGTCAGGATCGCGATATCCTGCAGCATGGCCTTGCGGCGGTCGCCGAAGCCCGGGGCCTTCACCGCCGCGACCTTCAGGCCGCCGCGCAGCTTGTTGACCACGAGGGTCGCCAGCGCTTCGCCTTCCACTTCCTCGGCAATGATGACGAGCGGCTTGGAGGTCTGGACGACGGCTTCGAGCAGCGGCAGCAGCTCCTGCAGGCCGGACAGCTTCTTCTCGTAGATGAGGATGTACGCATCGTCGAATTCGGTGCGCATCTTGTCGGCATTGGTGACGAAGTAGGGGGAGATGTAGCCGCGGTCGAACTGCATGCCCTCGACGATGTCGAGTTCGGTTTCGAGGGACTTTGCTTCCTCGACCGTGATCACGCCTTCGTTGCCAACCTTCGCCATGGCCTTGGCAAGGAAATCGCCGATTTCCTTGTCGCCGTTGGCGGAAATCGTGCCGACCTGGGCGATTTCGTCGTTCGAGGTGACCTTCTTGGAATTGGCCTTCAGATGCTCGACCACCGAGTCGACAGCAAGGTCGATGCCACGCTTCAGATCCATCGGGTTCATGCCGGCAGCCACCGACTTGGCGCCTTCCTTCACGATGGCCTGGGCGAGCACCGTGGCGGTGGTGGTGCCGTCACCGGCGAAGTCGGACGACTTGGAG
>JBIQKQ010000075.1:0-2316 GCA_044506365.1 Hyphomicrobiales bacterium
GGTCGCCACGGCGAAGCATAACACCAGCAGTCCGAGCAGCGATCTCAAGCTGAGCTGGTCCGCCCTGCTCCACCCTCCGTTCGTCCCCCTAAAAGCGGGGACCCGGCGCCACAGGAACCGGATTCCCGCTTTCGCGGGAATGAACGGAGTATGCCGCAACGTCGCAGTCTTACTTCTTCTTCGGCCGGGCCGCCGGCTCCGCCGTCTTCGCATCGTAGGAAATGCGATAGATCGCGCCGTTCTGCTCGTCGGAGACCAGCAGCGAGCCGTCCTTCATCTGGAACAGGTAGGTTGGCCGGCCGAAAAACTCGTTCGCCTTCTGATCGAGCAGCCCGGTCATGAACGGTTCGACCTTTGCCTTGCCGTCCGGCGTGGTGCGCGCGAGCACGACGTCGTAGCCGAACTTCTGCGCCTTGTTCCAGGAGCCGCGCCGCGCGATGAAGGCGACGTTCTGGTAGGCTTTCGGGAACATCTCGCCGGTATAGAACAGGATGCCGAGGCCGGCCGAATGGGGGCCGGTCAGCGCCGCCGGCATCACGACGCCCGCGCATGCATTCGGTATCTTGATGTCCGGATCGGGAATGCCGTTGGCGTGGCAATAGGGAAAGCCGTAATGGGCGCCTTCCTGTCCCTTGGCGATGCGATTGAGTTCATCCTCCGGTCCGGCATCGCCGGCCCAGTCACGGCCGTTGTCGGTGAACCACAATTCCTTGGTGGTCGGGTGCCAGTCGAAGCCGACCGTGTTGCGCACGCCGCGCGCTACGATCTCCATGCCTGAGCCGTCGGGATTGTAGCGCCGGATCTGGCCGTGAATGCCGGGATTGATTTCGCAGATGTTACAATTCGCACCGACCTGGATGTAGAGCTTGCCGTCCGGCCCGAAGGCCGCGTATTTCCAGTTGTGATGGATCGTGTCCGGCAGGTTGAACTTGTCGGTGAGATCGACGCCCTCGCCCGGATTGTCCAGCTTGTTCTCGATATCGTCGAAGCGCAGCACCTTGTTGATCGCGAGCACGTAAAGCGCACCGTCCTTGACGGCAAGGCCGCTCGGCTGGGTCAGCCCCTGCAGCAATGTCCGCACCTCGCGCTTGCCGCCCTTGTCGGTGATCGCATAGACGCGGCCGAGCAGGCGCGTCCCCATGAAGATCGTGCCGTTCGGCCCCATCACCATGGTGCGACCGCCGGGATGGCCGCTGGAAAACACTTCCGCCTTGAATCCGGACGGCAGCTTGAGCTTGGCGAGCGGAAGCTTGTCGACCGGCGTCACGATCGGCGGCGTCGCATGCGGCTTGAGATTGGCGTCCTGCTTGCTCGTGGCGGGATCGGACTTGTCGAGCGCGCTCATTCCGGGGGGCGCCTGCGAGATTGCGGGCGCTGTCGTCAATGCGAAAGCGCCGGCGATGCCGCCGGCCAGGAGTACAGTCCGAGACAATCGATGCATTCCAGCCTCCCTTCGAAAATGCCGTCCTTGGATCGCGGCCTTGTCTCCAGTCTCCGACAATTCTCACCCCGCTGGCAATCAGGACGGGGCGGGCTCGCGGCGATAGCGGCGGTATACAAATGCGCCCGACTGAATCGCTGCGATGCGCTCGACCTCGCCATGCAATGGCGACAGAAGGCAGACCGGGTCGGTGGCGTTTGCGTCGCCTGTGAGGAGGTAAGCCTGGCAGCGGCAGCCGCCGAAATCCTCGCGCTGTTTCGGGCAGGAGGCGCAAGGCTCCTGCATCCAGGCGGTCCCGCGGAATGCGTTGAAGGCCGGCGAATGGCGCCAGATGTCGCCGAGCGAATGCTCGGTCACCGACCAGAAGGTCAGGCCGGCGATCGCCTCGGCGGCATGGCATGGCAGCACCTTGCCGGAGGGGGTGACATTGAGCGAGCGGCGGCCCCAGCCGCCCATGCAGGGCTTCGGATATTGCGCATAGTAATCCGGCAGCGCGCAGTCGATCACGATGCGCCCGCGATGGGTCTCGCGCAGCGCCTCGACGGTATCGATGGCGCGCAGCGCCTGTTCACGCGGGGGCATCAGCGCGGCGCGGTTTTTCAGCGCCCAGCCGTAATACTGCACATGCGCGATCTCGACCCGCTGCGCGCCGAGCGACACGGCCAGCGCGACCATGTCGGCGATGCGCGCGATGTTTGCCCGATGCACCACGATGTTGATGGTGAGCGGCAGGCCGAGCCGGGCGACCTCGGCAGCGACGGCGCGCTTGCGCGCGAATGCGCCGTCATAGCCCGCGATGCGGTCGGCCGAGCCGGGCTCGGCGTCCTGGATCGACACCTGGATCAAGGCCCACTACAAGGGCGTGGACCGGGTCT
>JBIQKQ010000075.1:2326-15949 GCA_044506365.1 Hyphomicrobiales bacterium
GATCGACACCTGGACATGATCGAGGCCGCTGTCGGCGAGGTCGCGCAGCCTCGCATCGCTCAGCCCGATGCCCGAGGTGATGAGATTGCTGTAGAGCCCCGCCGCATGCGCGGACTTCACGATGTCGGCGAGATCGCGGCGCGAGGCGGGTTCGCCGCCCGACAGATGCACCTGCAGGATGCCGAGCCCGGCCGCCTCCCGAAACACCCGCGCCCAGGTCGCGGTATCGAGTTCATCCCCTGGCGCATCGAGTGCGAGCGGGTTCGAGCAATACGGGCAGCCGAGCGGACAGCGATGCGTGAGTTCGGCAAGGAGGCCGAGCGGCGCGGGCAAGGCTGGTGCCGGGATGCCCATCATCTTGTTCCGCAGTGGTCGCTCCAGACTCCGTTCATTCCCGCGAAAGCGGGAATCCAGAATCTTTGGCCCTGGGTCCCCGCTTTCGCGGGGACGAACGGCGTAAGCGTTGGGCAGCGAAACATTACGAAAACTCCAGCAGCCGCTTGTCGGCGAGCGAGCGGAGCAGATTGGCGACGTCGGTTTCGATGCGCTCGCGCGGCGCTTTGAAATTCGCGGCGAGGTCGTCGACGATGGCAGTAAACGTCGCCTCCCCCGTGCAGCGCTTGAGAATTTCGACGGCGATCGCATCGGCCTTGAAGATGCGCTCGGGCGCGAGCAGCACCCATCCGCCCTGCGCCTCGTTATGCGTGAGCCGCACCCCGCGCGGCAGCCTCGGCCTTGCATCGGGCGGGACCTGCGGTGGGGCGGCAGCTTCGGTCATCGGTCATGCCTCCGGGACGAAGGCGCCGGGGGGAATGTGACCGGGTGCGACATAGGCGTGATGCAGCGCGTCGAGCATCGCCCACAGCACGCTGCATTTGAACTCCAGCGCCGCCAGCACCGCGCCTTGCGCATGCGGCGTGCGGGCATTGCGCTTGACGTAATCCAGCGCGAAATCGGAATCCTTCGCCGCCTGCGGCGGCCGCTGCTCGAAATAGGCAAGCGTGTCGCGCGTGATGAAATCGTAATGCGCGAGCATGCCCTCCATCCGCTCGGAAATGATGACCGGCGAGAACAATTCGGTGAGCGAGGACGCGATCGCCTCCAGCAGGGTCTTTTCGCGCACGAAATGCACATAGGCGTCCACCGCGAACCGGGTGCCGGGAAGTAAACCCCGTAGCGAGGTGACGTAATCCCGGTCCAGCCCGAGGCCATCGGTCAGTTTCAGCCAGCGTGCGATGCCGCCGTCGCCCTCGCGCTCCCCGTCGTGATCGGCAAGGCGCGAGCGCCATTCGCGCCGGACCGAGGCATCGTCGCAGCGCGCGATCAGCGAGGCATCCTTGATGGGGATCATCGCCTGGTAATAATAGCGGTTCAGCGCCCAGGCCTGCACCTGCCCCTTCGTGCACCGGCCGGAATGCAGCATGTGGTGGAACGGATGCAGGCGGTGATACCGCCGCGCGCCGATGTCGCGCAGCGCCGCTTCCAGTTCGTCCGGCTGCATCGGCTTCACAGCACGATCTCCATGCCGTCGAAGGCAACCTCGAACCCCGCCGCTTCCACGCGCCGCCGCGCGGACGAACCCTCGATCAGGACCGGATTGCTGTTGTTGATATGGATGTAAATCCGCCGCGCCGGCAGGTCCGTCAGCGCCGCCAGCGAGCCCTGCGGCCCATCGATCGGCATATGCCCCATCCGCATCCCGGTCTTTTCGCCGATCCGCAATGCGATCATTTCGTCGTCGGTGAACAGGGTGCCATCGAACAGGATCGCGTCCGCACGGCGCATGCGCTCGCGCATGGCGTTCGTCACGCCGGCCGCGCCGGGGATATAGAGCAGCCGGCGGCCGGCGGCGAAGAGTTCCACCCCGACATTCGCCGCGCTCTCGCCGATTTCCGGGCTCTCGCCTTCCAGATAGAGCGGCAGCTTGCCAGGCACGGCGAAAATCTCCAGCGACAGTCCCGGCAGGGGGGCAACCGTTTCGCCCGGCGAAAGCGCGTGCCGCCGCACCTTTTGCGGATGCAGCGCCCCGAACATGGGATTGTCGGCGATGGCCGCGAGGGTCGCGGCCGTTGCATAGAGCGCGACATCCTGCCGCTCACGCAAAGTCAACAGGCCCGCCGCCTGGTCGACCTCCGCGCCGGTCAGAAGCACGGCTGCGATCGGCGAGTGACGCAGCGCGCGCCGCGGGTGCAGCGCCGGCGTGTTGAGAATCTGGGTCCGCAGGTCGGGCGAGGCGTTGCAGAGCAGCCAATTCTCCCCGTCGGCCGACACCGCAAGGCCGGCTTGGCTGCGGGCAACGACGCGCGGGTCGACCGCCCAGGCCAGCGCGCAGACCGGGCAATTGCAATTCCATTGCGGAAAACCCCCGCCCGCGGCTGCTCCCAGCACCAGCGCCGTCAGGCGCCCCATCGGGCGGCCATTTGATCTGGATCAGCGCAAGATCAGAATTCCGGCGGAAGATAGCCGTTGATTTCGAGGCCGATGCAGATTTCCACGAGCGTCGGGGTGGTCCAAGCCATGTCAGCAGTCCTTTCCGGCGTCCAGATGCCTATATTAACCCCGAACGACACGAAAAGTCACCGTGGGCGCCCGGCGGATTTTCAGGCATTTCCAGCTTGACGGTAAGCGCCACCCGGCGCTTAGAGTTGTTCCGAGACACAAAAATCCTTCAAGGCAGCCAGGAAGCCCTGCCCACGTTTTCGGGAGAAAGCCTATGACTTACGTAACCGAGGAAAACCTCACCGATCTTGCGATCGAGCGCTGGAGCAACATTCCCGATCCGCGCCTGCGACAGGTCATGACTTCGCTGGTGAAGCACCTGCACGCCTTCGTCCGCGACGTGGAACCGACTCAGCAGGAATGGTTCACCGCGATCGACTGGCTGACCCGGGTCGGGCAGATTTGCGACGCCAAGCGCCAGGAATTTATCCTCGCCTCCGACGTGCTCGGCATCTCCATGCTGGTGGACGCCATCAACAATCGCGCACCCGGCGCCGCCACCCCATCCACGGTGGAAGGTCCGTTCCACATTCCGAATTCCCCGGAAATCGCCGATGGCGGCAACATGGCCGACGGCGCACCCGGCATCCCGACCTTCTGCACCGGAAAGGTAACCGACATTGATGGCAAGCCGGTCGCCGGCGCGATGCTCGACATGTGGCAGACCGACGGTGAGGGCCTCTATGAGGCGCAGATCGAAGGCGCCGAAGGCTATATGCGCGGCATCTATCATACCAATCCGGACGGCAGCTACACCGTGCGGACGGTGGCGCCGATCGGCTACACCATCCCGATGGACGGCCCGATCGGCGAATTGATGAACCGGACCCGCATCAGCCACATGCGGCCGGCGCATATTCATTTCCACATCGCCGCGCCGGGCTACAAGAGCCTGACGACGCACCTGTTCCAGCGCGGCGCCGAATACATCGACACCGATGTCGTGTTCGGCGTGAAAGAGCCGCTGATCGTCGATTTCGTGAAGAAGCCCGCCGGCAGCAAGGCGCCGACGGGTGAGGTGATGAACGAACCGTTCTACGAAGTGAAATACGACTTCAAGCTGGCGAAAGCCGCGCAGGCCCAGAAGGCTGCGTAAAGCGACACCCGCGATCACTTCCCCCTTGGGGAGGTCGACGGCCAAAGGCCGTCGGGAGGGGGGTAAGCTATGACTGTGAGCATATAGCTTACCCCCCTCCCCAACCCTCCCCCGCAAGGGGGGAGGGAGCGCACCGAGTGCGCCGCTTTCGTTCTCACCTCACTCTTGCGGGCTTTCCACCAAACATCGCCATCACCCGTGCGCGCAGTCTGTTTCCAGATTGCCCCAGCCGGTCCATGTAGAGATACAGAACCGGGGTGATGAACAGCGTCAGGAATTGCGACACGATGAGTCCGCCCACAACGGCAATGCCGAGCGGCTGGCGCAATTCCGAACTCGGGCCATGTCCGATCGCGATCGGCAAGGCGCCGAGGATCGCGGCGAAGGTGGTCATCATGATCGGCCGGAAGCGCAGGATCGCCGCGCGATAGATCGCCTCGGCCGGCGCCATGTGCTGGACGCGCTGCAGGTCGAGCGCGACGTCAATCATCATGATCGCGTTCTTCTTCACGATGCCGATCAGCATCAGCAGGCCGATCATCGCGATCACACTGAGGTCCAGTCCGAACAGCACCAGCGCGCCGAGCGCGCCGACCACGGCGGATGGCAGGCCGGTGAGGATGGTGAGCGGGTGGATGTAGCTCTCATACAGCATCCCGAGCACCATGTAGATCGTCAGGACCGCGGCCATGAGCAGCATGCCCTGATTGGCGAGCGACTGCTGGAACGTCTGGGCGGTGCCTGAAAACGTGGTGGAGATCGTGTTCGGCACGCCGAGCCGCTCCTTCAGCACCTCGGTCTGCGCTACCGCGTCGCCGAGCGCGACACCCGGCGGAAGATTGAACGAGATCGTCACCGCTGGAAGCTGGCCAAGCTGATTGACCGTCAGATCGCCCGCGGTCCGTTCGATACTCGCGATCGAACTGAGCGGCACCAGATGGCCGGCCGGAGTCCGGATGCGGATGTTGCCGAGGTCGCTTGAATTCCAGTTGATGCGCGGGTCGAACTCCATCAGCACGCTGAAGGTGTCGCCGCTGCCATAGATCGTTGAGACCTGCCGCTGGCCGAATCCGGAATAGAGCGTCGAGCGGATTTGGTCGGCATTGATGCCGAGCGAAGCGGCCTTGTCCTTGTCGACCCGCAGCATGACCTGGATCGCGCCGTCTTCGAGATCGTTGTTGACGTCAACGAAGTGCGGGTCGGCCGCCATGGCGCTGGTCATGCGGCGGGACCAGTCACGCATTTCGTCCTTGCGCACGCTCTGCATCACGAATTGATATTCGCTGCGGCTCGAACGCCCGCCGATCCGCAGGTTCTGCACCGGCGACATCACGACATTGATGCCGGGAAACGACATTTCGCGCCGGAAGTGGCGGAGAAGCTCGGGCATGGCCGGACGCTCGCCGCGCGGCTGCAGCTCGACGAACAGCCGGCCGTTATTGAGGCTGCGGGCGCTGCCGCCCGCGCCCACGATCGAGGCGACGCTTTTCACGTAGGGCGATTTGCGGAACGTGTCCTCGACCTGCTTCTGCAGCGCGATCATCGCCTCGAAGGAGATGTCCGGCCGCGCCTCGGTCGAGACCGACAGATGCCCGATATCCTCCTGCGGGAAGAAGCCCTTCGGCGTGGTGTAAAGGAAATAGACCGTGCCAAGGAGCGTCGCGAAAAACACGCCAAGCATGAAGGGCTGGTGCCGCAGGCTCCACTGCACGCCACGGTCATAGGCCCTGGTCATCGCATTGAGGCCGCTCTCCAGCACCGCGCGCCAGCCGGTCTCCGGCGGGATGCGGCCCTGGGCATCGCGCTCCGGCGGCCGCAGCATCTTCGAGCAGAGCATCGGCGTCAACGTCAGCGAGACGAAGGCCGAGATCGCCAGCGCAACCGTCACGACCACCGCGAATTCATGGAAGATGCGGCCGACCACGCCGCCCATCAGAAAGACCGGGATGAACACCGCCACCAGCGACGCCGTGATCGAGATGATGGTGAACCCAATCTCGCGAGAGCCTTTCACCGCCGCTTCGAAGGCGGGCAGCCCGTCCTCCTCCATGTGGCGGTAGATGTTCTCGAACATCACGATCGCGTCGTCGACCACAAGCCCGACCGCGAGCGTGAGCGCGAGCAGCGAGATATTGTTGATACTGAAATCGAACAGATACATCGCCGCCAGCGTGCCGATCAGCGAGATCGGCACCGCGAGGGCGGGAATGATCGTCGCCGTCAGCCGCCGCAGAAACAGGAAGATGACCATGATGACGAGCGCGATCACGAGCATGAGCGTGAACTGCACGTCGGCGACCGCCTCGCGGATCGAGACCGAGCGATCGTTGAGAACTTCGATCGAGGAGGCGCGCGGCAGGTCGTCCTCAAAACCGGGCAGCATCGCCTTGACGCGATCCACCACATCGACGGTGTTGGCCTCGGGCTGGCGCTGAACGGCAAGAATGATGGCGTTGGTCCCGTTGAACCAGCTGGCGCGCTGATCGTCCTCGATGGAGTCCGACACGACCGCGACATCGCCGAGCCGCACCGGCCGCCCGCCCCGGGCCGCGACGATGATCTGGCGGAACTGCGCCGCATTTTCGAGCTCGGTCTCGGCCTGGATGGTCAGCTGCTGTTGCGCGTTGCGCAGCGTGCCGACCGGCGTGTTGGCATTGGCCGCCGCGACCGCCGCCTGCACCTCGTTGACGCCGATTCCGCGGGCGGCGAGCGCGTTCGGATCGACCTGGATGCGCACCGCGAATTTCTGGCTGCCATAGACGAGAACCTGCGCCACGCCGTCGACCGTCGAGAGCGCCGGCGAGATCACCTGCTGCGCGAAGGCATCGAGTTCGGGCAGCGGCGTCACGTCGGATCGGATGGCGAGCAGCAGCACCGCAGCATCCGCCGGGTTCACCTTGCGATAGCTCGGCAGTTCGGTCATCTCCGGCGGCAGTCGGCGCTGGGTGCGGGCGATGGCCGACTGCACGTCGGCGGCCGCCGCATCGATGTCGCGATCAAGATTGAACTGGATCACGATCGAGGTCGAACCCTGCGACGAGGTCGCGCTGATCGTGTCGATGCCGCTGATGGTGGTGAACTGCTTGATCAGCGGCGTCGCGACCGAGTTCGCCATGGTGTCGGGCGAGGCGCCCGACAGGTTCGCCGATACGCTGATGGTCGGGAAATCGGTGCGCGGCAGCGCGGCCACCGGCAGATAGACATAAGCGAACAGTCCGGCCGCGACCACGGCGATCGACATCAGCGTGGTGGTGACCGGATGACGGATGCAGAATTCGGAAATGTTCATCGCACCGCATCCCGTTGCGCGGCGGATTTCTCGGAGGCAGGCGCCGGCGCTTGCGGCCCGGGCGCATCACCCGGCTGTGCCGCATCGCGGATGCGCGCGCCGTCGGCGAGCCTGAGCTGTCCCTCGATCACCACCCGCTCGCCGGGCGCAAGGCCCGAACGGATCGCGCTGCGATCGCCGACCAGACCGCCGGTCTCGACCTGCCGCAATTCCGCGGTGCCGTCCGGCTTTGCCACAAATACGAATGGGCCCTTCTGGCTGGTCTGCAGCGCGACGGTCGGAATGCTCACGGTGTCGGGGCGAATGTCGAGATCGATTTCGACATCGACATACATGCCGGGCCACAGCGTGTAATCCTCATTGTCGAAGGTCGCTTTCGCCATGATCGTGCCGGTCGCGGGATCGACCGAGGAATCGACGAAATCGAGCTGGCCGGTAGCCAGCGGCTGGCTGTTGCCGGCGGCATAGACTCGCACCACCGGCGGCTCCTTGCGGCGGATGGCCGCCCGCAATGCGCCAAGATCGCGCTCGGGTAAGGTGAAAGAGACCCGGATCGGCTTGATCTGCGTAATCGTCACCAGCCCCTGGCTGTCCGACGACGACACCAGATTGCCCGGCGTCACGCGAATGGCGCCGATGCGCCCGGTGATCGGCGCGACGATCTTGGTATAGCCGAGCCGTACGCGGTCGCTCTCGAGCTGCGCCTTGTCGGCGGCGATCGTGGCCTCGGCCGCCTTGGCCTCGGCGATCTTTTCGTCCAGCAATTGCCGGGTTGCGACATTGCGCGACAGCAGTTCTTCGGTCCGCTTCAGGTCGGCATTGGCGCGGTCGCGCGCGGCCTCGTCCTTGGCGAGTTGCGCCTCGTTGCGTGCGATGGTCGCCCGCAATTCGCGATCGTCGAGGGTGAAAAGCAGGTCGCCCTCGCGAACAAGCTGCCCGTCGGTCACATGCTTTTCCAGCATCTGACTGTCGATGCGCGAGCGCACGACCACCACCGCGGGCGATTCAAGCAGGCCGATGCTGCGCCGGCGCACCGGAAACGCGCCCTGCTCCGCGGCAACCGTTTTCACCGGAATGACTGCGGCAGCGCGCCGCGGCTCCTGGATCTGTGGCGTGCCTGTGGTCAGTCCAAGCCGGTCGCCATATCGGCTGAAGCCGTAATATCCGGCGCAGATCACCGTGATCAGAACAGCAAGGACGACGCTGGTTCGCCGCATGTGGTGGCCGCCTCCGTGGTGCTCGCAAGGCCGTTGCACGCCGCCAGCATGGGCGGCAGGTGCAACGTCGGTGATCACCCAACGTTCCGCAAGCGGCAGAAATCCGGCCGCTGACACGATTCGTCACAGCGGCAGATTAAATTGCTGTCATGTTGCGTCGCGACGCTTGCGTGGCGCTAAGCCTTTGCGCGCCCCGTGCCGCGATCGGCGAACCTAGCCCCAGATCGCCCTCGCGGCTTCCACTTCCAGTTCCAGCTTCCTGCGCTGATCCGCCTCGGTCACCGGATTGCCGGCGACGGTCGAGGCAAAGCCGCATTGCGGCGAGATCGCCAGGCGGTCGAGATCGATGAACTGCGTCGCCTCCTCGGTGCGGCGCTTCAGATCGTCGAGAGATTCCAACGCTGGCGTCTTGCTGGAAATGAGCCCGAGCACCACGCCCTTGCCCTTCACCAAGCGAAGCGGACGGAAGTCGCCGGCGCGCTCGGTGTCGTATTCGAGCAGGAAGTGGTTGACATTCGTGCCCGCAAAGAACCGCTCGGCCACGGACTCGTATCCGCCGGCGCCGAGATAATGGCCCTTGAAATTGCCGCGGCACATATGCACGCCGAACACCACATCGGCCGGCGCGCCCTTCACCGATTCGTTGATGCTCTCGATATACAGATCGACCAGTTCGTCCGCCTTCATGCCCGCCGCTTCGACCTGCTGACGGATGTTCGGGTCGCACAGAAGCGCGATCGCGACTTCATCCAGCTGGATATACTTGCAGCCGGCCTTGGCCAGATCGGCAATCTCCTCGCGGAAGATGCGGTTGAGGTCGGCAAAGAAGCTTGTCACATCGCCATAGGCGGACGCCGCCGCGTAGTCGGTGGCGCGATAGAAATGCATGGTCGAGGGCGCCGGCAGGGTGATTTTCGGGGTGAGCGTCGTGATCCCTTTGAGAAATTCGAACTCGTCGAGCGCCAGCGGCCTCGTGCGCTTGAGCCTGCCGTCGGCATAGGGCGCGGTGAAATCGACCTGATGGCCCTGATCGTCGCGGAATTTGAACACCGCGGACTTGATGGCAAATCCGTCGATCCGCTCGACGAACCGCCCCCAATAGGAGCCGCGGCGGAATTCACCATCGGTGACGACCTTCAGCCCGACATCCTCCTGCATTTTGACGACATCGCGGATGCAGTCATCCTGGATCTTCGCGAAAGCGGCGTCGTCGATGCGCTTGCCGATATGGTCGCGGAACGCCTGCCGCAACGCCTGTGGCCGCAACAGGCTGCCGACATGATCAGCGCGGAACGGTGGGCGGCCTTGCGGCAGGGTCGTCATTGGCGCATGCTCCCGGATACGACGTTTATCTATAGGTCTATAGATGAAATCTAGATCGGCGACGGTCAGGGATGCAACCCCCGTCCGGCGAACGGCATTGCGGCGCGCGCCGCCGCCCCGCAAAAGCGCCGCTGAGGACTCTGCCGAAAGAGGAAAGCGGGCCACGCATCGGCGCGCCGGCGAGATCATCGAGGCGGCGGCGCGGGTGTTCGCCGAGCGCGGCTATCATGGCGCCACCACGCAGGACATCGCCGACGTGCTGCAAATCCGGCAGGCCAGCCTGTATTATTATTTTGCCTCCAAGGAAGCGGCGCTCGAACTTGTCTGCATGCGCGGCGTCGAGGGCTTCTACGAGACCGAAAAGGCCATCGCCGAAGGACCCGGCACCGCCACCGAGCGCCTGTCGGGTCTGATCCGCGCGCATATTTCGCCGCTGCTGGACCGCGGCAATTTCATGAAGGTGTTCCTCACCCAGCGCCAGTTCCTGCCGGCTCATAGCCGCCGCAGGGTCCGCAAGGTGTCGCGCGGCATCGAGGCGATCTTCGAGAATGTCCTGAAACAGGGCCAGCGCAGCGGCGAATTTCGCGCCGACCTCGACACCCGGCTGGCGACGCTGTCGATCCTGTCGGTGCTGAATGGATGCGCCGCCTGGTACCCGCGCGAACAGATTTCAATCGAACGGATCGGCGGCGCGTTCATATCGCTGATCCTGCGCGGCATCGATGCCAGGCGCGCGCTGGATATGGTGCGCGCGCCGCGCAAGGGACGCCGCGGCGGAAAAAATTTGATTGACCTATAGAATTGGGATTGTTGAAATAACGCAAAAGAGCCGGACGACCGGCCGCGATATACGGGAGGAAGGCTCTGGTGACACCGCCGTCCGTTCATATTGCGCAATCATCGCGGATCGTGGCCTCGTCGTGACGCAAGCCGCGCCGCAATCTCCGCAATTTGCGATCCTGCGCGGCAAGACCGCGCCCGGGCTGATCGCGGAACATGCGCGGACAACGCCTCGCGGGATCGCCTATCGCGCGAAACAGCTCGGTCTCTACCGTGAAAGGACATGGCGCGACTATGCGGCCGCGGTCGGGCGCTGCGCTCTCGCGCTGAAGACGCTCGGCCTCGAAAAGGGCGATCGCGTCGCCATCATGGGCGACGCCTGCGAGGAATGGGCGGTCTGCGACATGGCCGCGCAAGCGGCCGGCGGGATCGTCTATGGCGTCTATCCGACCGCTTCGGTCTCCGAAGTCGAATTCCTGATGACGGACGGCGGCGCGAAAATCTTCATTGCCGAGGATCAGGAATATGTCGACAAGATCCTGCAGATCGCCGACCGCCTGCCCGACCTGAACTGGATCGTGGTGATCGACGATTCCGCGATGTTCGACTACAGCCACCCGAAGCTGATCTCGCTGTCGGACATCGAGAGCCGCGTCGCCGGAGAGGACGCGGCGAATATCGCCGCGCTCGAAGAGATGACGGCGGCGCTGAAAGCCGACGATCCGGCCTTCATCGTCTACACCTCGGGCACCACCGGCAATCCGAAAGGCGCGCTGATCTCGCACGGCAAGCATCTCGCCGGCACCTACACCATCGTCGATCACTATCCGACCCTGCGCGACAAGGATCACCGCACCGTGGTGTTCCTGCCGCTCTGCCATATCTTCGGCCGCGATGTCGCGATCACGCTGCCGCTGATTTCGCGTCTGGTTCCCCATTATGGCGAGAGCGTCGATGACCTGATGGCGACCATGTTCGAGGTCGCCCCGACCGTGCTGTTCACGGTGCCGCGCTATATGCAGAAATTCGCCTCGCAGGTGCTGGTCAGCCTGAGCACGACCTCGCCGGCAAAGCGGGCCATCTACAATGCCGCCATGTCGCTCGGCCGCTCCGCCGCCCGGCGCCGCTGGGCGGGCACCTCGGGTCCTGCGACCGATGCGATGACAGCGCTCGCCCGCACCGTCGCCTTCGGCCGCGTGCTGAACAAGCTCGGACTCGACAAGCTGGAGCTTGCGATTTCCGGCGCCGCCCCACTGCCGCAGGAGACCGCCGCGCTCTGGCAGATCTGGGGCGTCAACCTCGTGGAGGCCTACGGGCAAACCGAAACCGGCGGGGCTTTCATCAGCGGCCAATCGCAGCGCTTCGCCAAGCCCGGCAATGTCGGACGGGTGGTGCAGGGCTGGCAGGTGCGGCTCGACGACGACGGCCAGATCCTCGTCAAGGGACCCGACCAGTTCGAAGGCTACTGGAACCAGCCCGATGCGACGCGGCAGATCGTCGATAGCGGGCAATGGCTTCATACCGGCGATGTCGGCGAATGGCAGAACGGCAATCTGCGGCTCATCGATCGCGCCCGCGACTTCCTGGTCACCGCCGGCGGCAAGACCATCTCGCCCTCCGGCATCGAAAGCACGCTGCGGGCGAGCCCGTATATCGGCGAGGCGATCGTGTTCGGCCACGGACGCAAATATCTCACCGCGCTGATCGAGATCGATTTCGATTCGGTCGCCGACTGGGCGCGCGCCAACAATGTCAGCTATACCGGCTTCACCTCCCTGGTTCAGAGCGAGGCCGTGCAGGGTCTGATCAAGTCCGAGATCGACAAGGCCAACAACGAATTCGCGCGGGTCGAGCAGATCAAGGCCTTCCGCATCCTGCCGAAAGAACTCGATCCCGAACAGGACGGCGAGCCGGTGACGCCGACGCGCAAGGTCAAGCGCAATCTGATGTATGACCGCTTCAAGGATCTTGTCGAAGGCATGTATGACGACAGCGAGGAGCGTTTGCTTGCTGCGGGGGCGGGCGATGCGCTGCGCTAGGTCTTCTCCCCTCCCCCCGCGAGCGGAGCGAGTGGTGGGGAGGGGTCGGGGGTGGGGGGCCTCGACAACAGCCCCCCACCCCGGCTCGCATTCGCTTCGCTCACGCTCGCCGACCCTCCCCACCGCTTCGCGGGGTGAGGGAAAAGAAGCGACGCAAGTCGCGAGTTGAACGACACAGTCGAAACGAGGGAGAACGCCAATGCTGAAACGGAGCCTGATGGGAGCGGTTGCCGCGCTCGCCATTGCACTGCCGGCCACGGCGCAGGAGACCTACACCATCGGCCTCACCGGCGCGATGACGGGCCCTGCCGCCGGTACACTTGGACCGGCCGTCGAGGGCCTGCGCCTCTATATCGATCAGCTGAATGCAAAGGGCGGCATTGACGGACGCAAGGTCAATCTCGTCCTGCAGGACGACTCCGCCGAAGCGTCCAAGGCCGCGGCGAATGTGAAGCGGCTGCTGTCGCAAGACAACGTGCCGGTGCTGGTCAATGCCAGCTTGTCATCCACCTATGCGCCGATGCTCGCGGAGACGCGCCGCGCCGGCGTGCCGGTGCTGTTCATGGGCGCGGTCTGCCCGAACGAAACCCTGCCGCCAAAAGCGGATCCGCTGCAATTCTGCTCGACCGGATTCGCTCCGATCCAGGACAGCCGCGCGGCGCTGGATTTCATCAAGAGCGCCGCCAAGGGTCCGGTGAATATCGGCTATGCGGCGATGGCGATTCCGATTTCGCGCGCGGGCATCGACTTTGCCTCGACCGAAGCCGAGAAGATGGGCTTCAAGACCGTGGCCAAGGAGGTGATCCCGCCACCGACGCCGGATTACACGCCGTTCGCCACCAAGATCAAGGATGCCGGCGCCAACTGGGCCTATTCCTGGGCGCCCTGGGTCACCGAGATCCGCACCTTCGAAGCGCTGCGCCGTCTCGGCTGGGACGGTGAATATCTCGCCATCGCGCATCTCGAGGCGGAAAGTGAATTGCCGCGCGTGAAAGACCCGAAATTCTACGTGATGGGCGCGAACTCGTTCTATACCGATGGGCTACCGATCCATAAGGAGATCGAGGCGGCCGCCAAGAGTGGCGGCGCCAAATACCCGGCCAGCCAGATGACCGAAGGCTGGCTCGGCGGGCTGGCGCTCGAAGCTGCGCTCCGCAAGGCCGGCTGGCCCGCGACCAAGGACAAGATCGCCGCGGCGATGTCCGACCTGAAAGTCGACACCAAGGGCCTGCGCGGCGTGCCGATGGTCTGGACCAAGGACAATCACTTCCGCACCCAGCAGGCCTATCGCGTCTACCGCTGGGACGGCGACAAGATCGTCGTGCAGCAGGACTGGAAGGTCTACGACATCAAGTGAGGTACACCACACTCCGCTCGCCC
>JBIQKQ010000076.1:0-15868 GCA_044506365.1 Hyphomicrobiales bacterium
CACCGGAACCTACACGATCATGGCGCAAGTTGCCGCCGACATGCTCGGCCTGCCGCTCGACAACATCAACGTCAGGATCGGCGATTCCAGCCTCCCGCAATCACCCGTCGAAGGCGGGTCGTGGATCGCGACCTCGGTTGCGAACGCCATCGTCAACACGGCCGGCGCGATCCGGGACGAGTTGCTGCGCTTCGCGCGGCAGATGCCGAACTCGCCGCTCGCCGAGGCCGCGCCCGGCGATATCATGCTGGCGGACGGCAAGCTCGTCAGCAAGCACGATGCCTCGCTCGCCGTGTCGATCGCCGACGCGATGCGTCACGGCGCCGTCGAACGCATCGAGCAGGAGAAGACCACCAATCCGAGCGACGACCATTCTCATGCGAACAACACGCATGCTGCGCATTTCGTCGAGGTCAAGGTCGACGAGCAACTCGGGGTAGTGCGCGTCACCCGCGCCGTCACCGCGGTCGCCGCCGGGCGCATTCTCAATCCCAAGACCGGCGGCAGCCAGATTCTCGGCGGCGTGGTCTGGGGGATCGGCATGGCATTGCATGAGGAGACGCATGTCGATCACAGGATCGGCCGCATCATGAACGCCAATATTGCCGAGTATCACGTCCCCGTAAACGCCGACATTCACGACATCAAGGTCATCTTTGTCGATGAGCCGGACGACAGCAACCCGCTCGGTTTGAAAGGGCTCGGAGAAATCGGCATTGTCGGCGCCGCGGCCGCTGTCGCCAATGCCGTGTACCACGCGACCGGCAAGCGCGTGCGCGACCTGCCGATCACGCTCGACAAATTGCAGGCGTGAGCGGGTAAGCGAAGCAGCCTGCCGGTCAGTTCTTCGGCCGCCGGATCGCCATCAGGCAGATCAGCGAGACGACCCCGAACGCCGCCGTTACCGCGAGCGCTGTCGCATCGCCGCTCCGCTCGACCGCAAAGGCCAGCGCGAGCGGCGCGACCGCCTGCATCGCCTGAAACGGCTTGGCGATACGGCCTAGCACGCGGCCATAGCCGGACGCCCCGAACAGCGCCAGCGGCACCGCACCGCGCGCAATCGTGAGCAGGCCATTGGCGGCCCCGAACATGATCGCGAAGGCGATTGCAGCCGGCAGTGCAAAGCCGAACACGCCGAGCAGCACAAAGCCGGCAAGCGTCAGCGCGACCGAAAAGCGCGCGAGATTGAGCGGATGCGCGCGGCCGCCGAATACCAGCTCGCAGACGCGCGCGGCGACCTGCGAGGGCCCGAACAGCGCGCCAATCATCACCGCGGTGGCCGGATCGATCCCGGCGCGGCCGAACATCGCAATCAGATGAGCCGCCAGCCCTGACGGAATGAAAGCATAAGCGGCGAAGGCTGCCGCGACCAGAAAGAACACAAGACCGCCGGCCGGCAGATAAGCCGGCACTGTCGTCGCCGCGTTGTCGTTCGGCGTCGGTGCCGCCGCTTTGGATCGCGGCAGCGCAAAGGCATGCAGCGGCGCGGCGACAAGCGCGAGCACGATGGCAAACACCAGATAGGTGCCGCGCCAGTCGGTGAATGTCAGGGACAGCTGGGTGGCCGGCCAACTCGCGGTCGAGGCGAATCCGCCGGCGAGCGTCAGATAGGTGATCGGCTTGCGCGCGCCGACGCCGAAGATCCGGCCGAGGGTAGCGAAAGCCGGATCGTACAGATTGGCGGCGATGGCAAGGCCGAGAATGCACGAGACGGCAAGATAGGCGGCCGGATGCGAAGCGACGATGAGCAGCAAGAGACCGCACGCGCCGATGAGCGAGCCGACCGCCATCACCACATGCCCGCCATAACGATCGATGAGGCCGCCGACGGTCGGCGCGGCCGATCCCGCGACCAAGAGCGCGAGCGAGAAGCCGGCCATCGCGAAAGTGAGAGACCAGCCGCGATCCGCTGCGATCAGCGGCATCATCAGCACCGGCGGATAGAACAGGATGCCCCACGCGAGAATCTGCGTGACGCCGAGCACCAGCACGGCGCGCCAGGGACCAAGGAGGAATGCACGGAGACGGGACATGCGAGAGCCGGCAGGACGCAGCCAACTGTAGCACGGCGCCGGCCAAAGGCGCGTAACGCCATACGGCCGTCAGCCGAACAGGCGGGTCGCGTAGAAGCAGAGCGCCGAGATCGCGGCGGCGCAGGGAATGGTGATGATCCAGGCCATCACAATGCCGTTGGCGACACCCCAGCGCACGCCCGAGGCCTTCTTGGCGGCGCCGACGCCGACAATGGCGCCGGTGATGGTGTGGGTGGTCGATACCGGTATGCCAAGGCCGGTGGCCATGAACAACGTGATCGCGCCGCCAGTCTCCGCGCAAAAGCCCTGAACCGGCGTCAGCCGCGTGATCTGCGAACCCATGGTCTTGACGATGCGCCAGCCACCCGTCAGCGTCCCGAGCGCCATGCCAGCCTGACAGGCAATCACCACCCAGAACGGCACATAGAATTCGTCGCCAAGCAGGCCCTGCGAATAGAGCAGCACCGCGATGATGCCCATCGTCTTCTGCGCGTCGTTGCCGCCATGGCCGAGCGAGTAGAGCGAAGCGGACACGAACTGGCCGGTGCGAAAGACGATGTCGACGCCATAGGGCGTCGCGCGCGCGAAAATCCATGACACCAGCAGAACGAGGATCAGCGCCAGTACGAAGCCGGTGAACGGAGACAGGAAAATCGCGGCAGTCGTCTTCAGAAGCCCGCCCCAAACGATCGACGAAAAGCCGACCTTGGCGAGGCCGGCACCGACCAGGCCGCCGATCAGCGCATGCGAGGAGCTGGACGGGATGCCGTAATACCAGGTGATCAGGTTCCAGGCGATCGCGCCCATCAGCGCCGCAAAAATCACCCGTGCATCGACAATGTCGGGCGAGATGATGCCGGTGCCGACGGTATTTGCGACATGCAGGCCGAAGAACAGGAACGCGATGAAATTGAAGAAGGCGGCCCAGGCAACCGCGTAATGCGGCGGCAAGACCCGGGTCGATACGATGGTCGCGATCGAATTCGCGGCATCGTGCATGCCATTGATGCAGTCGAAGATCAGCGCGAGGCCAATCAGCGCGATCAGAAGCGGAAGGGCGATCGAAACGTCCAAACGGGCATCCTCAGACGTGTTCGATCACAGTCGCATGAATCACGTTGGCGACGTCATCGAAGCGGTCGACCACCTTCTCGAGATGGTCATAGACCTCTGCGCCAGTGATATAGCCCATCGGATCGGTGGAGCGGTGCAACCGGAAGAGCTCGTGGAGACCCTGATCGTGGAGCTCGTCGACCTGCCCTTCAAGCCGGGATATTTCCTCGGTGATCTCACCCAGCCGATGCGCTTCCTTGCTGATTGACCTGAGGCGGGGCATAGCCTCCTCGACCAGCCCGGCGCATCGCTTGATCAGGTCCGCCATCTCGCGCATCTGCGGGGTGAATTCGCGGAGCTCGAAAATCATGACCGCCTTGGCGGTCTTCTGCATCTGATCGATGGAATTATCCATCGACGTGATCAGTTCCTTGATCGCCCCCCGGTCGAACGGGGTGATGAATGTGCGGCGGACCGCGATCAGGACATCGCGGGTGACGACGTCGGCGTCGTGCTCGCGATCCATCACCAGCTGGAAATTGCGTTCGACCGCCTCCCCGCCATCCAGCAGGTCGCGTAGCGCTTCGGCCCCCGCCACCAGCGTCTTCGAATGCGCCGCGAACATATCAAAGAAGCGCTCTTCCTTCGGAAGCAGCGCATTGAACCAGCGCATCATGACAACGGCTCCGGACCGACCGGGCGGACGCTATCCGATTCGAGAAATCAGGAAACCAGCGTCAGGCCCGCGGCGCACAGCGTACATAGACCTGCGTGCCGTAACGGCCGGAGACCTCCGGGTCAAGGAATCGCACGGTCATGGTGCGACCGTCAAAAGAGGTGATCTCGCGATCCTGCATGCCGCCGGCCGGTTCCCCTGGAGGGCCGATATAGGTCTTGTTGCCCGGCGCACCCTTCAGCCGCAACTCCTCCGGCTGCGCCTTGTCCGGCATATGCATGATCACCCCGCCAGTCGGTCCCATGCCGATATTGTAAGGCTGGCGGCAGCCGTTGCGCGCGGCCGCCTCGGTGCGCTTCAGGTCCTGTGGATTATGAAAGGCGGCAAGCCCCCATCGTCCCGTAATTTCCTGGGCCTTGATGGCCGGCGGAATCTCTGCCGCCACCGGCGCCACTGTGGTGGGCGTATTTCCGGAACCCGCACAACCCGCCACGGCGAGCGTGGCGGCCAGTCCCAGAATGGATTTGTTCGGCAGACGAAGCCGTACAGATGACATGGCTCGACCTCGGTTCGCGTGGGGTCCCCGGCCCCCCGCTCTGTCACTGTGCTGTCAAGATCGCTCGGGCGCAAGCCTTTGGTCCGATTGAGGAGAGCGCGATCCCAAAAGTCTTGATACGAAGATGAGCAGCGTCCGTAAACCCGGTCTTAATCAGCACGGGTTTGAGTGCCGCATTCGCGACACTCCCTGTGGGAAAAAGGTCGGGCCGAGCCGAGCCCTGCAGCGCTTGACAGCCGCCCCCTTCGCCTCCTATCACGCTGCGCGTTGGCACTCTTTCGATGCGAGTGCCAAATGGCTGCAATATCAAGGTTTTTCATACCTGCAGCGCAGAGCCCGCGAGGAAAACATGGCCAAAACCAAATTCCGTCCCCTGCATGACCGCGTGGTCGTGCGACGCATTGAAGCCGACGAGAAGACGAAGGGCGGCATCATCATCCCGGACACCGCCAAGGAGAAGCCGCAGGAAGGCGAAGTCATCGCCGTCGGGCCGGGTGGTCGCGACGAGAGCGGCAAGCTCGTGCCGCTCGATGTGAAGCCCGGCGACCGCGTGCTGTTCGGCAAGTGGTCCGGCACCGAGGTCAAGCTCGATGGCGAGGAACTCCTGATCATGAAGGAGTCCGACATCATGGGCGTGGTCGGCTAACCAGCCGACGCGCGGCTCCGCCGTCATCATTTCCGGCCAAAAATCGTTCAAGACGGCGTCTCGGACACTTGTGAGCGGGGCCTCCACGTCTTTCTTTCAGAGGCCGGGACGTGGGTGGCCGGGACAATCCCGGCCATGACACTGAAACAGACAGGCGCCTCCAACCCTTCCAGGAGAGATCAATGGCTGCCAAGGACGTAAAATTCGCCTCCGACGCGCGCGAGCGGATGCTGCGCGGCGTCGATACGCTTGCGAACGCGGTGAAGGTCACGCTCGGCCCGAAGGGCCGCAATGTCGTGCTCGACAAATCGTTCGGCGCTCCGCGCATCACCAAGGACGGCGTGACGGTCGCAAAAGAAATCGAGCTTGAGGACAAGTTCGAAAATATGGGCGCCCAGATGGTGCGCGAGGTCGCCAGCAAGACCAATGACCTTGCCGGCGACGGCACCACCACGGCAACCGTGCTGGCGCAGGCGATCGTGCGCGAGGGCGCGAAGTCGGTTGCCGCCGGCATGAACCCGATGGACCTGAAGCGCGGCGTCGACATGGCGGTCGCCGCGGTCATCAAGGACATCGAAAAGCGCGCCAAGCCGGTCGCCGCCTCGTCGGAGGTCGCACAGGTCGGCACCATTTCGGCCAATGGCGATCAGACCATCGGCAAGATGATCGCGCAGGCGATGCAGAAGGTCGGCAACGAAGGCGTGATCACGGTTGAAGAGGCGAAAGCACTCGATACCGAAGTCGAGATCGTGGAAGGCATGCAATTCGACCGGGGCTACCTCTCGCCCTACTTCGTCACCAACGCCGACAAGATGATCGCCGAACTGGAGGATGCCTATATCCTCCTGCACGAGAAGAAGCTGTCGGGCCTGCAGGCGATGCTGCCGCTGCTCGAAGCCGTGGTGCAGTCCGGCAAGCCGCTCGTCATCATCGCCGAGGATGTCGAAGGTGAGGCACTTGCGACGCTCGTGGTGAACCGTCTGCGCGGTGGCCTGAAGGTCGCGGCCGTGAAGGCCCCCGGCTTCGGCGACCGGAGGAAGGCCATGCTCGAGGACATCGCCATCCTGACCGGCGGCCAGCTGATCTCCGACGATCTTGGCATGAAGCTGGAGAACGTGACCCTCAACATGCTGGGACGCGCCAAGAAGGTGATCATGGAGAAGGAAAAGACCACGATCGTCAAAGGCTCCGGCAGGAAGGCCGACATCGAGGCGCGCGTCGCCCAGATCAAGGCGCAGATCGAGGAAACCACCTCCGATTACGATCGCGAGAAGCTGCAGGAGCGGCTGGCGAAGCTCGCCGGCGGCGTTGCGATCATCCGGGTCGGCGGCGCAACCGAGATCGAAGTGAAGGAGAAGAAGGACCGCGTCGAGGATGCGCTCAACGCCACCCGCGCCGCGGTCGAGGAAGGCATCGTACCGGGCGGCGGCACCGCGCTGCTGCGCGCCAAGAAGGCGATCGGCCGTCTGACCAATGACAACCCGGACATCCAGGCCGGCATCAATATCGTGCTGCGGGCCGTGGAGGCGCCGATCCGCCAGATCGCCGAGAATGCCGGCGTCGAAGGCTCGATCGTGGTCGGCAAGATCATGGAGAGCAAGTCCGAGACCTTCGGCTTCGATGCACAGAACGAAGAGTATGTGGATCTGGTCGAGAAGGGCATCATCGACCCGGCCAAGGTTGTGCGCACGGCGCTGCAGGATGCGTCCTCGGTCGCGGGCCTGCTGATCACCACCGAAGCGATGGTTGCCGAACTGCCGAAGGAGCCGGCGCCCCCGATGCCGGGCGGCGGCGGAATGGGCGGCATGGGTGGCATGGGCTTCTGACCCTACGCTTTTGCGATTCACGAACAGTCAGAAGGCGCGGCGCGAGCCGCGCCTTTTTTCTGCGCCCTCTCGGGTGGCATGCTAGATTCGTGTTTGCGTTTCATGCGGGGAGACAAGGCGATGCGGGTGCTGTCAGTTGCGGTCCTGATGCTGGCCTTTGGCGCGCCGCAAGCCATGGCGCAGGCTCCAACTGTCCGCTATTTCAATGGCGTCTACGGTCTGCTGGGCGATATCGAGACCGATGCCTTCCTGAAAGAAACCCGCCAGGGCAACAAGGTCGTCTCCGCTGAACTCGATGTCTGCCACGCGCCCTCGCCCGGTTCGCGCTTGCGCGATCGATTCGTGGTCACGCTGAAACCGCAAGGCAACCGGCTGGTCGGCTCAGGCCAGACCCAGGAGAGCAAGCGGCCGGTGACCGTCGACCTGAAACGTTCAGCCACCGGCAACAGCTACTCCTTTGAGGGCACCGTAAAACTGGGCGATCGAATTCTCACCGCGTCGTCGGAAGACCTCGCCGATATGAGCGCCAAGGAATTCGAGGAACAGACCGCGGTTGAGGAAACGATCGTCGAAAATCCCGCCGAGTTCCGCGAAGTCACGCCCGGCACGCTGGGGTTCCGCGTGTCACGCACCGCGCTGGCCGATTTCCTGAAAGCGCTGCGGACGGAGAACGTGAAGGTCCAGGGCTACAGCATCGCGCCAAGCTGCGAAGCCTTGCGGCGCAGCACGGTCGATGTGCAGGTCGACGTCGATCCCGAACGTGCGGCCGAACTGATCAGCAAGGCGAAGACACTGCCCGGCGTTGTGCAGGCCGGCTGGACCGGCGGCGGGCTCGATCTCGCTCGCGCCATACGCATTCCGGCCGGCGCGTTCCGCGACAGCGCCGGCAAGCTCGACCGGAAGACGCTCGGCGACGCAATTGCCGCTGCCGTCGCCAAGGCCTTTTCGGCGCAGCCTGGCCCTGTTGAATGGGACGATGTGACCGGCGAACTCGCCGTCACCGTCAGTCGGCCGGACAACACCGTGCCCGGGCTTGATCTGACCGAGACAATTGGCGTCTCGTTCGTGATCAGCGGCGAGAAGCCGGGAGCGAAAGACACGCTGGTGATCCGCATCGGTCAGGCCGAGAGCGAAATCGGCGATGACGGCCCGGGTCCGCGCCTGACGATCGCATCGAACCAGGGCGGCGAGGAATCCCCGGAGCCCGCCGGCAGCGACAATCTGCACAATGCGCTGGCCCGGGAGATGAAGGGAGAGGTCTGGGATGCGGAGAAGGAAGGCTGGGCGAACTAGACCTGACTACAACGCAACCACCGATGAATCCATTCGTCGCGGCTAATTCGATGCCGGCCGCCAGCGCAGCACGTCGGGTCCCTCCAGCACCAGCAGGAAGCCATCCCAGCGCCAGGCTGTGACCTGCATCAGCTTGCTAAGGAAATCCTTGTCGGCATCCAGCTGTTCGGGAGAACACTGGTTGTTGCTAAGACCCGTCGGGACGATGGTGATCGCGCGGTCCACGACCACCGCCTGTCCCCGGCCGCTGGCGCACCACAGATCGATATCGACCGATCCGTCCTCGGAAAATTGCAGCCAGGGCAGCCGCTTCGACCCCCTCATCGGATCGGCATCGAGCCGCAATTCGGCGCCGTAAGGGAAGGCCTTTTGCGCGGCAACAGGCTCGCACAGCACCATGGCCGACGCAGCGAAAACGGTCAGAGCGATGGCAATGGCGCGGACTGGCGCAAGCAACATGAAGCCCTCGACGTGTGGCTGGATGGACCGGGCGGGATGAAATTTTGGCAAGCCGTGGATTAGCTCCGGTCCGCAACCTATAATGCCGCACCCGAACGGACAACGACATGACCCGATTGATCCTCGCGCTCGCCGCCCTTGCGGCCCTGGTATCCACAGCCCCGGCCGAAAACGACCGGCTGCGCGTCGTCACCACCACTAGCGACCTGCGGGCGCTGGCCAAAGTCGTTGGCGCGGAGCGTGTCATCGTGACAAGTCTCGTGCCGCCTGGAGAGCGTCCCGAACGCTACGCGCCGCGGCTGCAGGAAACCTCGATCCTGAAGGATGCGCGGGTCGTGGTGCGGGCCGGGCCGGCGATCGACGGATGGTTCGACAAATTGCTGGCGCGCTCGGCGCAGAAGAACGGCCGGACCGGCATCGAGCGCGGCGAAAAAGGTCATCTCGATGCCTCCAGAGCGGTGGCGGCCATCGATCCGACACTGGTGAGCGCGGGCTTCGCGGCGCGCAACCGCCGCTCACAGCGCGGCGCCGCGACGCTGCATTACTGGCTCGATCCCAAGACCGCCGACGCGATCACCGCGGCGATGGTGAAGACATTCTCCGAAGCCGATCCCGACAACAAGCGCTATTACGAGCAGAACCGCGCGGCCTTCCTGTCGCGGCTCAATCAGAAGCTCGGCGAGTGGACCATGCGGCTGGAGCCGCTCAAGGGCGAACCTCTGATCGCGTTCCACGACGACTGGGATTTCTTCGCCAAGCGCTTCAATCTCAACATCGTCGACTTCATCACCGAGCGCGACGGCGCGCCGCCCAAGCTCGGCCGCATCGGACACCTCGCCAAGCTGATGAAGGAGAAGAAGATCCGCTTCATCCTCGCCGAGGCGAACCAGCCGGAACGGCATTCCAACATGCTGGCGGAACGCACCGGCGCGAAGGTTGTGCAACTCGCCGGTAGCATCGGCATGCTCCCGAATACCGACGACTATATCGCTCTGTTCGACGCCAATGTGAATGCGCTGGCAGCGGCGTATAACGAAAAGTAGCGCGGACACCTGCCATCGCCGATTGATTCTTCTCCCTTCCCCCGCGAGCGAAGCGAGTGGTGGGGAGGGGTCAGGTGTGGGGGCAGGAATCATAGCGGCCGTGAAATTCGCCCCACCCCGATCTCCTTCGCTATCGCAGTCGATCGACCTCCCCGCTTCGCGGGGGAGGGAAGGAAATCTTACAGCACCTCATCCACCGCCCGCTGCGCCTGATCGATCGCGCTGTGCGCATAGGCGCTCCATCCCGCGTCCGAATTGGCGATCGCCACCCGGCCGAAGGGCGTTCGCGCCTTCTGCCTGATGCCGTCCGCGTCGTCTGCATCGAACAGCGAATTGCCGCCATAGGCATAGCCATGCGCCCAGCGGTTGACAGTGATCGCGGCGATGTCGCGCGCGCTGGAAAATCCGCCCGGTCCGAGCATGCGATCGAGTTCGTCGCGAATGTGAGCTTCGAAATCGGCGAAGGTCATCTCCAGCAGCTTCATGCGTCCGATCCGGAACATGTCGCGCGCCTCCATCCCCGGATTCATCTCGTTCGGCACATGCACGAGATGCAGGCCAATCGGCTCGGACGGCACCCGCGGATGACGATAGCCGCCCATGCTGACGGGATAATCGAGCTTGACGCGGCAATGAAACGACATGGGCCCTGAGATTTCGTGCACACCGAGATTTGCCCACGGCTGCCAGTTGCGCACGGCCACCTTGATGTAAACCAGCGGCGCCTTGACGTTATGCAAGAGCGCGTTGCGCTGCTCCTCGGGCAGATCCGGCATCATGTAGGGGATCGCGGAATTGAACCCGGCAAGGATGGCGCGACCGGCACGGATGCGATGAACCTCTCCGTTCCGGATATAGGCGATCTCGGCGCCGCCCTTGCGGTCCTTCACATTGACGCAGGTCGCGCTGAGGCGGATGCGGACGGTGTTCTCGCGCAGGTCGAGACGATCGTAGCGGAACGGCGCCAGCACGATGTCGTCCATGGTCGTGCCTGGCGCGACGCCCGGAATCAGCGCACGCACCAGCAGGCGTGCGAGCGATGCATTGCCGTCCGGGAAATGATGGATATAGGGCTCGTCGCGCTCGGGATTGTCGTCGGCCGGAAGACCGAGTCCGTCGAATCCGGGAAGGCCCATCTCCCGCGCGCCTTGCGCCGAAATCATGTCGCTCGCCAGCGCCAGAAAATCGAGCGAACGACCGTGGAAGCAATTCGCGGCCCGTTCGCTCAGGTCGCATATTTTCATCAGGTAGTCCCGGTAGCTGGTCTTCTCGAGGATGCTCTGCTTCTCCTCTGCGCTCTTGCCGGCAAGCGGATCGCGTTCGGCGTCATACAGCGCAAGAACCTGAGCCCTCTCGGTGGCGTCCAGCGGAAACTGCCCGACGAATTCGGCAATCGGCTTTGCATTGAGCAGGCCGGGCCCGAGATCGTCGGCGGCGGTGTGCGTTGGATCGCCGGTCGCCAGCACGTCGCGCCCGAACGCTTCGCGCGGGAAAAACACGCCGCGCGACAGTCCGAGCGAGGGATAGAGATTGCGGTCGAAGGCAGCGTCGAAAAGCCTGATGTCGACGCCGAGCTCCTGAAGGAGGCCGGTCGCGACCGGACTCCAGAGCGATTTCGGCGATTGCAGCGACTCGCTGCCGCCATAGCCGAGGATCAGCCGGCCATCGACGGTCAATTCGTTGCGCTTGGCGTGGCCGCCGAAGTCGTCGTGATTGTCGAGGATGAGGATGCGCGCTCCGGGCCGATGCTTGCGATAGAAATACGCCGCCGCAAGCCCACTGATCCCGGCGCCGACCACGACGAGATCGTAATCCTCGGCGATCGGACGGCTGGCGAAATCCGGGACGTCGCCATCGCGCATCGCATGGGCGACCTCGAACGAGCCGGCATGATGGCCGCGCATGCCGGTCCGATCCGGCGGAGCAGGCGCAGGCTGCGCCGATGCAAGCTGCGCCGTCGGTGTCAGTCCGGCCGCAACCGCGAGCGCGCAACCATCCAGAAAATCACGGCGTGTGATGTGGGGCACGTTGCTCTCAATCCGCTCACTCCTCGCGCCGGCCGGCATCCCATGCGGTCGGGCGCTGGTCTGGCGAGGATGACGGAGATTACTGCATCGTCAAACAGTTCACCACCCGATCGCCTTTGGCAGCCAGGTTGCGAGCCCTGGATACATGAACAGCAAGATAAGGGCGAGCAATTGCATGAGGATGAACGGTACCACGCCACGATAGATGTCGGCGGTGGACACTTCTGGCGGGGCAACGCCGCGCAGAAAGAACAGAGCCCATCCGAACGGCGGCGTCAGGAACGAGGTCTGCAGATTGACGCAGATCAGGCTGGCCAGCCAGACGAGATCGACATTCGCCTGCAGGAAGACCGGCAGAAACAGCGGCACCGCGATGTAGGAAATCTCGATCCATTCGATGAAGAAGCCGAGGATGAAGATGATCAGCATCAGGAACCAGATGTCGGAATTGATGCCGCCCGGCAGGAATTCAAAGAGATCGTGAACGATCTTCTCGCCCTGCAATCCGCGGAAGGCGAGCGCAAACGCCTGCGCGCAGATCAGGATGAACATCATCATCGCGGTGATCTTGGTGGTGGCTCTGGCTGTTTCGCGCAACACGTTGAAGGAGAGTCGCCCGCCGATCGCCGCGACCAGAATCGAGCCGAGCGCGCCCATCGAAGCGGCCTCGGAAGGCGCCGCGACGCCTGCGATGATGGAGCCGAGAACCGCGCCAACGAGCATTATCGGAGGCGCCACCACCTTGAAGGACTTGCGCAACAGATCGCCGGCGGAAACCTTGTCCCGCTCCTCCTTCGAGAAGGCGGGAACGCTGCCCGGGCGGACGATTCCGAGGGCAAGGATATAGATCACATAGATCGCCGCCAGCAGCAGTCCCGGCAGAACGGCGGCGGCGAACAGCGTGCCGACCGACTGATTGAGAATGTCGGCGAGCAGGATCAGGATCAGGCTCGGCGGGATGATCTGGCCGAGTGTGCCGGATGCGCAGATCACGCCGCAAGCGAGCCCCTTGTCGTAGCCCCGACGGATCATTCCGGGAAGGGTCAGCAGCCCGAGCGTGACCACGGTCGCACCGACAATGCCGGTGGTCGCACCAAGCAGCACGCCGACCAGAACGATACCGATGCCAAGTCCGCCTCGCAGCGAACCGGAGAGATGGCCGATCACCTCCATCAGGTCTTCGGCGAGCTTGGATTTCTCCAGCATCATGCCCATGAACACGAACAGCGGAATCGCGAGCAGCGTCTGGTTCGTGACCACGCCAAAGATGCGGCTGGGAAGCAGATTGAACAAAAGGCTGCCGAAGCCGAGATAGCCGAAGACGAGACCTGTCGTCGCCAGCGTGAGCCCGACCGGAATGCCGGCCATCAGCAGCACGAAGAATGCCACCAGCATCAGGATGGCGAGCATTTCAGCGAGCGGCATTATCCCCTCCGCATCGCGACGATGCTTTTGATCGCTTCGGAGAGCGACTGCAGGAACATGATCCCGAAGCCGATCGGGATCAGCGACTTCACCACGTAGCGATATTCGATGCCGCCGGGATTGGCGGTGCCCTCACCGATCGACCAGGATTGATAGACGTAGGGGATCGAGAGCCAGATCACGACCAGGCAGAACGCCATCGAAATGAAGGATGAAATGATCTCCACCACATGCTGATTGCGCGCGGAGAAATACTGGAACAGTACGTCGACACGCACATGCTCTTTATGCAGCAGCGCGTAGGACATGCCGAACAGGCAGATCGGCACGAAGACGTGCCATTCCAGCTCCTGCGCCCAGATGAAGCCGTAGGAGAAGGCGTAGCGCATCAGCACATTGGCGCCCATGACGAGCGCGATGCCGAGGGCGAGCCACGACGTGATACGGCCGACAAGATCGGTGAAAGCATCGATCCCGCCGGCCAGCTTTTCGACGGCGAGCAATCAGGCCTTCCGGATTTTCGTGTGATAGACGGTCTCGCTGAGGTCGGCCCAGCTGTCGTACTTGGCCTTGTAGGCCATGCAGGAGTCGTGGACCTTTTTGGTAACCGGGTCTTTGGCAACCGCTTCGGCGAGAATCTTATCGGTCGCCTGACGCAACGCCTTCACCACCGAGTCGGGCAAAGGCTGAGCGACCACGCCGTGGTTCTTCACGAGGTCTTCCATCGCCTCGGCATTGTTCTTCTGGCACCAGGCCTCGCTGATGGTGTTGCAGGCAGCGCAGGCATTCTCAATGACCGCCTTGAGGTCCGGCGGCAGCGAATTCCATTTCGCCTTGTTGATGGTCAGCTCGCTCGCCGTCGCCATCTCGTGCCAGCCGGTGGTGTAGTAGTATTTCGCGACCTTGTGCAGCCCAAGCTGGCGATCGAGATAGGGGCCGACGAATTCGGCCGCGTCGATCACGCCGCGTTCAAGCGAGGGGAAGATTTCGCCGGGCGCGATCAGCCGCGAGTCAACGCCGAGTTCCTTGTAGACTCGCCCGGCGAGACCCGGGATGCGCATCTTGATGCCTTGCAGGTCCTCCGGCTTCTCGATCGGCTTGCGAAACCAGCCGGTCATCTGCACGCCGGTATTGCCGCACACGAAGGGAACGAGATTGAAGCGGTCGTAGACCTCGCGCCAGAGCTGGAGGCCGCCGCCGTCATACATCCAGCCATTGAAGCCCTGGAAATTGAGACCGAACGGGACCGCGGTGAAGTATTGCGCGGCGAAGCTCTTGCCGGTCCAGAAATAGGAATTGGCGTAATTCATCTCGACGGTGCCGGATGAGACGGCGTCAAAGCCCTCAGCTGCCGGAATGAGTTCGCCCGCACCATAGAACTGAATTTTGAGGCGGCCGCCGGACATGTCCTCGATGCGCTTGCAGAGATCTTTCGCGCTACCCGGCCCAGTCGAATAGAACGCGGCGTTTGGCCCGTAAAAACTCGTCATTTTCCAGTTGAAGGTGGTCTGCGCTCGCACCACGGCGGGCGCCGCCACGGTCGCCGCCGCACCCGTCAGAGCCAATTTTGTAAAGTCCCGCCGTCGCATGGCACTCTCCCGCTGAACGTTCGACGCGCCATGTGCAAGCAAATTGCAGGCCAGCTCTCTGCGGACCCAATTGCTGGCCTCTTTGTTTCACCATCAGAAATTGATGAAATTCCGGGCGTTATCCTGACTACAGCGCATTCAAAATCCGCAATGGGATGATGCATGGGCTGTGCGGTGTTTGCCCTGATCAATGCCGGGAAGGACAGCCATGGACGAGCGCATCATCAATCTCTACGACCGCTTCACACATGGCGGGATGACGCGGCGCGCGTTTCTTGACAGACTGAGCGAACTTGCAGGCTCGGCGGCGGCCGCCGCCGCGCTCTTGCCGCTGCTGCAGAACGATTACGCAAAGGCTGCGATCATCCCCGAGAACGACGCCCGCCTCGTGTCGGAGCGCGTCGCTTTCGACTCGCCGAAGGCGAAGATCAACGGCTATCTCACCCGCCTGAAAGGCAACGCCAAACGACCCGCGGTCCTGGTGATCCACGAGAACCGCGGTCTCAATCCGCACCTCGAGGACGTGGCGCGGCGCCTCGCGCTCGAGGGATTCCTCGCCTATGCGATCGACCTCCTGTCACTCGTGGGTGGCACGCCGCCAAACGAGGACGAGGCGCGCGCGCTGCATCCGAAACTGAACCAGGACGACGCGGTCGCGGTGCTGGTCAGCGCGGTGGAATTCCTGAAGACGTACCCGGAATCCACCGGCAAGGTCGGCGCGGTCGGCTTCTGTTTCGGCGGGATGATGGTGAACCGGCTCGCGGCGGCCAGTCCCGAACTCGATGCGGCCGTCGCCTATTACGGGCGGCAGGTGCCGGCCTCGCAGGTGCCGAACATCAAGGCAGCCTTGCTGCTGCATTATGCCGAAAACGACGCCGGCGTGAATGCCGGCATCGCCGACTACGAGGCGGCGCTCAAGGCCAACAACAAGAGCTACGCGATCCACACCTATCCGGGCACGCAGCACGCCTTCAACAACGACACGGGGGCGGCGCGCTACAACAAACAGGCCGCGGATCTTGCTTGGCAGCGCACCGTCGCGTTCTTCAAGGACAAGCTCGGAACGCCGCCGAAGGGCGCGTAGTTCACCTCATACTCCGCTCATTCCCGCGCAAGCGAGAATCCAGATCTGCACAATGCGACGCTTCGCGTTTTCATTCTGGGTCCCCGCTTTCGCGGGGACGAACGGAGGATGTGGGAACGCCCTAACTTCTACGAGCGTCTTCTGCGAGTAGCGTGGCC
>JBIQKQ010000077.1:0-15763 GCA_044506365.1 Hyphomicrobiales bacterium
CGCCTCGAGCGCACGGCTGCGCTTGACCGGCTTGCGCGGCTGCGGATTGGCGGGTGCGCTCTGCATCTGGAAGCCGCGGGCGGACGCGCCGTCCCGCGTTTGCGCCGGAGCCGGAACCGACAAGAGCGCCAGCAGACCGACGGCAGCGGCTGCCGACACGGCTATGGAAATGCGCCTGTTGAGCAAGAGCGGCATGACGAAAGCCTCCGCGCGAACCTCGGCGGAGCGCTCCGCAAGGAGCGCTCTGCACCACGCCACGTCAGTTGGTGGCGGGAACGGCGAAGCTTATCACCTTGCTGTCGCCGTGCTTTTTCACGATTTCGGCAGTCTGTTCCTTCTTCGCGGGAACCCGGACCCGGAAGAAGCCATCGGCCGGACCGCCGACAATCGTCGCCTTGTTGGCGTCGAGGAATTCGGTGATGTCGCCGGCGCTCGCCTGCGGCGAGAAGCGGATCAGCGCCTCCACACCCTGCGGCGCGGACATGGTCGCCGGCGCCGAGGCCAGGTCCATCGAGCCGGTGCGCTCACCGACCAGCTTGCCGATAATGCCGGCCTGCAGGAGAAGCGCGATCGCCGCAACGCCGCCGGCATAGGCGAGCGTGCGCGGCGACAGGCTTGCCATGAATTCGGAGATGCGGCCCATCAGGCTGAACGAAACCGCGGCCGGCGCGCGCGCCGGCTCGGCGTCGATCTTCTCGAACAGGGCCTTCATCGCACGCGCGGACGGCGCGCCAAGCGACTCATTGGCGGCGATGGTCTCGCCGAGTTCCTCGCGCACCATTTCGAACTGGCGGGCCAGATCGGTGTCATTGGCGAGCGCCTGCTCGACACGCGCTGTGTCGCGGCGGCTCAGCGTTCCCGCCGCATACCAGGGCAGCAGGCTTTCGATCTCTTCGCGCTCTGGCGCTTTATTCATTGTCGTGTTCATGGCCAACCTCTTTCGATTCCCGCCGCCCGCAACGATTCCGCCAGCTTCTTGCGCGCATAGAACATGCGCGTCTTGACGGTATTCTCCGGGATGCCAACGATCTCGGCGACTTCCTCCACGGACTTCTCGTGGTAGTAGACGAGGTCGATGATCTCCCGATGATCCGGCGTGAGTGTTTCGATGCACTTGCGCAGGATTTCGCTCGTATCCTTCTTCTGCATGACGGCTTCGGGGGTGTCGGAGTCATCCTCGATCGCCTCTGCAACTTCATCGTCCAGCTCGACGTCCTTGCGTCCCCGAAGGGCCGAAAGCGCCTTGAACCGCGCGATGGCGAGCAGCCAGGTCGAAACCGCGGAACGGCCCTCGAAGCGCCCGGCCTGACGCCAGACATCGAGGAAGACCTCGCTGATCAGATCCTCCGCCGTGGACTCGTTACGAACCAGACGAAGGACGAACCGGTAGACCCGTACATGGTGCCGCGCGAACAACACCTGCATGGCGAGCCGGTCACCGCCTGCGATACGCTGGATCAGGACTTCGTCTGATGTCTGCTGCATCGGGGCGGCCGGCTCATGGTTTGGTCGCGGGACAGACGGACCCGGTTCAATTGGATGTGAGCGAATTTTTGGGCGGGGTCGAAAGAAATCCCCGGGCCATTCCTACGCCAGCGGGCGAATATTCCCAATAGGGGAATTTCGTCATTGTTATCAATGGCCTTTCCGGACCGATCAGGTATTGTCGCAGAATATGACCGCAACGTTCACTCTGGATTCGCTTAATTCGCTGCCGCTGCCGGGCTTTACCGGGGCGGTCGGCGACGTTTTCGAGCACGCCTCCTGGGTCGCGGATGCGGCTTTCGGGCACCGTCCGTTCCCGACCGTCGCCGCGCTGCATGAGGCGATGATGGGGGTGGTCCGGGCGAGCCCGGCGGAGCGGCAGCTCGCCTTCATCCGCGCCCATCCGGAACTCGGTTCCAAGGTCCGGCGCCTCGACATCACCGCGGACTCGCAAGCCGAACAGGGCGCGCTCGGGCTCGACAGCCTGAGCGACGCGGAATTCGCCAGGTTCTCGGAGCTGAATGCGGCCTATGCCGAAAAATTCGGATTTCCGTTCATCATCTGCGTGCGGCGGCACACCCGCGACTCGATCCTGAAACAATTCGCGCGGCGGCTCGCCAACGACGCCGAGACCGAGCGCCAGGCGGCGCTCGACGAGATCGCGCTGATCACCCGGCTGCGTCTCGTGGCGCGGGTGGACGGTCCGGGCAAGCCCAAGACCGACGGCCGGCTCTCCACCCATGTGCTCGACAATGTGCGCGGCGGGCCGGCGGAGGGCGTGAGGATCGCGCTTTATGAAGTCGGCGCCAGCGCCCGCGCGCTGCTCAGGGAGGCCGTCACCAATGCCGACGGCCGGACCGATGCACCGCTGCTGGCGGGCGAACCGCTCCGTATCGGAACATACGAATTGCAATTCGCGGTCGCGGACTATTTTGCCGCCCACGGCATCGCACAACCGGACCCGGCCTTCCTCGATCTCGTGCCCATCCGTTTTTCCATCGCCGAGCCGGAAGGCCATTATCATGTGCCGCTTCTGGTGACGCCCTGGGCCTATTCGACCTATCGAGGGAGCTGACGTTGAGAAGCGCGTTGCACGCAGGCTGGCTGGCCAGCGCGCTGTTCGCGCTCTTCGCAATGATCGCGCCGCTGCAGGCGCAGGATCTTTACGCACCGGCCGATCCGACCTGGTCGGTACCGCAGGTTGGCGCCCTGCCCTATGACGAGAAAGGCATGCTGATCCGGCGCGGCCGCGACCTCGTCACCGCGACCTATGCCCATATCGGGCCGGCCGTCGCCGACGAAAGCAAGCGCTATACCGGCAACAACCTCGCCTGCAGCAATTGCCACCTGAATGCCGGCACCAAGAAATTCGGCCTGCCGCTGTGGGGGCTTTATGACAACTTTCCGCAGTATTCGGCGCGCGCAGGCGCGGAAGTCACGATCGAGGACCGCGTCAATTCCTGCATGACGCGAAGCATGAACGGCAAGCCGCTGCCGGATAGTTCGCCGGAGATGCAGGCCTTCGTCGCCTACATCAAGTTTCTCTCCACCGGCACGACGCGCGGCGAAAAGCTTTCGGGCCTTGGCGCCGGAAAGATGCCGCTGCTGCGGACCGCAGCCAATCCGGCGCGCGGGCGCATCATCTATATGCGGGCTTGCGCGCAGTGCCATCAAGCCAATGGTGAAGGCGTGCTGCGCGACCCGGCTTTGCCTTCGTTCGGCTATCTGAATCCGCCGCTCTGGGGGCCGGACAGCTTCAACGACGGCGCCGGCATGGCGCGGCTGATCACGGCTGCGAATTTCATCCACTTCAACATGCCGAACGGGACAAGCTACACGCAGCCGCGGCTCTCGCCGCAGGATTCCTGGGATGTCGCCGCTTATGTCATTTCGCGGCCGCGGCCAAAGCGCGGAGGTCTCGACAAGGATTTTCCAAATCTCCTGCAAAAACCGGTCGATACGCCCTATGGCCCCTATGCCGACCGGTTCAGCCGCGCACAACATCAGTTCGGGCCATTCGGCCCGATCGAAGCTGCTATCGCTCGTTTGAAAGCGCAACAAACGAAACACTGAGCCTTGGTAATCGCGTCAGACGCTGGCGTGTGACGATGCGCCTGCCCGCGACGCGCGGGCAGGACGATATGACCTGCAGTCATGCTGCCTCAGGCAAAGCAAAACAGGGAGAGACGCATGAACACCGCTGCCGTCCGACCGCTCTGTGCCGGAATGATCGCGCTCGCCTTCTGCGTTTCTTCGAACGCGCAGACCCTGTTCACCGATGTGCGCATCTTCGACGGCAAGAGCGCGTCGCTCTCTGCACCGTCGCATGTCCTCGTCAAGGGCAACACGATCGAACGCATTTCGACGGCGCCGATCGCGGCGGATGCCGGCACGCAGGTGATCGCCGGCGGCGGCCGCACGCTGATGCCCGGTCTCATCGATGCGCATTGGCACACGACGCTCGTGCGTCCCAGTCCCGCGGCAGTGATGGTGAACGATGTCGATTACACCATTCTCGTCGCGGCTGCAGAGGCCACCGACACATTGATGCGCGGCTTCACCACAATCCGCGATCTCGGTGGCCCGGCATTCGGACTGAAGCGGGCAATCGACGAAGGCCTCGTTGCCGGACCGCGCATCTTTCCCTCCGGCGCGATGATCACGATCACCAGCGGCCACGGAGACTTTCGCCACACTTACGAAATCCCCCGCGCGCTGGGAGCACCACTCAGCCGGGTTGAGGGGGTTGGCGGCGCGATGATTGCGGACAGTCCTGACATGGTGCGCACGCGCGTGCGTGAGCAGCTCATGCTCGGCGCCTCGCAGATCAAGCTGACTGCGGGCGGTGGCGTCGCCTCCCCGCATAGTCCGATCGATGTGTCGACCTTTACCGAAGCGGAGCTGCGCGCAGCAGTCGAAGCCGCCGAGAACTGGGGCACCTACGTGACCGTGCATGCCTACACATCGGCTGCGATCCAGCGCGCGATCGCGGCCGGCGTCAAATGCATCGATCACGGTCATCTGATGGATGAGGAAACCGCGAAGCTGATGGCGGACAATGGCATTTGGCTCAGCATTCAGCCGTTCCTTGACGATGAAGACGCCGTTCAGTTCCCGCCCGGATCGATACAGGCCTACAAGAAGGCGCAGGTCATTTCCGGCACCGACCGGGCTTACGGCTACGCGAAGAAATACGGGATCAAGACTGCGTTCGGCACCGATATCCTGTTTTCACCGCAGCTCGCTCATCGCCAGGGGGCCATGCTGGCCAAGATGACGCGCTGGTACAGCCCGGCAGAGCTGCTGAAGATGGCTACCTCCGTCAACGCCGAACTGCTCGCACTGTCGGGGCTGCGCAGCCCCTATCCTGGCAAGCTCGGCGTGGTCGAGGAAGGCGCGCTCGCCGACCTCATCCTGGTCGACGGCAATCCGCTGGAGAACATCGAGCTCATCGCCGATCCGGCGAAGACTTTTTTCGTCATCATGAAAGACGGCACGGTCGCAAAAAATACAATGCCGCGTTAGTGGGGACACTGCTAAGGCAGTTGCGCATGCAGCAGACGTGAACTGAGGACACGATGATTGATCTTTATACCTGGACCACGCCCAACGGACGCAAGGTCTCGATCGCACTGGAAGAACTGGGGCTGCCGTACAAAGCCCATCCGATCGACATCTCCAAGGACGAGCAATTCGCGCCGGCTTTCCTGAAGATTTCGCCGAACAACCGCATTCCGGCAATCGTCGACAACGACAACGGCATGTCTCTGTTCGAATCGGGGGCGATCCTGATCTATCTCGCCGACAAGACCGGCAAGCTGATGCCGAAAGAGGGCGAAGTCCGCTATCGGGTGATCGAGTGGCTGATGTGGCAGATGGGCGGTATCGGTCCGATGCTCGGCCAGGTCCACCACTTCGTGAAATACAACAAGGGCAAGGCGCCCTATGCCGAGGAACGCTATTCGAAGGAGGCGGACCGCCTCTACGGCGTGCTCGACCGCAGGCTGGAAGGCCGCGACTTCATCTGCGACGATTACTCGATCGCCGATATCGCGACCTGGCCCTGGATCTCCCGCTTCGAGTGGCAGGAAATCGATCTGAACAAGTTCCCGAACGTGAAGCGCTGGTACACCACGATCGCGAACCGGCCGGCCGTGCAGCGTGGCTACAAGCAGCCCAAGGATGTCGGTGACATCCCGATGCCGTGAGCCCGCTCGACGCTCCCCCAGAGGGGAATGGTTAACCGGAAGGACCAAGGCACGAAACAATCGGCCCGGTGAAAGGTAATCGTTGATTCAGAAAAAATTCGAATTGCGCGAAGCCTTTCACCATTTCCCAAAACCGCAACTGTTATTTGGAGGGATATAACGACGCGCGGGAGAGGCGCTCTTGCTTTCCATCCTGAACCTGTCGTTCCGCGGCTTGCTGATGCTCGCGCTCGGCATGATTGGCATCGTCGTGACGGCGAGCGCGCTGACCGTGCTCGCCTTGCGCAGCGACGCCATCAAAGATGCCACCAGCGACACAGGCAATATCGCAACCGTGCTCGCCGAGCAGACCGCGCGTGCGGTGCAGGCCATCGACATCGCCACCTCTGAAATTGCCGGGCGCCTCGCCGGTTCGAACGCGGCCGACGCGCGGGGCGAGGCCCCGGCGCTCGACAGCAAAGCCATGCATCTTCTGCTGCTGGAGCAGTTGTCGCGCCTGCCGCAAACCGAATTTATCGCGCTGATCGATCGCAACGGACAACTTGTCAATACGACGCGCGTCTGGCCGCCGCCGGCCGGCGCAAATCTCGGCGATCGCGACTATTTCATTCATGCGCGCGACCATGCCGACGAAAAGCTGTTTGTCAGCAGGGCCGTCAACAATCGGGTCAGCGGCAATCGCAACGTCTTCTTCGCCAAGCGGATCGGCGCTCCCAACGGCGAATTCATCGGCGTCGTGCTGGCCGGAGTAGGACCGAACTATTTCAAGCACATCTACCAATCGCTCACCTCGATCCGCCAGCAATCCTTCGTGCTGCTGCGCGACGACGGCACGGTGCTGGTGCGCCATCCGGATACCCAGAACCTGACCGGCCGCAGGCTGCCGTCCACCTCGCAATGGTATTCGATGGACCCCAGCGGCGGGCATTTCACATCGACCGGCAATTTCGACGGCGTTGAGCGGCTGATCGCCGTCAGGCCGCTCAAGGACTTCCCGCTGACCATCAATGTCGGCATCCCGGCTCGGGAAGCGCTGGCGGGCTGGCAGTCCCGCGCGATTGCCATCGGTCTTGGCACCGCGCTCGCGACGATCTGCTCGCTGCTGCTCATTTACGCGCTCAATCACCAGTTCGCCCAGCTCGCCGCCTCGAAAGCCTCGCTCAGCGAACGCGAGGCGCGCCTTGCCGAGAAGACCACGGAACTGGAGGACGCCAACAAGCGCATCGATACCGCAGTCAACAACATGATCCAGGGTCTGGTCATGTTCAACGAACAAGGCGTGCTGGTGGTCTGCAACGAGCCGTATCTCGAGATTTACGGGCTCCCGGCCGATCAGGTCAAACCCGGAACCTCGATCCGCAGGGTGCTGGAATTGCGGACCGCGGCCGGCAACTTCCACGATGACATCGACGCCTATATCGACGAACTGCTCGCCAGGATGCGTGCCGGCGAGCCGATGGAGAAGATCACGGAATTGGGCGACGGCCGCACCTTCTGCGTCACCAATCGGCCGACCGGCGGCGGTGCCTGGGTCGCGACCAACGAGGACATCACCGAGCGGCGCCGCTCCGAGAAGGAACTGCAGCGAACCCGCAACATGCTGCGGGCGGTGGTGGAGAACATTCCCGAGACGCTGATCGTCAAGGACGCACAAACCCGGCGTTACGCCTTCCTCAACCGCGCCGGCGAAGCGCTGTTCGGGGTGTCGCGGGACGCATTGATCGGCAAGACTGGCTATGAGATTTTTCCGCCCGCCGAGGCCGCCCGCGTGAAGGAGTGCGACGAAGCGGCATTGCGTTCCGGTCAGCTGACTGTCCAGAGCCGCTCGATCAATACGCTGGACGGCAGGGTCCGCGAGGTGACGTCCAAGCGCATTGCGATCGGCGGCCGTGACGGCGAGCCGGAATACATCATGAACGTCATCGAGGACGTGACCGAGCGCCGGCGCGACGAGCGGGAATTGCGGCGCGTGCGCAACATGCTGCATGCGGTGGTGGAAAACATTCCCGAGACGCTGATCGTCAAGGAAGCGCAGAGCCGACGCTATGTCTATCTGAACCGCGCCGGCGAGACGCTGCTCGGGATTTCCCGCGCCGACCTTATCGGCAAGACCGGCGACGTGATCTTCCGGCGCGAAGAGGCGGAGAAGATTCAACTGGGCGATCAGCAGGCGCTGAGCAGCCGCCAACTCACGTTCCAGGACCGCTCCGTTGAGACGCTCGACGGCCGCGTGCGCGAAATCATGTCCACGCGACTTGCCATCCGCGGCGGCGATGACGAGCCCGAATACATCCTCAGCGTGATCGAGGACGTGACCGAGCGCCGCCGTGACGAGCGGGAATTGCAGCGGGCCCGCAACATGCTGGGCGCCGTGGTCGAAAACATTCCGGAAATGCTGGTGGTGAAGGATGCGCAGACCGGCCGGTACGTCTTCATCAATCGCGCAGGCGAGGAATTCCTTGGCACTACCAAGGATGCGGTGATCGGAAAGACCACGGAGGAGATCTTCCCGGAGGACCAGGCGAAAGTCATTCTCGCCCGGGACCACGAGACGCTCCGCAACGGGCAAATGAAGGTCGACTTTCATGTCGCGCGCACGCTCGACGGGCGGCTGCGCGACATCGCCTCCAAGCGGGTCTCGATTGCCGGCAAGGACAACAGGCCTGAATATCTCCTGACGGTCGTCGAGGACATCACCGAACGCAAGCGCAACGAGACCCGCATCGCGCATCTCGCCCATCACGATCCGCTCACCGATCTGGCCAACCGCGCCGCTCTCAACACGAAGCTGGCGGAAACTGTGGAGCGCGCGGCAGCCGAGGACGGGCAATTCGCGCTGGTTTGCATCGATCTCGATCGCTTCAAGGAGGTCAACGACCTCTACGGACACGCGGCGGGCGACAAGGTCCTGCTCGAAATTGCCGCGCGTATGCGCAAGGCGGCGGGCGACACGTTCCTTGCGCGGCTGGGCGGCGATGAATTCATGGCGATCTGCATCGACAACGCCTCGCAACCGGCGGTCGCCGCACTTGCCAAACGCCTGGTCGACGCCGTAAGCGGCGAGATCGATTGCGACGGGCGCAAGGTGCGGATCGGCATGAGCGTCGGCGTCGCGATGTATCCGGCAGATGGCGTCGATGTGGTCGCGCTGTTGCGCAATGCGGATGCCGCGCTCTACCGCGCCAAGGCTGAGGGCGGTTGCGCCGTCCGCTTCTTTGAGGCCGACATGGATCGCGTGCTGCACGACAGGCGCGCGCTGCAGGCCGATCTGGCGCTCGCGGTGTCGCGCAACGAACTGCAGCTTTACTACCAGCCCCAGGCGCGCGTCAGCGGCCAGATCATCGGCTTCGAGGCGTTGCTGCGCTGGGATCATCTGCGCCGCGGCTTCGTGCCGCCGGACACCTTCATCCCGCTTGCGGAAGAAACCGGACTGATCGATCAGATCGGCGAATGGGTGCTGCGCGAGGCCTGCCGCGAGGCGGCGACCTGGCGCAAGCCGCTACAAATCGCGATCAATCTGTCGCCGGTGCAACTGCGGCAGCAGGAATTCGTGCCGCTTGTTCATTCGGTCTTGCTGGAAACCGGACTTGCGCCCGAACGGCTGGTGCTCGAAATCACCGAGGGCGCGCTGATGGAGGACTACTCGCGCGCGGTGTCAATCCTGCGGCGGCTGAAGGCGTTCGGCGTGCGCATCGCAATGGACGATTTCGGCACCGGCTATTCGTCGCTGTCGTATCTGCAGTCCTTTCCGTTCGACAAGATCAAGATCGACCAAACCTTCATCGCCAATCTTGAAAACAATACTCAGTCCGGTGCGATCGTGCGCGCGGTGCTCGGACTGGGACACAGCCTGCACCTGACCACTGTGGCCGAAGGCGTGGAAACGCAGACTCAGCTTGCTATTCTGCAGAGCGAGGGTTGCGACGAGATGCAGGGTTACCTGATCGGACGACCGCAGCCGATCAGCGAATATCCCGATGTCACCGGCCGCCCGGTGCCCGAGCGGCGCGCGGCAGCAACCGCGTAACAAGGTTCCGCCGCCTCGCATTGGCCGAAATTGCGGCGTGCAGGCAGCACGCGTTTGGTTCCGCCTTCGCGATAAGACCTTTTCAACGCCCCAGCATTTTCACAAAACTGTCGGCTTTGGCCAGCAACACGCAAACTTCATCGAGGGGACACCCGAGGGGGACCTCAGACAACAATCTGATCGGACTGCCCGGCGGCCACAGGCCTCCGTGCGGCAGGGGGAGATTTTGCGCGCATGAAGCTTGCGCTCACGATCGTTGGCATCGTACTCGCCACCAGCACCACAGAATTTGGTTTGGACTCGACCCGCCGCGACGATCGGCACACCGGTGGGGAACCGACCTTCAACCAGACCACAACGTCAGCCATTCCGGCGCGCAATGCGGCGAAGGCCCGAACCGTGCCCGCGGATCGCGTCCGGGCAGCGACCGCGCGCCCGGAAGAGGCCCTGATCAAGGTCTCGCTCAATCCGGTTCCAAGAGAAGCCATCGAGGCGGATCTCGCATCACTGCGCACGCCTGAAGGGCCGCCGCCGCCGGTGAATGTGTCGGTCGATGCGTTATGCCACTCGCTGGCCTCGGCGGCGAAGGCCAATGGCATTCCACCCGGCTTTTTTGCGCGCCTGATCTGGCAGGAAAGCAAGTTCAAGCAGCGGGCAGTCAGCCATGCCGGAGCGCAGGGCGTCGCACAATTCATGCCTGCGGTCGCGGCGGAGCGGGGTCTGAGCAATCCATTCGATCCGCTCGACGCATTGCCGCATTCGGCGCGTTTCCTGAAGGAACATCTCGACAATTTCGGCAATCTCGGATTGGCGGCGGCGGCCTATAACGGCGGCGCGCGCCGGGTCATGGACTGGCTCGGACGGCGCGGCCGCCTCCCGCAGGAGACGCGGGATTATGTCAAATCCATCACCGGCCATGAGCCGGAGCGCTGGATCGAGGAAAACCATATCGAGCTTGCGGTGAACCTGCCGTCGCGGGCTCCATGCGAAGGCGTGGCCGACCTGTCGCGCGACGCCGAACCAAAGAAGGTCGCGGTCCAGCTCGAGCCGCCGGTCGCCAAGCTGATCGTGGCCGCCCGAATCGCCGCCTCCAAAGCCAAGGCTGCGGCCAAGGAAAAGGCTAAGGCGCGGGTCGCGAAGGCCAAACGCGGCAAGCTGCTGGCCAAGGGCCGCGGCGGCAAGGCAAAGCCGTCGAAGGTCGCTGGCAGCGCAAAGCAGCCGGCCAAGATCGCCGACCGCGCTCCGACCGACCGCGCCGCAAAGGGCGGAAGGCGGCTCGCTGAGACGAGCGCCGCGCGGCGCTGACCGCACGGGCAGAGGCCGGGCGCGGCGACAGCAGCCTGGCCCGGCGGCAGTTGCATATCCCGGGCCGCTCCGCAGAACCGAGCGGCCTGGTGCGACGGACTTGACATCCCTGCCAGATCTGCCGCGAGTCCATCGCAGGAACGTCAAACTCAAAGCTGCGCCAGCATCCTAGAGGCGCTAGTGTCCTTGCGTGCCAACGCTTGTAAAACTGCTTGTTGCGAGGGGATACAAGCGTCGGAACCGGGACACTGGGATTGCAGCATGGCGTTCGACACCATCATTCGCGGCGGCACGGTTGCGACCGCGTCCGACACCTTCTCCTGCGACATCGGAATCAAGGACGCCCGGATCGCGGCGCTCGGCGCCGATCTCGGCGCGGCGAAGGACATTGTCGATGCCACCGGCAGGCTGGTGCTGCCGGGCGGGATCGACAGCCATGTCCATATCTCGCAGCCCTCCGGTCCGGACATCGTGATGGCGGACGACTTCGCCTCGGCGACGCGCTCGGCCGCGTTCGGCGGCAACACCATGGTGCTGCCCTTTGCCATGCAGCAGAAGGGACAGTCGCTGCGCGAGGTCGTGACCGAGTATCACCGGAAGGCGGACGGCCAGTGCTACATTGACGTCTCTTTCCATCTCATCATCGCGGACGCGACCGACCGTGTGCTCGGCCAGGAACTGCCGGCGCTCGTTCATGACGGCTACACCTCCTTCAAGGTCTTCATGACCTATGAGGGTCTCGCGCTCTCCGACATGGAGATGCTCAATGTCATGAGCGTCGCGCGCGACACCGGCGCCCTCGTCATGATCCATGCGGAGAACTACGACGCGATCCGCTTTCTGACCGATCGCCTGGAGCGCGCTGGCAAGACCGGGCCGCATCATCATGCGACGTCGCGGCCAATCCCGGTCGAGCGCGAGGCGACGCACCGCGCGATCTCGCTCGCCGAATTGATCGATGTGCCGATCATGATCGTGCATGTCTCGAACGGCGAGGCGATGGAGGAAATCCGGCGCGCGCAGCAGCGGGGCCTGAAGGTCTATGGCGAGACCTGTCCGCAATATCTCGTGCTGACCGCAAAGGACATGGAAGGCCTCAACATGGAGGGGGCGAAATATGTCTGTTCGCCGCCGCCGCGCGACGAAGCGAGCCAGCAGGCGTGCTGGCAGGGATTGCAGCAGGGCGTATTCTCGCTGTTCTCGTCAGATCATTGCCCGTTCCGCTACGACGATCCGAAGGGCAAGCTCGCGCCGAAGGGCCGGACATCCTTCCGCTGGGTGCCGAACGGCATTCCCGGCGTTGAGACTCGGCTGCCCATCCTGTTCTCGGAAGGCGTCGGCAAGGGCCGCATCTCGCTGAACGAGTTCGTGGCGCTGACCGCGACCAACCATGCGAAGACCTACGGCCTTTATCCGAAGAAGGGCACCATCGCGGTCGGCGCCGATGCCGATATCGCGATCTGGGACCCGGAGCGCGAGGTCACGATCTCACAAGCGCTGATGCATGGCGGATCGGACTACACGCCGTATGAGGGGATCAAGGTGAAGGGGTGGCCGGTCTCGACCATGGTGCGCGGCAAGTTCGTGGTACGCGACGGTACGCTCGTTGGTACGCTGGGTGCCGGCGATTACGTGCCGCGCGCGAAGTCGGATTACGCCAAGCCGCGTAGCGCGAACGCAAGTTCGCCGGCATAGCGCGTCTGCTTCGAAATAGCCAAGCGTACGCGTCGCCATCGAAAATTCGCTAGTGTAGTCGTTGGCGGTCTCGCTTGGCCGCATGACGCAACAGGGAAATGGCGAACCCACAATGACTGCCGTGAGCGAGCCCCGGATTGATACCTCACACAGCACGCCATGGTCGGTCTTCCTGATCTTCCTGCGGCTCGGCCTCACCAGTTTCGGCGGACCCATCGCCCATCTCGGCTATTTCCGGACAGAGTTCGTCGAACGTCGCACGTGGTTCGATGAGAAGACCTATGCCGATCTCGTGGCGCTCTGCCAGTTCCTGCCCGGGCCCGCCTCCAGTCAGGTCGGCATTGCGGTCGGAATGATGCGCGCAGGCTATGCCGGCGCATTCGCCGCCTGGCTCGGTTTTACCGCGCCGTCGGCAATCGCAATGGTCCTGTTCGCGTTTGGCATGACCGCTTTCGGCGACTCGCTCGGTGGCGGCTGGCTGCACGGCCTGAAGGTCGTCGCGGTCGCGGTCGTCGCGCAGGCCGTGCTCGGGATGATGCGTACGCTTACGCCCGATCGCGTGCGCGCCACATTCGCGGTCCTTGCGGCGGGGCTGGTGATCGCCATTCCCTCTGCCCTGGGCCAGATCGCCGCCATCGTGTTCGGCGGGGTGGCCGGCCTCCTGTTCCTTCACAATCGCCAGGCCGTCGACCACGTCACATTGCCGCTCAGGATGAGCCGCACCGCAGGGATCGTCCTGCTTGCGATCTTCTTCCTGTTGCTTGGCGGGCTGCCCTTCGTTGCGGCGACATTTCCCAATCAGGGCATCGCGGTGTTCGAGGCGTTCTATCGGGCCGGATCGCTGGTGTTCGGCGGCGGGCACGTGGTGTTGCCGCTGCTGCAGGCGTCGGTCGTGCCACCCGGCTGGGTGACGAACGATGCCTTCCTTGCCGGCTACGGCGCTGCGCAAGCGGTGCCGGGTCCCCTCTTCACCTTCGCCGCCTATCTCGGCGCGATGATGGGGCCGCAGCCGAATGGTTGGACCGGCGCCGCACTGTGTCTCGTCGCGATCTTCCTGCCGTCATTTCTGCTGGTGATCGGTGTCCTGCCGTTCTGGGATCAACTGCGCAGGCACCCACGCGCCCAATCCATTCTGAGCGGCGTCAACGCCGCGGTTGTCGGCCTGCTGCTGGCGGCCCTTTATCATCCGGTCTGGACGGCAGGCATCCTGAACGGGGCGGACTTCGCTCTGGCCTGCGGCGCATTCCTGCTCCTGTTCATGTGGCAAACGCCGCCCTGGCTCGTGGTGGTGCTCAGCGCAATTGGCGGGGCCGCAATTGCTGCGTTCTAAGTGGGAGCAATCCGCAAAAAAAGCGGTCCTGCTGCATCGGCGGACAGGACCGAAAGAACTTTGAATAACGGGGCCCGCTTGCCGTCCGTCATGGGGCAACAATTCCTTGAAATGGCCGCGTTAAAGCCAATTCGGACATGTGAAAACCCTCCCGCCGATGAATAGGGAGGGACGCCCGTGCAAAGGCATCGCCATCATTTTTCGCGACCATTCTCGTGGTTGCTGACATGTACAATCTGCATTCCAATCGCGCTGACGGTTGTGCTCGCAGCGCCCGATGCCAGCGCCCAGGGGCTCTTTCAGCAAACGCCGGCGGCACCCTCGACAGGCGCCGGCCTGCTGAGCCGCTTGTTCGGGACGCCCGCCGCCGAACAGCCCGCAGCGCAGCCCCCGCCACGCGTGAAGAAGGTCCGCGCGGCGAAACGCAAGAAGCGGCCGCGGCCTGTCGCCGCGCAGCCGGCCCCTGCGAAACAGCAAACCGCACCAGCGCAACAGCAATCCGCGCCGTCCCAACAGGAGAGCGCGGAGGCCGGCTGGCCGAATGCTGCCGCGAATGTCGGCGGTCCCATGATCGTCCCGCCCACAATCAAGACCGTACGCGAGATGATCGAGCCTGAGCCGGAGACTCCGGTTGTTGTCAACGACGAGCTGAGCGACATCGATCTCGCCGCGCAACCCGTGGCTGAGGCATCGCCCGAGCCCGAAGCAACGAGTCCGGTCTCGACCGACGGACTCGCGGAGGCCGAGCCTGACGCAAGCGTCGGTGAGACGTCCGTGCTGGCGATGAGCGACACCATCAAGTCAATCGTGGAACTGCCGTGGCTCGAGCCGCTACTGCTGGCATTCGCCGGTATGATCGCGACGTTTTCGGCCGTGCGTCTGTTCGCCTGAGCGCTACCGCTTCAGCTTTTCGAGTTCCGGAAACGGCTGCCAGTTCGCATTCGCGCATTGCTCCTTGGGCGCGGCCACGAGCGTATCGAGCCGGCCTGCGAGAAACGCGACCATCCGGTCGCGACTGCCCTCGTATTTGCCGCCGGTGTTCTTCGCATTGAAGCGCAGACATACCATGTAGCGCTGCACCGAGGTCCCGGGGATGTTGCGCAGCTCCGGCTCGGCGATGGCGGCGCCGCGGACGCCGGTCGGATCGTTCAGATAGGTGCGCAGATAGGCGAGGATCTGCGCCTTGTAGTCGACCGGCGCGATATTCGGCTCGGTCGTCACGACCGCGGGCTGTTCCTGCGCGCAGGAGCAGGCGAGCGCGGTCAGAAAAATCACGCACGCGAAGCGCGTCGCACCCGCCATCGACCTTCCCCCTTCAGAGGCAAGCAAGAGATCAGCCCGCCGCCTTGGCGTCCTGGATCGTGCGCCATATCCGCTCCGGCGTTGCGGGCATGTCGATGTGCTCGATGCCGTAGGGCGACAGCGCATCGACGATCGCATTAACAGCCGCCGCCAGCGCCCCGACCGTTCCGGCTTCGCCCGCGCCCTTGACGCCGAGCGGGTTCATCGGGGTCAGCACCTCATTCGCCTTGCAGACGAAGGCGGGGAAATGCGCGGCGCGGGGCATCGCATAATCCATGAACGAGCCGGTCAGGAGCTGCCCATCCTCATCATAGCGGATGTCCTCGAACAGGATCTGCCCGACACCCTGCACCACACCGCCATGCACCTGGCCCTTCACGAGCATCGGATTGACCACCCGCCCGACATCGT
>JBIQKQ010000078.1:0-14144 GCA_044506365.1 Hyphomicrobiales bacterium
TGAAGTCTACGAGGTTTCGCCGGTGGTCAACCGCGCGATCCATGACGGACCGGAACTGATCGCGCCCTATACCGCGCCGCCCGCCACAGACCTGACGTCGGCTGCGAAGCCCGCCCGTCGAACGAAAAAGGACGACCGGCAGCAATCGCTGTTTTGATCTGCGAGGCACGATGCCTGGATGGAAACGGCTGCTCGCGGCGGTGTTCGACGTTGTCGCGGTCCCGCTGGCCGCGGAAGCGGCCACGGATTGCGCGCGCGAACGCGCCGCCATGATCGACACCATCCGCGGTTATGCGCGATCGGGGCCGCCGATCTCCGAGCGTGTGCTGCAGGCGATGGACCGCGTCGCGCGCCATCGGCTGATCACGCGGCCGACGTCATGCGCCGAAGCCCATGCTGACCGGCCGCTGCCGATCGGCCGCGGCCAGACCATCTCGCAGCCCTATATCGTCGCACTGATGACCGAACTTGCCGCCGTGAAGCCGGACGATATCGTTCTCGAAATCGGCACCGGGTCCGGCTATCAGGCAGCGGTGCTGGCGCGGCTCGCACGCAAGGTCTGCACGGTGGAGATCGTCGCCCCGCTCGGCGAACAGGCTGCTGCCGCGCTGAAAGAGCAGGGCTACGACAATGTCGAGGTCCGGATCGGCGACGGCTATCGCGGCTTTCCCGAATGCGGCCCTTTCGACGCCATGATCGTCACCGCCGCGATCGGACATGCGCCGCCGCCGCTGATCGATCAGCTGAAGGTCGGTGGACGCCTCGTCATGCCGCTCGGACCGGTATCGGCGGGCCAGCAACTCACCGTGATCGAGAAGACCGCGCCGGACCGGACAACGTCGCGTGCGGTGATTGCGGTGCGCTTCGTTCCGTTCACCGGCCCGCAAGACCGGAAATAAAGCGCAAGCTCTCAGCCGAAGCCGGCCAGCCGCCGCAGCAATGCGTCGGCGTCGGTCGGCACCGCATTGCCGCGCCAGGCGACGTGCTGATCCGGGCGGACCAGGACGAGATCGCGGCCATACAGCGCGCGGATGTCGTCGTCGGCAATGTCGAGCTGCTTAAGGGGCATGGCCATGAGCCGGGCGGCAGCCATCAATGCGCTGGCGTCGGGCGCGTGCGAACCAAGCCGCAGCAATGTGAAGCCGGTGCCGAGCCGGTCGTACAGCGAATCCCCGACGTCGCGTCCGGCACCGAGCCAGGCATGAGGTGCGCGGCCGCCCGGCACCGCGCTCGGCACATAGCGCGCGAAATCGTCCGGCGGCGGCGCCTCGTCGTCCGCAACGATCGGCGACCCGTCATAGCGCGCGCCGAGTTGCACGCCGATCGAGGCGAATTCCTCACCGAAGGTCGAAAGATAGCCGCCAAGCTCCTGCCGCGCAGCGGCGCCCGCTTCCGTGTCCGCTTCGAGATCGGGCGGCACGCGCACATCGCCGATATTCCTGGCCAGCGCACGCGCCGCGCCGGTATTGCGGATGGCAATCGGCAGTCGTTCCGCCTCGTAGGTTTCGAGCAAATGCGGGCCGCCCCAGCCCTGCAGCACCGCAGCGAGTTTCCAGGCGAGATTGGCGGCATCGTCGATGCCGGTGTTCATTCCGAAGCCGCCGGTCGGCGTGAACAGATGTACCGCGTCTCCCGCCATTAGCACGCGCGCGTCGGCGAAGCGCTCGGCCACCAGCGCCACGCCGGCGGTCCAGGGTGCATGCGCGATCGGCTCGACCGGGACATCGACGCCGCAGCAGGCGGCGATTGCGCGCCGCACCACCTCGTCTTCGGGAGCAGCCTCGGGATCTTTCGGCCGCATCCAGAACAGGAATTCGTCGACACCGTTGAGGGCGATGATGGTGGTGCGGATGTCGGGGTTGACCGCCCAGTGCTGGAAGCAGGCGCGGTCCTTCAGCACATCGCGATACAGCGTCGGCGCGCGCAGATAGCTTGCGAACATGCGGCCGCCGAAATAGGCCTGCCGCAGCGTCTCTTCGCCACCATAGCGGATGCCCAGCGTGCGCCGCACCAGCGAGCGGCCGCCGTCGCAGCCGACAAGATAGTCGGCGCGCCAGCTTTCCTTGCACCCGTCCGCGAGATTCACCGCCTCGATCGAGACGCCGTCCGACGCTTGCGTGAAGTCGATGACTTCGCAGCCGAAGCGCAGCGTGATGCCCGCGCGTCTGCCGGCCTCTTCGAGCAGGAAGGCTTCGACATACATCTGGTTGGCGCGGAGCAGCGGCTCTGGAAACTGATCAAGCTTGCCACTGTCGGCGACCGCGCGGGCCTTTTCCGCGGCTGACGGCATCCGCAGTCGCGCCAGTTCATGCGAATTGAATCGGGTGAAGTAGGCGACGTCACCGGAATGCTCCGGTGGCAAGCCGAGCCTGCGCAGGCTGTGCGCGACTCCGAGCCGTCGGTAATGCTCCATAGTCCGCGCATTCTGGGTCGAGCCCTTGGGATGCCAGCGTGTACCCGCCTGGCTGTTGAAGACCACGGACCGCACGCCATGGTAATCGAGCAGGAGCGCGAGAGCGAGCCCGACGGGTCCGCCGCCGACGATGGCGACCGGGATGCGGTTCGTGTCTGTCATGTCAGGTTATGATGCGGCGCGCGGGGAGGGCGTCGTCCGCATTTCAATGTTCGGCGTGGGCATGGTCGGCATTATCGCCAAGGCGCGGGCGCTTCGCCAGTCATCACTGTGTTGTGCGTGTGTCAATGCGGCGAGGGTGCGCGAGAACCGGCGGAACATGCTATAGCCACGGCCCGATCCCGGCGGAGGTGCCCAAGGCTATGCGCGGTCTCGTCGCTCTGTTGTGCATTTTCGCTGTCCCCGGCATTGCGTCCGCCCAATATTGCCTGCTCGACGAATCCGGTGGCCGGTCGTGCGGCATCCCGACCCTGCAGCAATGCGAGCAGTCGCGGATCGGCGTCGGCGGCTCCTGCGAGGTGGACGATCCCGCGCAGCTTGGCGCGCCGATCAAGGGGCCATTCCAGCGCATGTTCGATCGCGCCGCGGAACAAGACGCCGAATATCGCAAGCCATCCTCGCCCGAACTCGACGATGTGCCGCCGCCGCCCGGCAACTGAAGGCGTCACTTGCGGCGGAACGCACCGAGACCCTCACCGTCCAGATATTCGATGGTGAGGTCGCGGAAGCGCTCGTTGGCCGCAGTCGTGAAGGTCGCGAGCGAGATCGAGCCGTCGGTCGCATTCTCGCTCGATGGTTCGAACGTGAACGCATTGCCGTGCCAGTGCCGGAGCGAAAACGCCATACCTTTCGGCCCGAGCTTGAGCACGAGACCGCCATTGCCGCGCACGATCTGCGCCGGCCCGAAATAGTCGTTCGTATAGGTCCCTTCATAGGCGGCAAGGTCGGCGGCCGGCGTCGGGCTTGCCGGGCGCGGCTTGCCGACGAGACTGCCGGTTGGCGCATTCGTCGGCGCCACCACTGCATGATATCCCGCGTACCAGTCGCGCTCGATCTTGCCGAACTGCACGAGATCGATGAATTGCGCCGTCAGCGCTTCGGCCGCACCGGTTGGTGCGGCGTTGGTCAAAACGACGATTCCGATTCCGGCTGATGGCAGGATGACGAAATTTGTTCCCGCGCCCATCGCGAACGCGCCGGAGTGGCTGAAGCTCACGCGTCCGGCAGGCGTCACCCCGACATTGAAGCCGTAACCGTAGAATCCCGGGCGCGCGGTGAAGGTCGAGGGTTGGCCGGAAAAGGCCTGCGGCGACATCGCTGGCAACAGCGCTTTCTTCTCGAGAAAGACGCGGCCGCCGATCGCGCCGCCATCTGTGATCATCGCGAGCCAGCGCGCCAGATCATTGATCGAAGAACTGACGCCGCCCGCGGGCGCCTGCGCGTCCGGGCGGCGCTGATACTTGGCCTCAAATCCTTCGCCGACCTTGATGTGGCCAAACGCCCGGTTGCTGCGCGCTTCGAAATCGGCAAAGCGCGTGCTGGTCGAGGTCATGCCGAGCGGCTTGAACAACGCTTCCTCGCACAGCGTTGCCCAGTCCTTGCCGGAGGCCACGGCGACCGCTTCCGCGGCGGCGGTGAATCCGAAATTGGTATAGGCGTAGCTGACGCGGAACGGCGCGAGCGGCAGGAAGCGCAGCCGCTCCAGGACCTGCCGCCGGTCGAAGCCGAGATCCTCCAGCTCATCGCCCGCGTGATCGGGTAAGCCTGATCGGTGACTGAGCAGATCGCCGATCGTGACATGCGATGTGACCCACGGCTCCTTCAGCCGGAACCACGGCAAATGCTTCGCCACCGGTGTGTCCCACGCCACCGTCCCGGCCTGTATTTGACGCGCCACCACCGTGGCGGTGATCGGCTTCGAGAGCGAGGCGATCTGGAAGACGGTGTCGGCATCGACCGGCTCGCGGGTGCCCGCTTTGCGAATGCCAAATCCCTTCGCATAGACCGTGCGGCCGTCGCGCACGACCGCAACCGCCATTCCGGGAATGCCGCTCCGCCGCATGATCTCTGCGGCGAGCACGTCGAGTTGACCGAGCGCACGGTCAATCTGCCCGTCCGGGATCGGCACCGCGGAAATCTCCGGCGGAGGCGGCACGTCCTGGGCGTATGCGTTGGAGCAACCGAGGAGGGAGAGTGCCATTACGGCGGCGAGCGCGGCATGGCGTGGCGCAGCGTCAGCGATGTTCGGCAAGGCGGGTATATTCCTTCTCGATGAGGTCTTTTCCGTAGATGCGTTCCAGTCGACGCACGGTGAAATGGCCGCGCGCCACGTCCTGGAAATGTTCGAGGAAGGCGTAATTGACCGCGGCGCCGCCGAGCGCGCCGATCACCGGGAAGGTCTGCGCCGCCACCTTTTGCGTCACCACCACGCCAAAGCGCGAAGCCACTTGCGTGAGGAAGCGCACGAGTACCGGCGCGCCTTCTGCGACCACGCCGCGCTGCGCGACATAGCGCGCCGCTTCCGTCACCGATTTCGCAAGCAGGCCGCGCAAGGCGAAATATCCGCTTTCCGAGGCATCATCCGAGCCGCTGCGCCCGCCGAGCGCAAAGACCTGTACGCAGGCCAGCGCCGCCTCCGGGTCCGACAGGTCTTCTCCCTCGCTGCGCGCGATGTCGGCGATCGACCTCAGCATGATGATGGTGGAGACCGGCAGCTCGATCGGCAGCGTCGCCAGTCCGAACGCGCCGCCGGCCGCGCCGGATGCAGTCGCAAGCGCCCGGTGCAGCAGCTGCGATCCGGCCTGAGGCTCGCGCCGCATGGTCCTGATCGCCACCTTGAGCGCCATTTCGAGCGCCTTCGACGTCGCCGCGGAAACCGCATTCGACGCGGTTGCCGGAAGTGCGGCGCCGACCAGTTCGATCGGCTTTCCGACCATGTTGGTGAGACGGGCGGCGAGACTCGGATCTTCGAGGGATTGCACGGCGCGTCGCAGCGCGTCGAGGTCCTCGGGTGTGAGGGATGCCGGCTCTGCGTCTCGCCCGGTTGCGGTCATCACGGCCTTCCTGATCGTCAGGCTCGATGCGCCGCCATCGGACGGCTCTGATTGTCTTGGATACATTACCTGTGATCCACGCAAATCTGTTTCAAGGCCTGCCACTCGGCGTCATCGAGCAGCGGCTGACCTTCCTCTGAGGCCGGCGCCATCGTCTTGATTCGCGCAACACGTTCGCGCACCGAGGGGTGCCCAAGGAGGATCGACATGCCCTGGGGCTTCGGCCGCGTCGCGACGCGTTCGAGGAACGTCGCCAGTGCGCGCGGATTGGCCTTCAGCTCCTGCAGCGTCCGCACAGCGAAATCGTCGGCCGCCGTCTCCCTGCTGCGCGAGAACCGGGCCGTCAGCAGCGACTGGGCCGCGCCGACCACGGCCGCGCCGCCGATAAAGTCTCCGAGCAGCATGCCGAAAATCAGCGAAAGCCCGGCTGACTGGAGCACGCTGCGGCTGCCGTCGCGATTCGCGACATGGCCGAGTTCGTGCGCGACGATCGCCGCCACCTCGTCGACATCTTTTGCCGTTTCGAGCAATCCCCGCAGGACATAGACATGCCCGCCGGCAAGCGCGTAGGCGTTGGGCTCGTCGCGGCGAACCACCGCGGCCTGAATCGGGGTTGTCAGGCCTGCGCCGTCGGCAATGCGGCCGATCAGCTTGTCGAACGCGGCCTTGCCGTTCGCCTCATCGGGGCCGTCCCCGCATTCGAACGGGCGTTCCGGTGGGCCGATGTCGAACGTGGTCCGGAATCGGATGTCGCCGGCGCGGCCGAGACTCTGCTCGATCTGATATGGCAGCACGCGTGCCAACTCATCGGCAAACTGCGGCAGGCCGTAGAACGCCATCAGCAGCAGCGACGCAACAGCGGCGAGACTCCAGCCGACGGCGCCGCGCCGCTCGGCTCGGTCCTTGGCGTCGCCCCGGTCGATATCCGGACAGGCCATCTCGATGGCCTCGGCGATGTCATGATCCGCGATCTCAATTCGTTCCAGCCGGTCGCTGTCGCGCAATCCAAGTCGGAAGAGACGGGCCGGAGCGTTGCGATGTGACAGGCGGTCATACGGCCATACCGCCATCAGCTTGCCTCCGGTGTCGGAAATCTCTAGGCCGCGTGGCACGCAGGTGACGGTCACCGCATGCTGCGCAGACGTGACTCCGTCGAAATAGATCGCAGGGCCGGAGCGGATTTTGTCGTCAGCCATGGAGGGGCAGGACCAATTGAGCTGTTCGCCTATTGAGCATATCTGACGCGAAAGCGGTATTGTACGCCATGCGTAGCTTGCGCGGTTTTTCGCGAGACTGATACTAAGATGGAACGCCGGATTGCCGCCATATTTGCCGCAGACGTCGCCGGTTATTCGCGACTGATCGGTGACGACGAGGAGGGCACGATCGCGCGCTTCCAGGCCCATCGCCGCGAACTGATCGATCCCAAGATCGCCGCGCATCAGGGCCGCATCGTCAAGACGACGGGGGACGGCTTTCTGGCGGAGTTCGCGAGCCCGGTGAAGGCGGTCCGCTGCGCAATCGAAGTGCAGCAGGGAATGGCCGACCGCAACGCGGATCTAGCCCCGGATCGCCGCATCCAATTCCGCATCGGGATCAATCTCGGCGACGTCGTCGTGGACGAGGGCGATATCCATGGCGACGGCGTGAATGTCGCGGCGCGTCTGGAAGGCATCGCAGAACCCGGCACGGTATATATCTCGCGCGCCGTGCGTGATTTCGTTCACGCCTCGCCTGGCATTGCGCTGGAGGATATCGGCGAGCAGGCACTCAAGAACATCGCATCTCCGGTTCACGTGTTCCGGATTGCGCTGCCGGGGTTTGCGCCGGGCACGACGCTGAATGCGCCGCCGCTGGTCCCCGACAAGCCGTCGATCGCCGTGCTGCCGTTCATGAACATGAGCAGCGACGCCGAACAGGAGTTTTTCAGCGACGGTATCACCGAGGACCTGATCACCGATCTGTCGAAGGTCTCGGGTCTGTTTGTGATCGCGCGCAACTCCTCGTTCGCCTACAAGGGCCGCTCGGTCCGGATACAGGACATCGGCCGCGATCTCGGTGTGCGCTTCGTGCTTGAAGGCAGCATCCGCAAGGCCGGCAACCGGGTGCGGATCACCGCGCAGCTGATCGACGCCGCCAATGGCGGGCATTTGTGGGCCGATCGGTTCGACCGGGAGCTCACCGACATTTTCGCAACGCAGGACGAAGTGGTGGAGAAGATCGTCAGCGTGCTCTCCGTCAAGCTGACGAAACGCGAACAGGAACGGCTGAGCCGGCGAGGTACATCCAGTGTCGAAGCCTACGAAAACTGGCTACGTGCGCGCCAGTTGCTGGGTCGCGGCTCCCGCGAAGCGATTGCGGAGGCCAAGGTGCTGCATGGCCGCGCCATCGCGATCGATCCAAGCTTTGCCGCGCCGCATGCAGGCCTCGCGCTTGCCGCCATCTCGGAATATGCCAGCGGCTGGGCGGAGGATTCCGCGGCGGCACTGGACGATGCGGAGCGCTGGGCGCGCCGCGCGCTCGAACTCGACGCGCAGGAGCCGGTCAGCCACATGGCGCTCGGCAACGTGCTGCTATGGCGGCGCGATCACGCCGCTGCGCTCGCGGAATGCCGCCAGATGATCGCCATCGACCCGAACTTCGCGCAAGGACACGGGGCAACCGGATACGTGCTGATGTTTTCCGGTCGCGCGGCTGAGGCACTGGAGGAGTTCGCAGTGGCGATGCGGCTCGACCCGCACTTTCCGCCGATCCTGCTGCATTTCGTGGCGCAGGCGCATTTTTCGCTCGGTAATTACGAGACCGCGGCCCAGCTCCTCAAAGACCGGATCGCCCGCAGTCCTGGCACCGATTCCAGCCGCATGCTGCTGGCCGCCTGCTACGGCCATCTCGGCCGGATCGACGATGCGCGCTCCGCATGGGCGGGCATGCTGAAGGTCAACCCGGATTTTTCTCTGGCGCAGCGCGAGCGTGTGCTGCCTTACAAGGATGCCCGCGATTTTCAACGCATCGTCGATGGCTTGGCGAAAGCGGGATTGCCGTAGCGGCGGCAGCGCGGGCTTACCGCATCATGCTGGGCAGCCACAGCGAGATCACCGGAAATGCGATCAGGATCGCGAGCCGGACGATATCGGCGATCACGAACGGCAAGACACCCCGGAACAATGTCATGATCGGGACGTGCGGCAGCAATGCATTCAGCACGAACAGATTCATGCCGACCGGCGGGCTGATCAGTCCGATCTCGACGACCACCACGATCAGAACGCCGAACCAGATCGGGTCGAAGCCCAAGTGCACCACCAGCGGGAAGAACACCGGCACGGTGAGCAGGATCATCGACAGCTCTTCCATCGCCGTGCCGAGAAGGACGTAGATGACGCAGATCGCGGTGACCACCATGATGGGCGAGAGCTTGAGCGTCGAGACCAGCGTTTTCAGGTCGTCGGGCATCGTCGTGTAGTTGACGAACTCGGCGAACATCAGGGCGCCCGTGAGGATGACGAACAGCATCGCCGTGGTGCGTCCGGACTCGACAAGCGCGTCGAGCAATGTGCGCCACGACAGGGCGCGCCGCGCCAGCGCGATGCAGAACGCGCCGAATGCGCCGATGCCGGCGGCTTCGGTGGTCGTGAATACGCCGCCATAGATGCCGCCCATCACGATCACGAAGAGCAGCACGACCGCCCAGACGCCTTCGAGAGCGCGCAGGCGCTGCGACCAGGTGGAGCGTTCGCCGCGCGGCCCGGAATCGGGATGCCGCCTCACCGTCCATTGCACCGCCAGGCACAGCAGAAAGGTCGCAAGAATACCGGGCAGGATGCCGGCGGCGAACATCTTGCCGATATTGGTCTCGGTCATCACGCCGTAGATCACCATCAGGGTCGATGGTGGAAGCAGGATGCCGAGCGTGCCGCCGGCGGCAATCGAGCCGGTGGACAGGCGGTCCGAATAGCCAAGATCCTTCATGGCGGGGTAGGCGACCTTGGCCATGGTCGCGGCCGTCGCAATCGACGAGCCGCAGATCGAGCTGAAGCCGGCACAGGCCACGACCGTCGCCATCGCAAGCCCGCCGCGCAGGTGCCCGACAAAGGTGTAGGCGGCGCGAAAGAGCTCTTTCGACATGCCGGCCCGCGAGACGAAATTGCCCATCAGAATGAACAGCGGGATGACCGACAGCGTGTAATTGCGGCCGGTCTCGTAGACCTTGGTTTCGACCATCGCCATGGCGGGCGCGAAATTCCAGTCGCGCAGATAGGCGACCCCGAGAAAGCCGACGACGCCCATCGAAAAGGCGATCGGAATGCGCAGCAGGGAGAGCATCAGCATGACGCCCAGGCCGACAAGGGCTTCGGTCATGTCGGGCTCGCCTTGTCGGGATCGAAAGCCTTAGGCGGTTCGTCGCGGCCCGGCAGAAAGGCTTTGATGAGGTGGACGATTGCCGTGACCGCCACCATCAATGCCATGAAATAGACAAAGGGGCCGACCGGAATGAGAAGGACATCGGTGGTATCGCCATAGCCCGCGATCTTCCCGGCCTTGACATAGACGCGCCACGCCAGGCCGAGGATGATGATCCCGCACACAATGTCCACCACCCGGCGCAGCAGGCGGCGGCCGCGCGCCCCGAGCGCGGCGTCGATGAAGTCCATCGTGACATGTTCGTCCGCGCGCGACACCAGCGGCAGGCCCGCAAAGATCAACGTTAGTAACAGCAGCTCGGTGATCTCGAAACCGCCGCGCAATGGCCAGTTGAAGATGTAACGACCGGCCACATCGACCGTGGTGATCGCCATCAGACCAAAGAGTAACAACGCGGCGGCGGCGCCCAGCACGCGATCGAGCCAGACGCCGCCATCGTGACGGTCGGAGCGCACAGGCGACCGCTATTTTTCGGCGGCGACGCGCTTCAATTCCTCATGGAACTCGGCATACACCTTTTGGCCGTCGACGCCCTTTGCGGTCGCGTCTTTGATCCACTTGTCAATGATAGCCTTCGAGCGCTCCTGCACCGCCTTGATCAGTTCAGGCGAGGCGGGCTGGATGTCGATATTGGCCTTCTTCATGACCTCCATGGCCGCACGGTCGGTGGCGTCCCAGGCCTTCCCGGCGAGCCGTGCCACCGCTTCGCCCGAGACAGACATGATGGCGTCCTGATCCTGCTTGCTGAGCTTGTTCCACTTGTCCTCGTTCATGAAGAAGCCAAACGCCGAGCCATAGAACCCGCCCGGGAACAGCGTGGCGTGCTTCACCACGCTGTCGAGCTTGAAGGAGATGATGGATTCCAGCGGGAAGAACGTGCCGTCTGCGACGCCGGAGCTAAGGAGTTCATAGGACTCCGGCGCCGGCTTGACGAAGGGCGAAGCGCCGAGGGCTCGCGCCATCTGTTCGGAGATGCCGCCGCCGGAGCGGATTTTCATGCCGGACAGATCCTCGATCGTGTTGATCCGACGTTTGGTGTTGAACATCTGGCCGGGACCATGGGTCCACACGCCAAGCAGCTTGACGCCCTTGTACTCGCCGACCGGCTGGAAGTATTTCCAGTGGATGCGCGAGAAAGCGACCGAGTTGATTTCGGCGGTCGCGCCGCCGCCCGGCAGTTCGGGCAGCAGCGGCAGCACATGGCGCGCCGGCGTATAGCTCGCGGTCACGTAGGATACGTCGACCAGCCCGTCGCGGACCGCGTCAAACGTACCGGGAGCCGCCGATGGATGCTTCGCCAGCATCTGCAGCTTCACGCGGCCATTGGTGGCTTTTTCCACATTCTGGGCCCAGACCGCGAGCACGTCCTTGGTCAGAAGGTGTTGCGGCGACACCCAGCTCGACATCGTCAGGGTTGTAGTCTGGGCGTGGGTTGTCGGCGAAAAGCCCGCAAATGCTACGAAAGCGAGCGCAGCGCTGCCATACCTCGTGGCCTTGGCAAGACGAGACATTTGGATCCTCCCGGAGTTTTTATTGTGACCCGGATCGGGCCATCTGGCTTGCGGCCCGTCAAGCCCATTTTTTCCGGCACAACGCCAGCGACCGCAGTTTGCGTGCGCAATCGCTCAGCCGGTCACGCCGATCCGTCGGGCCGCTCTGCCGATCGCCGCAACGGCTTCATCAATATCGGTCGCGGAATGGGTCGCCGAGGGCTGCGCCCGCAGCCGCGCTTCGCCACGCGGTACGATCGGAAAGCAGATGGCGCCGATATAAACGCCCTCCTCAAGCAGTTCGCGGCTGAATTCCCGCGCCTTGTCCTCGTCCCCGACCACTATCGGGGTGATTGGGTGGTCGTGGCCGAGGATGGTGAGGCCGATCGCCGTCAGGCCCGCGCGCAATCGCGCGGTATTCTCCATCAGCCTCGCGACCAGCGTATCGTCGCGCATCACCCGTTCGAGCGCGGCCAGCGCGCCGGCCGCCGAAGAGGGCGGCATCGCAGTGGTGAACATCCAGAACCGGCCATGGTCGTGCAGTTTTTTGATGAGATCGGCCCGTCCTGCCGCATAGCCGCCGGCGAAGCCGCCGAACGCCTTCGACAGCGTCCCGGTATAGAGATCGACTTCGCCGACACAGCCCTGCGCCGCCGCAGTGCCGCGCCCGCCGGGGCCGGTGACGCCAGCGGCGTGGCTCTCGTCGACCACAAGTATTGCCGCATGACGCCGGCACAGCGCGATCATGCGCGGCAGGTCGGCGGCATCGCCCTCCATGCTGAAAATGCCGTCGGTGATGACGAGCTTGGCTCCGTCATGCGGCTGTTTCAGAAGTGATTCCAGATGATTCAGATCGCGATTTTCATAGATGCGGGTTTCCGCCCCGCTCAGCCGGCAGCCGTCGATGATGCTGGCATGGTTGAGCCGGTCGCTGAAGATGACGTCGCCCTTGCCGGCAAGCGTGCAGGCGACGGTCACATTGGCGGCGGTGCAGGAATTGAACAGCAGCGCCGAATCCGTGTCGTGGAAACGCGCCAGCGTATTGCTCAGCGCCTCGTGCAGCGGCGTGGTCGCGAGCGGCGGGTTGAGCGTCGTGCCGCTACCGTATTGTCGCGCGGCCGCGCAGGACGCCTCGATGATGTCGGGATCGCCGGCCAGGCCGAGATAGTTGTTGGCGGTGAGCAGGATCACCGACCGTCCGTCGAGTTCAGTGCGGCCGCCCACGCGGCCGCCGATCACCGGCTTGCTGGCGCGCTCACGCAAGGCCGCGCTCCGTCAGCCATTGCCGGGTGATTGCCAGCGCCTCTGCGAGCTTGTCGGGCTGGCCCGCGTAATAATGCGTCGCCCCGCGGATCACGTGCATGGCCTTGTCAGCGCTGCCCGCCGCCTTGAAGATCGCGGCGGTGTGCGGCTGCGGCACAGCATCATCGGCCGAATTCTCGATCGCCAGCAGCGGCGCAGAAATCCGCGCGGCGCACCGCAGACCATCGGCATTGGTATCATCGATCGACCATTGCGACAGCCAGGACCGCAAGGTTGAGAACCGCGCGAGACCGACCGGGCCGGTATTGGCGGTCTCCGGATTGCCGAGATAGCACGAGCCCGGCTTGCGGTCGTTCGGATCGAGCGAAGGATCGAGAAAGCGGGGCTCCGCCAGCGTGCGATGGGTGACGAAGCCGCGCTCGATCTCGGCGGTGTTGCGCGCCTTCAGAATCGCGAGGGTGTCCTTGACCCAGGCTGTGATCTTCCTCATGCGCGCCAACTGCGCCGCGCGATAGGCCGCAATGAAGTCCGCCGAATAAGGCGGTCGGTTCGGATTGCTCCGGTCATAGATGTCGAGCGCGCGATCGCGATTGTCCGGATCTTGCTCGTCCTTCACGGAGGGATCAATCATGTCGCGCAGCATGGTGGCGCGGGAAATGTGCGCCGCCTGGACGATCACCGCGTCGGCCGGGATCAGCTTCGCGTCCGCAATTCCGACCGGATCGCCGGCCGGCGTCTGCGTGATTGACGGGCCCTCGGCTTGCGACTGATAGAACAGGGCGAGCGATCCGCCGCCGCTCCATCCGGCAAGCACGATCTTCTCGTAGCCCCATTGCTCTTTTGCGTGCCGGATATAGGCGCCGAGATCGAGAAGCACCTTTTCGAAGATCAGCGCGGTGTCGTTCTTCGCATAGCGGCTGGCGGCGCAGAGCACGTGCCATCCGGCTTTTGCCGTCGCCTGCGGAACGGGAAGAAGTTGCAGGGTCGAGGCCGGATGCATGAAGATGAGCAGGGTGGAGGAGGGCACGCCTTTCGGCGTCATCAGGAGGCCCTCGAGATTGACCGCGCCCTGATTGCCGGAAAAGCCGTAGGATTCGACGAAGGCAGCATCCTCCCTGTACTGGATGTGCACCCAGCGATGCTCGATCTCGTAAGCGGCGTCCCGCATGTGTCCCTCTGAGCGCGATTGCGTCTCGTGGTTACAACATCCGCGCGGAATAGCGAAACGCGAAGCCTGGCTATTGCGGGATCATACGCAGCGCAGGATGCATCGCCTGCCTTGAATGCCCAGGCCAAGATTTCCCAAAACATAAGGACATGACTGGGAGGATGGGCAAGGCTGCGGGCATCAAAGCGCAGGAGGGGTATCCGGTCTTTCATTCCCGGGACCTCCGCTCGGCGCTTCGCCGCCGCGCCCCCGCCGCTCACCTGACATCGGCTTGTGACGCGAACCGGCCTTGATCCAATCAGGCCGATCGATCTGCCTGTGTCATTGACCGGTCC